>CAYVQU010000014.1:0-52107 GCA_964453155.1 uncultured Anaerolineales bacterium | reverse complement strand
CTTTTTCTCAAGGAATAGAGCAATGATTGATGTAAATGAACTCCGCAAGGGCGTAACCTTTGAACTAGATAATCATATTTTCAAAGTATTGGAATATTCCCATCACAAACCTGGCCGTGGCAAGGCTACTATTCGGGTTAAGGCCCGCAATCTCCGTACTGGCGCGACCATCGATAAGACGTTCAACTCCAGTGATCGAGTCCAAGATATTCGGTTAGATTTTCACAATGTCCAATATTTATACTCCGATGGCGAGTTTTACCACTTTATGGATTTAGAAACTTACGAGCAACCGGCTTTACCCGGAGATTCTCTTGGAAATGCTCCCAGCTACTTAAAAGAAGGGCTAGAGTTGAAGCTCACCTTCTATGAAGGCGAGCCCCTTGATATTGATCTCCCCACCACAATTGAACTGGAAGTTACCGAAGCCTTGCCCTCAGTCCGTGGGGATACAGCTACCGGGGTTACCAAAAGAGTCACTGTTGAAACCGGCTTGGAAGTAGATTGCCCGGCTTTTGTTGAAGTTGGCAACATCATTCGCGTAGATACCCGCACTGGCACATATGTAACTCGAGTTTAAATTCAAACTCACGAAAACAAACGAAAAGCTCCTTGCTCAAAATTGGGCCGGGAGTTTTTATTTTTAACCGCCAAATCAGGGCAATTTGATCCCGTAGGGCAATCGCATGTTAATGAAAACAAGGCGACTGAAGTCGCAGCAACTGGCGCATATGCGCTGGCAAAACCTGCCTCCGCAGGTTGAAACCCAGTCGCCGAAGGGCGACTTCGCAGTTGTCGGTGCAGTTTTAACTGCCGTTTAAGGTTACATGCGATTGCCCTATTTGATCCCGCCAACCGGCCTATCTGCACCAGGTAACATGCTATAATTTGCCGCATGCGTACACCTGCCGGAAAAGAATGTAAATATTTTTATGGCGATTACCATCGCGGCCGCAACCGAGAAGAGTGTCGTTTGCTGGCCAAAGCTATGCCGCCCCAAAATTGGTCGTCGGACCTCTGTTACACCTGCCCGGTTCCTGGCATTCATCAGGCCAATGCGTGTGTAACCATGGAACTAAGCGGAGACATTCACCGACCCTTCCCCTTTATCAGACGTCAAGTCAGAGTCAGTGCTTATTGCCAGAAATCCAAAAGTAGAGTCGCTGAACCGCATATCGGCTGCGGACAGTGCCACACATTACCCCCCGCCTTCACTGGAGCCCCGCATGACGCTGACCCTGCTAATTGATCTGGACGATACCCTCCTTGGCAATAAAATGGAAACCTTCATCCCAGCTTACTTGGGCGCGCTGGGAAAGCATATTGCCGCTTATACACCGCCTGAAACGATGGTCAAAACGATGTTGGCTGCCACCCAACAAATGTTTAAGAACCCCTGGCCGGACCGAACCTTGAAAACCGCGTTTGATTCCCATTTTTATCACCCCCAGGGATTAACAGAGGCCGAGGTACTTGAGCCTATTCAGCAATTTTATGCAGAAGAATTTCCATCGTTGCAACCATTGACTCAATTTCGATCTGCGGCGGTGGATTTTATCGCGGCGGCTGTGGAGCGGGATTATCAAATAGGGATCGCGACCAACCCCGTGTTTCCACTAACCGCGATCATTCAACGCCTTGAATGGGCCGGATTATCCCCAGAAAAATTTCCATTCAATTTGATCCCATCATTCGAAACCTTCCATTTTGCGAAACCAAACCCGGCCTATTTTGCCGAATTTTTGGGTCGAATTGGATGGCCAGAGGGGCCGATCATCATGATCGGAAATGATCTCGACCATGATGTCCGTGGTGCGCTGGGGATGGAAATTTCAGTTTTCTGGATATCAACGGACAATACCCAAACAGAGGCTGATTTTCCGACCCCCACCGGGTCTGGAAATTTGGAGGATATCTTACCCTGGATAGATAAAACTCCGATCAAGAATTTAACCCCCACATTTTCCAGCCCGTCTGCATTGCAGGCCATCATGCGGGGTTCCCCTGCCGCCTTGCATAGCATGTTGACCGAAATTCCCCCTGATCAGTGGGCCCAACGGCCTCAGCCCCAGGAGTGGAGTCTGACAGAAATTATCGTCCATCTCCGAGATGTTGAAATTGAAGTCAACTTGCCTCGTTTCCAGAAAATTTTGACCCAAGACAACCCTTTCATTTCAGGCGTTGATACCGATTCGTGGGCTGCAGAGAGAGCGTATATTGATCAGGATGGCCCAGCTGCATTCGAAGAATTTTTGACAGCTCGCAAAGAAACCCTGGCCCTATTAGACCAACTCAAACTTAAAGATTGGCAGCGTCCGTTCCGGCATGCTATCTTTGGCCCCACAGAACTCAAAGAATTGCTCCGGATCACAGCCGATCATGAACGACTCCATGGACGTCAGATTTGGGGCGTATTGCACCCCACACATTAACCACCTGTCTGCAGCCTAAATTTCACCTTCTTCAATCAAAAACACCCCTCCGATAATTCGAGGGGTGTTCGTTTTCTTCAATGTCAAGGGTTCAATCGGTTAAAAAATCAGTCAGGTCAGGAATGACCAATGAGATTCCGGCCTGGATATAATCGGGGTTATCCCCCACAACTTCCCGATTGAAGTTATAAATTGTGATCCAATGCGCGGCGTTTTCCGCTCCATAATATTTTTGGGCAATTGCGGACAAATTTTCACCAGGCTGAACAACATGAACGCGTGGTTCGGCTTCATTGGGGTTTTCGGTTGTCATTAACGTTCTCCTGGCTTATTTCTTGCCGCCCAACAACCCACCTAAACCACCCAGCATATCTCCGGCGCCACCTTCCAGAACATCATCCAGACGACCGGCAATCGGAGCGGGTAATTTATCTTTGAGATAATCGATCACAGTTTCTACCGCTTGCTTGGCCGTCGCTTCGGGAATACCCGTCTTCTCTACAACTAATTTGACCAGTTCGTCCATGATTTTCTCCTTTTTAGGTAATGTTTGTATGTCAATTTTATCATCGTTTGTGATCTGTAAACTTCAACCAAGAAGCATTATAATCACGTCATTCCAGCTTTGGAGTACGAGAATATGCAAAATCTTACCAAGCCAATGAAAAACAAAGTTGCCCTTATTACCGGATCAGGACGCGGTATCGGCCGAGCAATTGGTCTCCATTTTGCCGCCTTAGGCGCCGATATTGTGATAAATTTCTTCCGCAACCGCGAACCGGCCGAAAAGACCGCAGCCGAAATTCGAGACCTTGGATGCCAAGCGGTGGTCGTCAAAGCCAATATTGGCGAAATCGACCAAATCGATCACCTGTTCGAAAAGGTAAACACCGAATTTGGACATCTGGATTATTTAATCCACAATGCCGCCTCCGGATTTAACCGGCCGGTATTGGAGCAACGGCCGAAAGGTTGGGACTGGTCGCTAAATATCAACGCCCGATCTTTGTTGTTTATGGCCCAAAAAGCAACTCCATTGATGGAGCCCCAAGGAGGGGGCGCGATTGTGAGTATTTCCAGCCCTGGGGGAACCCGAGTTCTGCCAGATTATGTTGCAGTGGGAGCTAGCAAAGCCGCGCTTGAAAGTATCACTCGTTATTTGGCAATTGAACTGGCAGCGAAAAATATTGTCGTGAATGCAGTCTCCCCCGGCATCGTATTGACCGCAGCTTTGCAACACTTTGATGCCATCCGTGAAAATGAAAATCTAATTGACCGGGCAAAATCCCTGACACCGGCGGGCAGATTGGTTACTGTCGACGATGTGGCCGCAGTGACAGCATTTCTATGTTCACCGGCGGCGGCCATGATTCGCGGCCAAGTGATCGTTGTTGATGGTGGCTATACGCTGCCTGTTCCCGGGGTTATCCCATAACGCGACCTACAGCCGCAACCAAAAACTACCCACAGAGAGCACTGAGTGCGCGGAGAAAAACATAGAATACACCGCACATTCCGCATGCACTGTGGTTAAAGATTCTCACCAAGTGACTGTCATCTTTAGTTCAAGATAACCTAGTCCAATGCCGTCAAGACCACCCGCGCGGGGGCGCCATCTGATTGGTCTAGTTTTAGGGGTAAACAATATAAAGTATACTGCCCCGGACTCACCGCCGAGAGGTCAATTCCTTCCAAAATTGCTACCCCCGCCCCAAGTAAAATCTCATGGGTAGGGCGAGAAGCCTTAAAGGGGGCGATGGATAGGTAATCTATTCCCACCAGTCGAATCCCGTTTTCTACTGCCCAGTTCGCAGCTTCTGGGCTGAGGGCGACAAAATCAGGT
Source organism: uncultured Anaerolineales bacterium (assembly GCA_964453155.1). Lineage (GTDB taxonomy): Bacteria > Chloroflexota > Anaerolineae > Anaerolineales > UBA11858 > CAYVQU01. Next base: position 47,832 of record CAYVQU010000014.1, on the reverse strand, counting down.
TGAAATTCATTCTCACCTTTAGCCCAGAGTGCAGAATTACTCGTTTTAATCAGCAGGCGTTCCACTTGGGATGGGATAACCACGCGCTGCAGGTCGCTTTCTGTGATCAAAGTCGAATTGGAGATTTCAATCACAGTCGCCGGACCGACGAAAGTTTCTAAGGGTACCTGCTCCAGGGTGGGGGCGCCGTCAATAAAATGAAACGGTGCATCCACATGGGTTCCGGTATGGACGCCTAAAGAAAGGTGGCTCACATTGGCGGTATCCCCTTCGGAAATTTTCGATACCAATTCCCGTGAGACACCCGAATCTCCCGGCCAAACCGGCATTCGCGGCGTGATTGGGATCGTAATATCATATATTTTCATCGTAATTTTTCCTGATAGAAACAGATTTACTGAGAGAATGTTTTTTGGGTAACCGTAAACTTCTCTAAAGCGGTGGGATTAATCGTCACACCTAAACCTGGCCCGGTGGGCACGTCAATCGTACTGTCGGCGTTGAGAACAAAGCGTTCGGTAGTGATATCTTGGGCGTAATAACGATCTGTCGCCGAAATATCTCCTGGAAGTTGGAAATTCGGTAGGGCTGCCAGGGCTAAATTCGCCGCCCGGCCCACCCCGGTCTCCAACATCCCCCCACACCAAACGGGAACCCCTGCGGCCAGACACAAATCATGAATTGCGATGCCCTGACTGATACCGCCGACCCGACCAGGTTTGATATTCACAATCCGGCAGGATCCCATTTCCAAGGCCTGCCGGGCATGGCGCGGAGCGGTAATACTTTCATCTAAACACAACGGGGTTTTGAACTGGGTTTGTAAGGTGCGATGGTCCCATAAATCATCTTCGGCGAGGGGTTGCTCGATCAGTAATAAATCCAAGTCATCTAATGGTAGCAAAGCGGCGGCTGTTTCGAGTGTGTAAGCTGAATTTGCATCGACTTGCAATTGCAAATCGGGAAAGCGATTGCGAACCGCCTGGACATCACCGACATCGCGTCCGGGTTTTATTTTCAATTTGACGCGGCCATAACCCGCCTCTAAATAAGCGCTTACCGTTGAGACCAGAATTTCGGGAGAATCTTGCAAACCCACCGAGACCCCCACTGGTATTTGGTTCTGGGAACCACCCAGCAGCGCCGACAAAGGTTTATTTTCTTTTTTACCCAGGAGATCCCACAATGCCATTTCCAGACCCGCTTTAGCCATGTTGTGACCCTTAATGGGTTTTAGACGGGTTTGCAGAGCTTCAGCAGACTCAACATCATTTCCCAATAAGGCCGGGATCGTAAAATCTTTTAGGATGTGCCACGAGGTTCCTACAGTTTCATATGCATACCCCGGATCACGGTCCGCGACACATTCACCATATCCAACGAGGCCTTCGGAAAAAACCTCGATCAAAATACATTCGCGCTCATAAATTCGTCCAAACGAGGTTTCAAAATGAGACTGAAGGGGCATGCGGAGATGGTAAAGGTTTATTTTTTCAAAGTTCATCGGAATTCCTTTTATTTACATTGTCAAGATTCATTACCGGACAGTTTCATTTGATAGGACGCGGACGAGCGCGGATTTACACGGAAGCTTTGTGTTTAATCAAGAAATGCGCCAATCTTCTGCACATTCATCCGCGTTCATCAGCGTGTATCCGCGTCCTAAGAAAAAGTGTCAGATAGCTAATCTTTTTACAATGTACTAAATCAGCACAATCCAGCTGGATTGATTAGAAAGTCGCTTCGCCGTAACTCAAAACATAAAAACTCCGTGGTTGTGAGCCGGATAAATAAACAAAATCAGTTACAAAATAGTCACGTTCAAAATAGTGGGAAAAGAGGGTGCGAATATGGTGGCTCCAGGCAATGGCTAAATCCTGATCCTTGACCCTAATTTCTTGAATATCTACTGGAATTTCCAGGAGCAGTAAAGGCGGGTGGACCTTGGAGAGATCGAGGTCAATTGATATAGGCTCAACTAAGCCAGCAGAATTAATTTCCGATTGATTGATAAAGGGGGTACCTGCACTCAGATAATGGGCTAAATCTAATTTCCTGGGTGGTTTCTTACTCAATTTTTTGATTACTCGATTCGAGTTTACCCACCAATCCACTTTAAAGCGGTCGGAAGGCATCCCCACATTGATTCCGTCGCGCATTTCTCCGTAATAATTGGGGATATACGTATTACAAATGGCTCCCAATTTCAAAATATTTAGATTGGCATTACGACTTTGAAGCGGATCATAAGTCCATGTGATCCGATCCACCTTTTGTTGTCGAACCAGTTGCCATTGGGCTCGTTTGAGCAAGAAACCTAAGCCAGCATCGCGATAGTCGGGATGAACCCCAGCCATGTGAGAAGTATGGTGCACCCGCGGGCCGGTCGCAGTTTCTTCCAATCCTGGAAAACCCAAGACAAAACCCACTAACTCCTGGCCCTCAAAAGCCCCGATGACCAGACCCCCATTGTGCTCGATCGCCCGTAACATATGAACGGGAATAATTTCGGTTTCATCTCCTGGCCAGATGAGGCGCTGTAGGACCTCGACGGCGGCCATTTCGGGGGGAGATTTTAGTATTCGAATCTGGAAAGAAGAGGCAACACTCATTTAAGTTTTTCGACGACGAAATATAGACCGCACCAACGCCCGACGCCAATGGCGGGTCTCGAGGTAATCTATTCGCTGGGAGAATCGGGCAGGGAGCAAGTTAAACACCCGCGGAACAGTGTCGAGGGAGCAGGTCCGGTTGGTTGCCATATAATCCAACCAATAAATAGAAATGGGGGGCGCGGGAAACACGTACTCCAGCAAGACAGTAATCAGACGCAGGACCGGAGGATAAACCGATATCAAAGTTCGTTTGACACCAATTTTCCGCAAGATTGTTTCGACAACTTCCCGAAAAGTCAGAAATTCAGGACCCCCAACTTCGATCGTTTGTCGGCGGGAATCTTCATCATCTAAGGCCCAGGTGAGGCAAGTGGCTAAGTCTTCAACCCAAATCGGCTGCAACAAATTATCTCCCAGGCCTGGCAGAAGAAAGACAAACGGTAAAACCCGCGCGGTTTGGGCCAAGCCGGTTGTAAAGCCATCATTCACGCCAAAAACCATGGCCGTGCGCAAAATTGTGAAATCCAAACCACTCCGGCGGATAAATTCCTCCGCGATTGCTTTAATTTTTAACACGGGAAAGGCTGAGGCCCGATCTGCCCCTAAATGACTGACATAAAAAAACCGATCCACCTGGGCTTCAACTGCCGCTTGGAGGATATTTCGAGTCCCCTGAACGTCAGTAGCCATTAAGTCGGCCTCAGCACCCCGCCGTTCAACACTGGCCAGATGATAAACCGTATGAATGGATACCATCGCAGCTCGCAAACTGCGTTCATCATTCAAGCTGGATACGGTCACTTCTACCGGGATGCCTTTCGGCAACCGCGGCGATTGTTTCGAGGGCCGGATTAATAACCGCACTCGATGGCCAGCCGCGACCAATTGGCGAATGAGAACTTGGCCAATAAAACCAGTTCCACCCGTTACCAAAATCATAAATTGCCCCCAAATTCAATTTGGATCACCGGGAATTGCCCGGAAAAACAGAGAGAACCCTGCCAAATAAGTTGCGAAGATTGCATGGCCGGAATTATAGCATTGAATGGTTTTGGCATATTCCTTGCACATTGAACTGTGGCTGGATCCATTCACCCGACAAACTTGAAAACATTGGCAATAAAGCTCTCGAATGATCCCCCAAACAACTTATGAATCGCATCGGATTTCACTACTTCCCTGATACGCAGCACTATCGTCAACCAGATTTGGATATTTGGCTGCCAGAATTACAGGCACTCAACGCGCAATGGTTGGTATTAATCGCGCCGCCCGAACGGGCGATTCCTGAGCATTTCATTCAGGAGTTAATTTCTGCCAAAATTGAACCGATACTGCATTTTAAATTTGCGCCCGATCAGATTCCCCCGTACGAAACCCTACAGCTTCTATTCGAGGTCTATGCCAAGTGGGGGGTTAATTACATCACCCTGTTCGACTTTCCTAATCTACGGACGACCTGGAAAACAGCCAATTGGGCTCAATCCGATTTAGTGGAACGGTTTCTAGATCGTTTTATACCACTGGCAGAATTATGCATTCAGATGGGGTTGACTCCCATTTTTCCGCCGCTCAAACCTGGGGGTGATTACTGGGATACGGCCTTCCTCCCCGCCGCGTTGGCTGGTATTCAGCGACGGGGCCATCAACACTTACTCGACAGATTAGTCATTGGAGCCTTGTCCTGGACTGGTAATCGTCCGCTCAATTGGGGCGCGGGGGGTCCTGAACGCTGGCCGGCAACCCGTCCTTACTTTACCCCTCCTGGAGAAGAAGATCACCAAGGATTTCGAATTTTCGATTGGTATAACGCGCTGGTCGAGTCAGTATTGGTAAAGTCCCGCCCAATTTTCCTTTTCGGATTGGGTTGCGCCCTGATTGATGACACCCAGCTTGAAAATCACTCTAATCAAAATTTGATGATTGCCCGATTACTCACTGGTGAACCGGTTTCAGGAATTGAACCCTTACCCGCGAATGTAATCGGTGGTGCATTCTGGCTACTCTCAGCTTCACCCGGTGATCCTCAGGCCCATATGGCCTGGATCCCTCCGGGTGGCTCGCTAAGTGGAGAGACCAAACCAATTGTCCAGGCTTTGAAATCACAGCTTGGAGTGCCTGATAATCCCACCGGTACACCGAAATCAGTTCAATATCCAATTCAACATTATGTATTACTCCCCACTTTTGAGGACGCCATTTCCGATTATCACTTTGATCTGATCCGGCCGCTGGTTAAAAAGTACAAATCCACCCTCGGTTTTTCAATTACAGATGCCAGTCGCGCTCAGCGAGTGACCATTGTGGGCAACATCGAGAACCATTCAATGACCGCAATCCGAGAATTGGTCGCCAAAGGTTGTATTGTCGAGCGGATAGATGACAATGGCACGCTTATTGCACCACTATGAGCACTGCGAAACCCCAAACCACAATTATTCATGAGGTGTGTAATGTTCAATTTTGCTCCTGAAATCGCCCTAGAGAATACAAATAATTTCAACTCCGTATCGCCAGAAGTGTTTGCTGATTTTCACATGCCGGTTTTGAAGGTGGTCGGTTTAGGGGGCGGGGGTGGCAACGCTGTCGATCGAATGATGGAATTGGGATTGCGCGGCGTGGAGTTCATCACCGCCAATACCGATCATCAAGCTCTTGAACGCAGCCAAGCACCCGTAAAGATCCAACTTGGCCCTCATAAAACCCGCGGTTTGGGCGCGGGCGGCCGCCCCGAAATTGGACAGGTCGCAGCCGAAGAAAGTTGGAAAGAATTAGCCGAGGCGATGGCGGGTGCCGATATGATTTTCCTGACAGCAGGGATGGGCGGGGGCACCGGTACCGGAGCCATCCCGGTAGCCGCCAAAATTGCTCGCAAAATTGGGGCAGTAACGATCGCGGTGGTAACGACCCCCTTCAATTTTGAGATGGGTCAACGGCAGCAAAATGCCCAAGAGGGTTTGGCCAAATTACACGAACACGTCGACACCCTCATCACAATTCCAAATGATCGGTTATTGTTTGTGGCGCCGCAGCACCTGCCTTTGGATACTGCTTTTCGCCTAGCAGACGATGTTCTCCGCCAGGCAGTACAAAGCATCACCGAGTTGATCACCGAACCAGGCACAATCAATGTCGACTTTGCCCACATTCGACGATTAATGTCGTTGGGTGGGGGGGCCTTGATGGCAATCGGCCATGGGAATGGTGATGGCCGGGCGATGAAGGCCGTCAAACAGGCCTTAAACCACCCCCTTTTGGGGGAGGTCGCATTAGCGAATGCTGCCGGAGTCATCGCTAACTTTACCTCCAACACCGATTTGGAAATCGGAGATATTTGTTCGACCTTGAATTTTCTCCAAGAACAAACCCATAATCAGGCCGAAGTAGTACTGGGAACCACCATCAAGGAACATATGGAAGGTCGGGTTCAGGTCAATTTGGTCATTACCGGTTTAGGAGCCCAAACGCTGGAGGAAGTTCTACCCGGGGCTGAGAATATCGGGAAGATGAAACCCGAGACAAAACCGCAAGTAAAAGAAGTCCCGATCGAAGTTGAAGCAGAAATTCATCAAACAGAACCCGTTCTACGTCCGGTGACTCGGCCATTACAACTTATCGCCTCAAACGACCTGGATGTTCCTACTTTTTTACGCCGTAAACTCCAGACAGCCGGGTAATAATCATGGATCCCGAACTTGTAGACAAGATCACGCAAAAAATTCGACACCGTTTTCCCGCTTTCCGCCGGATCAAACCTAAAGTGCGGAAGCAACCATTGTCGAAAGAACAACGTGAAAAAATTCACCCGGATAAACGCAATTATTTATTGACGTATAAAAAAACCGTATCTGGACCGGGTGGACAGGTTATCCACCGCTGGGTCCGAGTAGTTGCTACTCCCCGCGGCCGAATTATCAAAATCACCACCTCAAAATAAAACTATGAAGAAGTATATTCAACAAATTGAAATCGGGTTTTGGCATTTGGTAATCCCGTTGATGCAAAATTCTCGCATCGTTCGTTTCCTGGTGCCCTACGTCCATAGTTACCTGAAACAAGAATTTTCCAAACCGGCATTAATTGCCACCAGTGGCAGCGTTTTTGCAGGTTTGGTTTTGGGATACTTTTTAGGAATGTTGAGTAATTTACTCTAATAGATCATGCGAAAATTTTTGTTTTGCACACTGGGGTTATTGATCGGGGTTGGTTTATTTTTCAAACCAGTCACGGCCAATGCAGTCAGCGGAACGCCAGGGTCGCCACGATTTGGATACGGATCCAGGCTTCAATTAGCTAACCCCCAAACTGAAATCGCAATTCAGACTGCTGGCAATATCGATTTAGATTGGATTGCCATCGATTTTGATTGGGCCGCTTTCTCACCGCGACCAGATACGAACATATCGTGGACCAGTTTAGATAGAGCAGTCCAGTTGGTTCAGGGCCAGGAAATCTCGATCTTGATCTCCATAACCAATCCCCCTGATTGGGCGCTCACAGCGGCCGGACCAGACCCAGAATTAACCAGCAGGGTCATTTCTCAACTCATCGCGCGTTATCCTCAAAATATTTTAGCCGTTGAAGTATTTCCGGGACCCAACACTACAACCGGATGGCGGGCAAATCCAAATCCACAAGCCTATGTGGATTTACTTAAAACCATCCATCATAAAAGTCTCACACACTATCCCGGGATCATTATGGTTAGTGGGGGATTAACGCCAGGACTGCCTGAAACGAACGTTGATATTCGCGATTTAGTTTTCCTTGAAAAAATGTATGCGGCTGGAGCAGCTGAGATAACGCCCATTATTGGTCTGCGGTTAATCGGAATTAGCAGTGACCCCACTCAGGTTCCCGAGAGTTTCGAGGATCCTGCGATTCGTCACTATGAGGCCATCCGGAGCGTGATGCTGGCCAATAATCACACCCAAGGATTGATTTGGGTTACCGCGTTCTCGTGGGATGAAAATCAAATCACCAGCCCCCAAGAGCAAGCGATTTGGCTCAAACAGGCATACTTAATGATGCGATCGCAGCTATACATTGGGATCGCTATTTTCGAAAGCCTGAATGCCAGTGATCATAATGATGGCCAGAATGCCCTCATCCAGTCTCACCAAGAACTTCACCCCGGAATTGATAGCTTGCGCGAAATTATCGCTTATGAATACAGCCAGCATTCGGTCACTTTCTATCTGAAAACAATAAGAAGTATTCAATTCAAACCAGGACTTAAGCCATGACGATTTACCGCGTTATTCGCCTGTTTATTTTGTTTGGTTTGGCGCTCTTCACTGGTTTCAGTTCGGGCGCAAAGCATGAAATCGTGAAAGCTGCGGCCTACGATTTTCCATTTACTGATCAACCGGAAAATCAAAATAACTACCTCATTATTTCAGTAGCCGACCACGGTAATGTCAAAAATGCCTTGAAGGGAATCTGGCTAGTCGCGACCTATGTCGATTCAGATCGAGTTGATTTTCTTCCAATTTTCCCAAGCGTAACTAGAAATCATGCTCAATTTAATACCACTCTGGCAAATAGTTTTAAATTAAGTGCGGATAATAAACCGGGGAACGATTTCTGGGATCAAATGAAGGCGGTCAATACCTGGTGGAATGGATACATTATTTTAGATGAAAATGATACCAATCAGTTTTTAGACATCGTAGTAACGAATAATGCCGCGATCTCTTCTAATAATGTTCCCAATTTTGCTGATATTCCTTGGTGGAACGAAAACCCTCATACCAGTCTTTACCAACTTTCAGAGTTATTTGATTTTGGGTGTAAATCGGTAAATAGCACCGCCAAACAGCAGACCCAACTCCCTCTTTGGTTTGGGTTTTACTTAAATATTGAAACGGATATTTCTCCCCAAATGTTACTCACTATGTGGTCCAGATTAGCCACCAAACACGGTAGTTTACGGTGTGAATTTCCACTTAGGGCCCAAGCTGCTTTAGAATAAGTGTGTGACGGTTTGCAGCTGAAAACAAAATTGACCAGTTCTACCGTCACACCTAAGCAGTTTTCGGTTGCAGCAGGCATTCTATTTCATGATTATTTCCGAAAACTGCTAAAATGAGATGTTTCGGTAAATTCCAATCCAAGTGACAGTCGACTTTTATGCAGGATCAACGCTAAATTCAAAATCCCCCGGTTTTGCTGGGGGATTTTTTTTCATCCACAAGATTATTTATACATACCCGTTAGGGTTATTGGATTGCCACCGCCAGGCATCGACACACATTGTATCCAGATCCCGGGTAGCTTTCCAATGCAATTCTTTTTCGGCTTTGGTGGGATCAGCATAGCTGGTTGCGATATCGCCGGGGCGGCGCGCGACCACCTGGTAAGGGATGGGTTTACCCACCGCGTTCTCAAATGCGGCGATAACTTCAAAAACGGAGTATCCCTGGCCGGTACCTAAATTGTAAGTCACAATTCCCGGGTTAGTTGTCAGTTTCTCTAAAGATTTTACATGTCCAAAGGCTAAATCTACGACATGAATATAGTCCCGAATACCGGTGCCATCCGGCGTATCATAATCGGCGCCGGTGACCTGAACAGCCGGTAGCCGCCCAACCGCGACTTGGGTAACATACGGGGTGAGATTGTTCGGAATACCATTGGGATCTTCACCAATCCGACCGCTTTCATGGGCGCCAATGGGGTTGAAATAGCGCAATAAGGCAATATTCCAGGTATTATCAGATATTGCCAAATCCCGGAGGATATCCTCGATCATCAATTTCGTACGGCCATAAGGATTCGTCGGTGGATTGAGAGGAAAATCTTCGGTGATGGGCACAGCGTGGGGTTCCCCATAAACAGTAGCCGAGGAACTGAACACCAAATTTTTCACGCCATGAGCGGCCATTACTTGCAATAAGATTACGGTCCCCGTGATATTGTTGTGAAAATACTCAAGCGGCATTCCAACAGATTCAGCCACAGCCTTTAGGCCCGCAAAGTGGATAACGGCATCTATTGAAGCTGCGGCAAAGACAGCCTCCAGCGCGGCTCGATCACGCAAATCGACATTATGAAATTGAACCGATTTCCCGGTTATCTCAGCGACCCGTGTCAGGGAATCTTCTTTCGCATTCGATAAATTGTCCACCACCACCACTTCATATCCAGTTTGAAGCAACGCCACACAAGCATGACTACCAATAAACCCCGCCCCACCAGTTACTAAAACGGTTTTCATTTTTCACTCCTCTGTTAGAAATTAAGGAGATTCCAGAAAGGATCTTGAAATAAACCCAAGCGCAAACCGGAATCTGCCAAGCATTCAAGCCGTGGGGTGGTAAATCAAGTCGATATTTTCAAAAAGGACAAACCACCACACACTTAATCGCTGAAATTCTAACCGAAAGAGACAGAGAAGCAAAGAGATTGCCTCGATCTCAATGTTGTTAGAACCACGTTAGAACACTCTAGCAAGTCGCTCTTCGGCTGGCTCTTTCGGTCATCACAAGTTATAATCGGCACGTCAATTTTTTAGTCCGCCTGGCAAACTGCCGGGATTTTTTTGATCGTAACGCAATTACAATCAATCTCGAAAAACTTATAGGTTTTAGATGAATAATTCAGTAATCCAATTAGTTGTTGTCATCTCAGCACTGATCATTCTACACGAGATCGGGCATTTTCTGGGAGCCAGGTTATTTAGAATTCACTCGGAAGAATTTGGTATCGGATTCCCACCACGGTTGGCCCGTTTATTCCGTCTCAAAGGGACGATTAAGGTCGGAAGTACAGTGATCAAGATTCCTTTTGGCATCAAAGCCTTGCAAGATTTAGAAGCTGGAATGTGGGTCGAAACTTTGGCAGAACAAGATGATGATCAGTACAAATTAAAGAAATTACGGGTATTGCCGCCAGTTGATTACGAACGCACTCCCAAACAAGATTTTGTCGCCGAAGGTATTCGCATCCATGGGGAATTAACCGCGGTCAATTTGGGAACCTTATTCAGTTTCAATTGGCTGCCCCTGGGCGGGTTTGTCAAAATTCGCGGTGAAGGTGATTTAAGCGTGCCAGATGGTTTAGCTGTTGCCTCGCCCTGGAAACGGGTCGCCATTTACGCCATGGGGCCATTATTTAATCTGGCTTTAGCTGTCATTTTGTATGCCATCATCATCAGCCAATTAGGGGTAGCTGACCCCAGTGTAGTCTTGATCGCAGAGGTGGCTGATAATTCTCCAGCCGCGGCGGCTGGATTACAAGTAGACGATGTCATTCTCGATATCGATGGCCAACCCGTGGATAGCATGATCGTATTACATGATGCGATTTACGCTAAACTGGGAGAAGAGATATCACTCACCTATCAACGCGACACAGAAACCATCGCGAGTGTCATCATTCCTCGAGAAAATCCACCGGCAGGAGAAGGTGCCATTGGCATCGTCATGGGCAATCCCACCGAACCAATTAGCTGGCTGGCAGCAATACCCATGGGCGCCATCTCGACAGCTAATCATGCTATGGCCCTCGTCACTCTCCCTGCCCAAGTGGTGCGCGGGGCAATTTCACCCGAAGAAGCCCGTCCAGTAGGTTATAAAGGGATGTATGATATCTACCAAGATGTCCAAGAACGAGAATTGATTCCCGGGGCCCCTCAGAGTTTAAATACCATCTGGTTTTTCACGACCATTACGATCTCTCTAGGTGTACTGAACCTGCTCCCAATCCCGGCTTTAGATGGGGGTCGCATTCTTTTCACGTTACCGGAGATTATTTTCCGCCGCCGCATTCCGATGCAGGCCCAAAATATGATCAACGCGATCAGCTTTATGCTGATGATCCTATTGTTCTTCTATATCAATTACCTTGATTTTGCCAACCCGGTGCAATTACCATGATCGACGAAATTCCTACATCTGAGGAGGCCCCCTTTGAAGAGGTCGTTGCCGCCTTATTAAACCCAGATACTTCGCTAAATCCCCGGTATCTCTACCGCTTATCGGACATCTTTGGCGAAGAATTGGCTCAACTGATCGAAATTTGGCCGGAGATCCCCTCCTGGCGGCGGCAGGCAATGCTCGAGGATATGGAGCAGATGTTCCAGGGAGATTATCTCCTCAATTTCGAACCAATTTGTCGTTTAGGGCTAGAAGACTCTGATCAAGTGGTTCGGTTCTTAGCGCTACGAGCTTTGCAAGAATATGAAGTTGAAGATCTAATCCCCGTTTACCTTGATCTTCTTCAAAATGACGAAAACGAGGATTTACGGGCTGTCGCGGCCGTTTCGTTGGGGAAATATGTTTACCAGGGCGAAATTGAAGAACTTCCCCCTGAAATTTTGGAGGGTATCACCCAAAAGCTCCACTTGGCTACTCGAAAAACCGAAACCACGCTCGTTCGCCGCCGGGCATTAGAATCATTGGGATTCTCCAGCCATCCTGAAATCCCAAACTTAATCGCCGCCGCGTTTGCCGAAAATGCAACTGAGTGGAAAGTTAGTGCCTTATTTGCGATGGGGCGGTCCTGTGACCAACGCTGGCAATCTGATATTGTGGCCATGCTGGATGCTGATCAGGAAGAAATTCGATTTGAAGCGGTGCGCGCAGCCGGCGAGTTAGGAATAGTTGCGGCCAAACCTCGACTTTTAGAATTACTAGAGGATGTGGATGGGGTTATTCGCACAGCCGCCGTTTGGTCCCTTTCTCAGATCGGAGGCGAAGGTCTCCAAGAAGTCTTTGATAGTTTACTGAACGAAATCGAAGACGACGATGAAGCCGAAACTATCGAAGCCGCCCTGGATAACTTAATCTTCAACGAAAGCATTGGCCTTTATGACGATCTTGATCTAGACAACGACTTGGATTTTGAATCTTGATCGAGGAAAATTAATACCCCAGGGGTTTTCAGGTGATGCCTTTCCATTTGGCGTGATCATTTTGAAACCCCTGGGGTATTGTGGAAATGTTTGACGATTTAACAAACCCAGCACTTAGACCAGGACATTACAATTGAACAATCTCGCCAGCTTATTCATTAACAACCTGCTTCCAATCTTACTGATGGCTGGAATTGGCTATCTATGTGGCAAATATCTCCAAGTTCAGGCCAAATCCTTATCCCGAGTAATTTTCTACGTCTTTAGTCCCTGCCTGCTGTTTAATTTGTTGACCACCAGTCGGTTAAACAGTGCCGATTTGTTTCGCATGATGGGGTTCACCATCGCAATCGTTGTCAGCGTTGGTACAATCACATTTCTGCTGGGCAAGATGCTGAAATTGACTCGCACAATGCTGGCTGCTGTGGTCTTATGCACAATGTCGATGAATGCGGGTAATTTTGGTCTCTCCTTAAATTTATTTGCTTTCGGCGAAGCTGGATTAGCCCAAGCCAGCATTTTCTTTGTCAGCACCGCGTTAATGACCTATTCGATTGGCGTCGGTATTGCATCGCTAGGGAAAGCCAGCCTGAAACAATCATTGGTAAAATTATTTCAGGTTCCAGCCATTTATGCCGTCATATTTGCCTTTGGATTCATTGCAACGGGCTGGCAGCTCCCGGTGGCCCTCGAACGGACAACCACCACCCTGGCGGGGGCTGCAATCCCCGCGATGCTGGTCTTACTTGGTTTACAATTACAGCAAAACCAACGCACCCAAAACATTCCAGCTCTGGTTTTAGCCAATGGGATGCGCTTAATTGGCGGAGCCGCGTTAGGTTTGGTTTTAGGATTAGTTTTTGGGCTAGAAGGGGTTGCTTATCAAGCCGGAGTCATCGAAGCGGCAACTCCCACTGCGGTTTTGGCTACAGTGCTGGCAACCGAGTTTGATACTGAACCAGCTTTTGTGACCTCGGTAGTTTTTACATCCACATTACTCAGCCCATTGACGCTCACACCATTGCTGGCCTATTTAGGAGCCTAAATGCGTCGGATTTTTCCTGGCATCCTGCTCATCATCTTGTTTGGGGTTTGGGGTACCGCGCGGGCTGCTGCCAATTTTCAGGAAGGGGAAGGGATACAAGTGGACAATTTGGGGGTCTCGCATATTTTCGGGGAGCAACTTCAACTACAAGCGAAAATCACCTCGGATGAACCCCTACAAAGTTTAAAAGTGGTCATCCAGGCCGAGGATGGAACGCTGATCGCTTCAAATCCAGTCGTTTTAACGCCAGAAGGTGAAGTCTATTACAATTTTGACATTCTCAGACGTCCCATTCGAGCATTCTCTTTTTTATCGATTTGGTTCGTGGTTGAAATTGAAGGCCAGGATCCTTTTGAAAGTGAGCCTATTCGATATTTCTACGATGATAATCGTTTCAATTGGCAATCCTTGAACACAGATGGGTTTTCAGTGTTTTGGCATGATGGTAGTGTTTTCTTTGGTGAGGAAATTCAAAATGCCGCGAATGAAGGCATAAAACTAATTCAAAGCCATATCGATATCCCCACCCCGCAAGATATTGAAATCTATGCCTACAATAGTGTCATTGAAATGCAAGATACGTTGTTCTTCTCAGGAGACGCGGCCGCGTGGGTTGCCGGTCATGCTGACCCAGATCTGAAAGTCATTGTCGTCTCTCTGCCCGATGGACCGGCACAAAAACTGGAAATTAAACGCCAGGTGCCCCATGAGCTAATGCACGTTTTGCTCTATGAAAAAGTCGGGCCTGGATATCAGAATATTCCCCGCTGGCTAAATGAAGGTTTGGCCTCCATGGCTGAATTATTCCCGAACCCAGATTATCAAATTCTGCTCAACAAAGCCTATGAACGCGAGGCCCTACTCCCAATTTCAAGTTTATGTCATAGTTTTCCGTTAGATGCTGCCAGTTTTCAACTGGCTTATGCTGAATCCTATGCATTTTCGCTGTACGTACGCCAGACTTATGGCAACGAAGCTTTAGAAGCCCTCATCCAGGCCTATGCGGGTGGACAAAGTTGTGAGCAAGGTTTCGAAACCGCCATAGGAACATCCCTGAAGAAAATTGAAGCAGATTGGCGACAGGCGATGTTTAATGAGAATGCAACCCTAAGTAACTTAGAAGCCGAAGTCCCGCTTGTTGCAATTTTGGTAATCCCTTTTATTCCTACCCTGGCACTAACCTACATAAACTTCCGCAAACGTCGGAAAAAAACAACCAATGAGTGAAATGGCAATTAAGCAGCTGCAGGCAGTCGTTTCAGGGCGAGTTCAGGGGGTTGGTTTTCGGTATTTCACCCAACGGCAGGCAGTACATCTCAACCTTGTGGGCTGGGTCCGCAATCGCTGGAATGGAACGGTCCAAATCGTTGCTGAAGGATCAGAAGCTGACCTATCCAAACTTTTCAAAGCAATTCAACGCGGCCCCCACGCGGGTACAACCCAAAATGTAACCCATCACTGGCGAGAACCAACCGGGGATTTTTATAGTTTTCGTATTCGCCGAACCGGGTAATGAGGGGAGAAAGGTTGGTGAGAAAATATTACGAACAAATTAACGATCCCACCATCAAAAGATTAAATTCCCCTGCTATTATTTCGCGCTATGAATATTCAACCGATTACGCTCAAAGGCAACCTTGTCCATCTCGAACCCCTTTCAGACCAACACGTTGCTGGATTGACCAAAATTGGTCAGGATATCCAGATTTGGCAGCATCTGCCCTATGGCTTACTCGATACCACTGAAAAAATGAAGGTGCATGTTTCCGAAATGTTAAGGCGGGCAGCAAATGGCACTGATTTGCCATTCGCCGTGATTCATCTCGCATCTGGTCAATCTATTGGTTGCACCCGGTATCTGGGAATTGATAAGGCAAATCGCAAATTGGAGATTGGGGGCACCTGGTATGGCACAAACTACCAAAGAACTGGGGTCAATACCGAATGCAAATATTTATTACTGACCCATGCATTTGAGTCTTTGGGATGTGTGCGGGTTCAGTTCAAAACCGATGCCCGCAATATCCGGTCGCAGAAGGCCATTGAGCGGCTGGGAGCAGTCAAGGAGGGGATTCTCCGAAATCATATGCTCCTCCCAGATGAAAAAACCCGCGATTCAGTCTACTACAGCATAATTAACACCGAATGGCCCCAGGTAAAGACCATGTTTCGAGAGAAATTAATGCGAAGTTGATTACCACCTCGTGAAGTGTGAATCTTCAAAGGTTACGGCCCACACTTCACTTTCTACTTCTGATATACCCGGACATAATCGACATACATTCTTTGGGGAAATTCCGACGATTCATTTGGGTAGCCGGGCCAAATCCCCCCGACCGCCACATTCAAGATCCAATAAAATTCTTGATCGAAGGGCGCCCCCTTAGGTGCATCGGGATAAGAGGTATGCCAATGCCGGGCGGTATGGAAAAGTTCGCCATCCACATACCATCGGAACTCATCCGGTTCCCACTCCAACACAAATACATGAAAATCTTGATCAAAGGTTTCCAGGGTGGGTAAGAAATAGCTTTCAGTTCGATCGCCTTTTGGATCGCCATAATGAATCGTGCCATGCACCAGGTATGGATCGCGACCGACTAACTCGACAATATCAATCTCGCCGCTCTTGGGCCAAATACCGTACACTCCTTCGGTTGGCATCATCCAAATCGCGGGCCAAATGCCTTGGGTATTGGGTAATTTTGCCCGAGTTTCAAAACGTCCATATTTAAAATCGGCCTTATTTTTAGAATGAATCCGGGCGGAAGTATATTTGCTCCCAAAATAATCTTCATCCCGGGCTTCGATTACCAACATTCCATCTTGAATGTAGGCGTTTTCAATCCGTTCGGTGTAATACTCTAACTCCTGGTTCCCCCATCCACTGGCACCGATATCATAATTCCAATTGGCCGGGTCTGGCGGTGACCCATCGGGTAATTCAAATTCATCTGACCAGACAAAACTCCAACCTGGAATTTCTACCGGGGTTGGCGTTGGAGCTGGCTTGCCAATTCCAGTACAGCCGGTAATCAGTACAGCAGTAAGCAGTACGAGTAAAAATTTAGTCTTGTTCATCCTAAAAATCCTGTTCATCCTGTATTTTTATGGGGTCAGCCAAACCCAAGTTTTCGTTCTTTCAGTGAAACCCAGCGGCCGCGGCCAATTACTAAATGATCCAATACTTCGATATCCAGTAGCCGTCCAGCTTCTACCACCGCCCGAGTCAACGCGACATCATCGGGGCTGGGAGTCGGATCACCGCTGGGATGATTGTGAACGATCAACACCGCGGCCACATTGCGGCGGATCGCGGCCTTGAATAATTCACCAATCCGCACCTGAGATGAATTCAACGAACCCCGGTAAACCTGCTGAATATCCAAAACATGGTTGCGGGTATTGAGCAGCATAACGCGCAACTCTTCTTGTTCGAGCGCACTCATTTCGTATTGTACCAGGGCGGCCGCATCGGCTGGGCTGTGAATCGCGGGTCGCTCTTCCGGTGTTTCGAGGGGTAGCCGCCGCCCCAATTCCACCGCGGCTTTGATATGGGCAGCTTTGGCCACCCCCAGGCCATGTTGGGCACAAAGTTCATCCAATGAGGCCCGATGCAGTCCGGAAATCCCCCCAAAGGTCTGCAAAAGCCGCTGTCCAACCTGAACCGCATTCTCACCCTGAACGCCGACCCGCAATAAGATCGCTAGCAATTCCGCGTTGGAGAGCGCTTGCGGCCCTAATTTCGCCAATCGCTCGCGCGGGCGATCATTCGCGGCCAAATCCGTAATACGATAAGTTGAAACGTTTTCTTTCATCGGAACCCCCGTTCCCTGATTTGATTTATCCTAAGACGATTGTATCAAATACTGCTAATTATTTACAACCCCGGCGAAACATCCATCTCTGACGAATTTACCAGAATGGGCTATAATAAATGCGTTACAACGGAGTGGCTTATGACCTTTGATCCTTCTTCTCTCAGCAATTTCATGCTCATTCTCACCGCCTGGAGTGGGGCCTTCCTGGCCGCCCTCTGGCTCAGCCTGATCGTCTGGACCTACCGTGACATCCGGGCCCGGGCCCGGGATCCGCTGGGGCGAATCCTAGCCGTATTGATCGTGGCCGTTTTGTTCCTCCCAGGCATCGTGATCTACTTGATCTTACGCCCCCACCGGACTTTGGAGGATGAATTCCAAACTACTTTGGAAGAAGAGGCTCTATTGCAATCCATTGAAGATGTCCCCGTTTGCCCTGGTTGCGGACGCCACACCCAATCTGACTGGAAAGTCTGCCCCAACTGCCATACCCGGCTCAAGAAGACCTGTCATAACTGCAGCAAACTCATGGATTTACCGTGGAATCTCTGCCCCTATTGCGGCACCCCCACCCCAGGGATGCGGCGGGAAAACCTGACCCTGGATGATGCCCTCGAACCCCTCGCTGGAATATCACTTGAAGAAGAAGCTTCAGAGCCAGAACCAGACGTTGAGACCGAGGCTGCTCCCGAAATTCCAGCTGAACCGGCATTTGAATACGTTGAAGAAGAAATCAAAGACAACCAATAGTTACCATCAACCCATTAAAAAAATACAGCCCCTCGAAATTAGTCGAGGGGCTTTTCATTTACAGTGAACTGTCTTTTATTTCTTGATTTTCAACGCATCCCAACCGGCGTAAACACCTTCATCGCCCAACTCGCCTTCGATCCGCAAGAGTTGGTTGTATTTGGCAACTCGATCGGAACGGGCAGGGGCACCGGTTTTGATCTGGCCCATGTTAAGGGCGACGGCCAGATCGGCGATGGTGGCATCTTCGGTCTCACCGGAGCGGTGGGAGGCCACGGCGGTCCAGCCCGCGCGTTGGCAGGCATCGACGGCTTCGATGGTCTCGGTCAGGGAACCAATTTGGTTGACTTTGACCAACAGGGAGTTAGAGGCTTTAACTTTGATGGCCTCGCGAACGCGGTCAGGGTTGGTTACCAGCAGGTCATCGCCAACAATTTGACAGCGGTCACCAACTTCGCTGACCAATGCTTTCCAGCCGTCCCAATCATCTTGAGCTAAACCATCTTCAATGGAAACGATGGGGAATTGATCCACCCAGTCTTTCCAGAAAGCGACCATTTCATCACTGGTCAGTTTCTTGCCCTCGGTGCGCAGGTGGTAGAGACCAGTGTCTTCTTCGTAGAACTCAGAGGCGGCGGGGTCAAGGGCGATGGCCACATCGGCACCCACGCCAGCTTTGAAACCGGCTTTTTCAACGGCTTCGAGAATGATTTCCACGGCCTCGACATTGGCCTTGAGCGCCGGGGCGTAACCGCCTTCGTCACCCACGAGAGTAGCGTAACCTTTTGTTTTAAGAACGGCCTTGAGGGCATGATAAATCTCAGCACCCCAGCGGACACACTCGGAGAAATTCGGCGCACCGAAGGGCATCACCATGAATTCCTGGGCATCGGTGGACTGCCAGCCAGTGTGAGCCCCACCGTTGAGGATGTTCATCATCGGGACCGGCAAAACATGCGCGTAAACGCCGCCGATGTGACGGTACAGGGGCAAACCCAAGGAATTGGCCGCGGCCTTGGCGACTGCCAGGCTGGTCCCCAAAATGGCGTTGGCACCCAACTTGGATTTATTGGGGGTGCCATCAAGTTCCAAGAGGGCCAGATCAATGCCGCGTTGGGCGGTAGCTTCCCAACCAACCAGTTCTTCCGCGATCAAAGTATTGACATTTTCAACCGCCTGGGTCACACTTTTGCCCAAATAGCGGGATTTATCACCATCACGCAGTTCCAACGCTTCGTGAACGCCGGTGGAAGCACCCGAAGGCACAATCGCCCGGCCCCAACTGCCATCAATCAAAGAAACTTCGACCTCAACCGTGGGGTTACCACGGGAGTCTAAAACCTGTCGGCCAAAGACCGATTCAATAATAGTTGTATCCATTTCTCACCTCAATATGGTTAATTCGCACACAAGATGCAGCCCGTAGCGTACCGAGCTGCATTGCGTAACGTGGTTTACTTTTTAGCGTTTCTTTAAGTATAATCGAAGTACAGTCAACCGGGGAGGTTGAGTTTGTGCAAATTGACACAATCGAACCAACATCTATTGTTTCCAGACTTGGAGGCACACTGTGACTCTTGAAAACACTATGACAATTGAAGACCCTCGCGACCAGGAAACTTACGCCTTTGACATTACCCTGTTTCGCCGCATCTTGGTGGGATCTCTGCGAATTTTGCTGCGCTTTTTTATGAAGATAAATTTAATTGGGGTAGAAAATCTTCCTGCTGAGGGGCCGGTGATTTTAGCCTCCAATCACCAGACGAATTACGATGTTTTCCCGATGCAGATGGAGATCCAGCGACCATTATTTTTCATGGCCAAATCAGAATTGTACAAAAATCTGATTGTGGCCGCGGGATTACGCCAAGTGGGGGCGTTTCCGGTTCACCGGGGGCAAAAGGATCAATGGGCCATTCACCACGCCGAAAAAGTTATTGCACACGGTCAGGTTTTGGCGATGTTCCCCGAAGGGACGCGCAGTAAAGGTCAGGGTTTGCGGGCCGGGAAAACCGGTGTTGCCCGGCTGGCTCTCAAAATGGATTGTCCCATTCTCCCCGTGGCCGTCTCTGGGACAGAGAAAATGTTCAGGGATTTCCCCCGTCGGTCTCCGATAACGATCGTCATTGGAGAACCGATCATTCCACAACCGAACGAATCCACCCTGGGCCTGACGGATCGCATGATGTTCACCATTGCCGATTTATTGCCACCAGAATTAAGGGGAGTTTACGCTAAACGACCGGTTGGGTTTGAATAAAAAAGTGCCCAGCGAGTTCGCTGGGCACTTTTTTATTTTTGCTTTTTGACCGCGCCAACAAACTTTTTAAACAATGGATGAGGCCGATTAGGACGAGATAGAAATTCGGGATGGAATTGGGTCCCTAACATAAAGGGGTGCTCCTTCAACTCCGAAATTTCAACTAATCGTTTGTCAGGGGAGAGACCGGAGAAAATCATCCCTTCAGCCTCCATCGGTTTCCGATTGATGTTCACAAACTCAAAGCGGTGGCGGTGGCGTTCATCTACTACGGTCTCGCCGTAAGCTTTGGCCGCGATCGATCCTTTTTCGAGATGGCAGGGATACAAACCGAGTCGCATGGTGCCGCCCATATCTGAAATTCCACGCTGGTCAGGCATCAGATCGATGATGGGGTAGCGGGTGGAGGGATCAAATTCGGTCGAATTGGCATCATCATAGCCTAAAAGATTTCGGGCAAACTCGATCACCATGACCTGCATACCCAGGCACAATCCCAAATAGGGGATATTATTCTCACGGGCATATTTAGCGGCTTTGATCTTACCTTCAATGCCGCGTTCGCCAAAACCACCAGGAACCACGATACCGTCAACATCTTCGATCAAACTTAAATCGGGGGCTTTTTCCAGATCCGTTGAGTGGACCCATTTAACCTCGACTTCGACCCCATTGGAGGGACCCGCATGCCGCAGCGCTTCGCGCACACTCATGTAGGCATCGTGAAGTTCAACATATTTCCCGACGATGGCAACCTTAACTTTCGGTTTTTCACAGCGTTCAGCTTCAACAATTTTCTCCCACATCGTCCAGTCGGGTTCCTGGCGAGATTCGAGACCGAAACGTTCTAACAGATAGTCCCCAATTCCTGATTCTTCTAAGAGCAAGGGTATTTCATACAATTGTTCTGCCGTGACCATCGGGATGACGGCTCGACGGTCAACGTCACAAAACAGCGCGATCTTTTCACAAAGCTCCTCATCCACGGAATGATCGGAGCGTGGCACGATCACATCGGGGGTAATCCCGATGGAACGAAGTTCCCTGACCGAGTGTTGAGTCGGTTTGGTTTTCAATTCGCCCGTCGCGCCAATATAGGGCATCCAGGTAACATGGATGTAGAGGGTATTCTCCGGCCCCAGGTCGCTGCGCATCTGGCGCAGCGCCTCCAAAAACGGCAGCGATTCGATATCCCCCACCGTCCCACCGACCTCGACCAAAACGACTTCGGCCCCCGTGGTCTTGGGAACCAGTTGAATACGGTGCTTGATCTCATTGGTGATATGGGGAATCACTTGAATAGTTCCGCCCAAATAATCGCCGCGGCGTTCCCGCGAAATTACCTCGGCATACACTTGCCCCGTTGTCACGTTACATACTTTGTTCAGGCTGATATCGATAAACCGCTCGTAATGGCCCAAATCCAAATCGGTTTCGGCTCCATCATCCAATACGTAGACCTCGCCATGTTGGTAGGGACTCATCGTGCCAGGGTCCACGTTGATGTAAGGATCGAGTTTCTGCACTGAAACCGAAAAGCCGCGCTCCTTCAATAATCGTCCAATCGCCGCGGCGGTTACGCCTTTACCAACCGAACTCAGCACACCGCCGGTCAGAAAAATATATTTTGTCATGATGAGTACCTCCAGTTACCTACAAAGGAAGTGGGGAGGGCCGTTGAGCGGCTCTCCCCACGAGGGTTCCGATTTGAATTGATTTTTGTGGATAATTTTGGTTGTTAACCGACCACACGTTCTAAGTCCTCTGCGGCCCGCCGCATCTCCAAGAATATAAGCCCTAATTTGGCATTTTCACGCGCCAGCGCGGTTAAAACGGCTTCTTCACCAATCGAGGTCAGAATCACGAAGCCTTCATTACCGCGAATATAAACCTGTTCCAAAAAGCCGCGGCCCAACTCACTGGCAATTCGCTCACCTAAACTTAACATCGCTGCTGACATTGCCGCGACCCGGTCTTCTTCGACCTCAGTGGGCAACGCCGACGCCATCGTCAAACCATCGACGGATACAACCGCCGAAGCAATAATTTCGGGTGAGGCCGCCTGCATCGAGCGCAGGCGATTGACCATTTGTTCTGTGCGTGACATCGTCATCGCAGCCCTCCAAATATAAATGAATAAGACCGATTCAACTTTTTGAGTTTACCACAAACTAACCTCAAATTCCAGTTGACCCCATTACAATCGCATTGTAAAATGAAAAGTTGCTATGCGCCGTTTGATCTTCCTCGGAATTTTGCTGGTAATGGGGATTTTCCCCACTATTCAGCGCGTCCAGGCCCAAGGTTCGGCTGAGCCTAACATTTCAACCCCGGAGGAGGGCAGCCCACTACAAGGTCTGACCCCCATCCGAGGTACAACTGCTGTTAATGACTTCGTCTCCTGGGAACTCACTTTCGGCTATGCGAATGATACTACCGGGACCTGGTTCTTCCTGTCTGAAGGGGAAGAATCGATCTCGAATGACATTCTGATCGACTGGGATACAGCCACCGTAACCGATGGAAACTATAATTTGCGGCTGACTGTTTACTTGACCGAGGGGCGGCGAGATCATTTCATCATCCGAGATTTACGGATTCGAAATTACACGCCCATTGAAACTGTGACGCCCACCCCAACATTGACCCATACGCCCTACACGGTCACACCCTTACCGAGTCAAACCCCAACGTTGACCCCCATCCCCAGTGAGACCCCAGTGCCACCGACCCCCACCCCGTTGCCAACTAACCCGGTCGTCATCACCACCGGAGATATCAATTACAGTCTATTACGCGGCGCAGCCGGAGCCCTAGCCGTCTTTATGACCATCGGGCTATATTCCACGCTGCGAAAATCACTGCGAAAACGATAAATGTCGAAATTGTCTAACTGGTCTCAAAGGTCTAAATCGTCTGACCACTACGACCAATTGGACCCTTTTGACCTCTCAGACCCTTATGACGAACAATAATCTCGACAAACTCTTCGACGCCCTCAAAGGGCTAACCCGTCGGGCGGATATTGCCCAAGAAGATGGGGCTGAAACGACCGGAAACACTTTTCTACTCGTCGGTTTGGGCAATCCCGGCCGGGAATATCGCGACACCCGCCATAATATCGGTTTTATGTTGATGGGTAAATTGGCCACCTGCCTGGGCGTTGAATTCACCCGCTCCCAATCGAAGGCCATCTTCACCATTGGGCACTATCAAGGTCATAAAATCA
This sequence comes from uncultured Anaerolineales bacterium, assembly GCA_964453155.1. GTDB lineage: Bacteria > Chloroflexota > Anaerolineae > Anaerolineales > UBA11858 > CAYVQU01. The sequence goes on along the minus strand of CAYVQU010000014.1, from coordinate 24,259 downwards.
TCTTGGCGAAGCCCCAATCCTTCATGAACCGCTCCGGGCATCCCACCCAGGCGTTACTGAAATTCTACAAACTTGATCCTACTGATCTACTGGTGGCGTACGACGATGTTGATCTGCCCTTCGATACCATCCGCCTGAAGCCCTCAGGCGGCACCGCCGGTCATAAAGGGATGAAATCCATCGTCGAGCAACTGGGCACCAGGGAATTTGCCCGACTTCGGTTGGGTGTGGGCCGCCCCCCCGGTCACAAGCAGGCAGCCAATTACGTTCTCAAACCCTTTAGCAAAGATGAGCAAGAATTTCTTGACCAATATTTGAATCGGGCCGCAGATGCCACGCTGACTTACATCCGAGAGGGGCTTCAACCGGCTATGACGATGTACAATCGCAGTCAGCCTGAGACATGAAGCGGGCCGCGTGATAATTATCTAATTTATCCAAAATCGGTTCAATACTATTCACGGCAAACTGAATACTGACTACCAAATTATGCTCTCATCTGTCGTTTCTACCATTCAAAACCAAAGTGTATTTCAGGAAGTCATCCAGGCTGTCAAATCGGGCGAACCGCTGCCTAATTTGTGTCTACCGCGGGCCGCCCGACTGAGCGTCCTGACCGCGCTACACGAGGAACTAAACGTTCCCATCCTGTTGCTAACCGGACGAACTGATTTCGCCTTGAATCTGGCTGATGAAATGCCATTGTGGGCCCCGAATGCCACCCGGTTGCTATTCCCCGAACCCAACCCCCTATTTTATGAAAATGCACCGTGGGGTGTGACGACCCGCCGAGACCGACTTCAAGCCTTGATCACCCTGGCTGCCCAGCAAATTCCGGGTATTCCCAAACCGCAGATCGCTCCGATCATTATCGCCCCAGCCCGCGCCGTGATGGCCCGCACCCTACCGCGCCGCGATTTCATCAAAGCTACCAAGACCAATAAAATTGAGCAAATCGTCCAACCGGATGAACTGACTCGCAATTGGGTATCGCTGGGCTATGAGCCGGTCAATACCGTTATCGCCCCGGGACAATTTGCCCGTCGCGGCGGCATCCTTGATATCTGGCCCGCTGATGGTGTCAATCCCACTCGGATCGAGTTCTTTGGGGATGAGATCGACACTTTGCGTTACTTCAACCCCAGCACCCAACGGACGATCGAATCCCATGAACGCTTGTTTGTGCCCCCGGCCCGGGAGTATCTCCTACAAAATGCCGCGGTGCTCAATCTCCCGGAGGGCGAGGAAATTTCAGAGTTCCATCTCCCCCGCTTGCATTCCAGCCCCGCCAGCATTTTGGACTATTTGCCCCGCGAGGCCCTGGTCGTCATCGAACATGAGGATGCATTCCACGATACGATTAATGAGATCGAAGAACAATCGGTTTCTCTGCGGAAAGATTACATCGAAGATGGCACCCTGGATGACGATTTCCCGATTCCTTATCTGACCTGGGACCAGGTCCAAGATTCACTGCCGATCAACCGGACCCTGGCGCTCGGACCAGTGCGGGGTGACATCGAGTCTGATTCACCCATCCCCGAAATATCGACGCGGTTTAGCCCCAACCCGCGGTTTGGCGGCCAGATCAAACCCGTTTTAGAACACCTTTCAACTCTGGCGACCAAAGGGGATCAAATTGTAATTATTTCCCGGCAAACCACCCGTCTCGAAGAATTGTGGCGAGAGCATTACAAACCCATCTCCACTCCCACCAAAGACCCGCTATTCATAACCGGTAGTCTAGCAGATGGCTGGATCTTAACCACCGATGAGGCTCCCAATATCCATCTATTGACGGATGGTGAGTTATTTGGCTGGCAGCGGCCGCGTCCCCGTCAACGCCATCGCCCGGTCGCCGAAGCTCCTGAGGCGGCGTATGCTGATCTCAACGCTGGAGATTGGGTGGTGCATGTCGATCACGGGGTCGGGAGTTTTGTGGGCCTGGTCAAACGGACCATCGACAACGCTGAACGCGAATATTTGTGCATCGCGTATGCCGAAAGTGATCAACTCTACGTCCCCGTTCATCAGGCCGACCGGTTGACGCGGTATGTCGGCCCCAGCAGCCGACCGCCAACGCCAACCCGCCTGGGCAGCCCCCAATGGACTACGGCCAAGAACAAGGTCCAGAAAGCGGTGGAAGAAATTGCCGACGAGTTGTTGGAATTGTATGCCGAACGCGAAGTTGTTAAAGGTTATGGCTTCAGCCCTGACACCAACTGGCAGCGCGATCTGGAGGCCAGCTTCCCCTATATCGAAACCGATGATCAGCTGCGGGTGTTGAACGAAGTCAAAGAGGATATGGAAGCCCCCCGGCCGATGGATCGCCTGATCTGCGGGGATGTGGGGTATGGCAAAACCGAGGTCGCCCTGCGCGCCGCCTTCAAAGCCGTGATGGATGGTAAGCAAGTAGCCGTATTGGTTCCGACCACAGTCCTGGCGCAGCAACACTATCACACTTTCCGCGACCGATTAGCCGCTTTCCCAGTGGAAGTGGAGATGTTATCCCGGTTCCGTACACCGCAACAGCAGCGCAATATCTTATTCCAGTTAGCCCAAGGCAACATGGACATTATCGTCGGCACCCATCGCTTGATTTCGGGGGATGTCGAGTTCAAAGATTTGGGGCTACTCATCATAGACGAAGAGCAGCGATTTGGGGTCACCCACAAAGAAGCGTTAAAAAGAATGCGTACCGAGGTCGATGTTTTGACCCTGACAGCCACACCCATCCCTCGCACCCTCTACATGACCCTGACTGGCGTGCGAGATATCTCCACTATTTCAACCCCGCCCGAGGAGCGACTTCCCATTATCACGCATGTCGGACCGTATTCCCAACGGATTGTCCGGCGGGCAATATTGCGTGAATTGGAGCGCGGCGGGCAAATCTTCTTCGTCCACAACCGGGTACAGACCATTGGGGCGATGCGCAACCAAATCACGCGGTTAGTTCCGGAAGCTCGGATCGGCGTCGCGCACGGTCAAATGTCTGAAAATGTGCTCTCGGAGCGGATGCAGGAGTTTACTGAGGCCAAGATCGACATTCTGCTCTCGACTTCGATCATCGAGTCGGGGTTGGATATCCCCAACGCCAACACCTTGATCGTCGATCGGGCGGATACGTTCGGTTTGGCCCAACTTTATCAATTACGCGGCCGGGTTGGGCGTGGGGCCCAACGGGCGTATGCTTATTTCTTCAAACACAAGCAGAACGCCCCCACCCCAGAAGGATCGCAGCGGCTGGAAACTTTGGCTGAGAATACCCAACTCGGGGCCGGATTCACGATAGCGATACGGGATCTCGAAATCCGAGGCGCGGGAGATATCCTGGGGGCGCGGCAGTCAGGACATATCGCTTCGGTTGGGTTCCACCTGTATACCCGACTGTTGGCCGCGGCAGTGAAATCGGCGCGCGATGAACGCGGCGATCCCCTGGATAAAAAATCGCTGGCATTGACGGCGCACCGGCCTCTGGTAGCCGTAGACCTGCCAATCCATACCAATATTCCGGGCGAATATGTCCCGGATCGGACGATGCGCTTGGGTCTGTATCGCCGGATGGCTGATGCGCAGAAGATCGCGGAAATTGAAACCTTACAATCCGAGTTCAACGATCGATTTGGGGAATTACCTGAGCCGGTCGAGAATTTGATCTACCAGATGAAGGTCAAAATATTAGCGGGACAAGCTGGCTTGATGAGTGTCAGTACGGAGAGCGGTCAATTGGTGCTGCGGTATCCCAAGGGAGAGGAACCACCCGAGGGGTTGAATTTAGGGCCGAAAGTTCGGCAGGGTAAGTATGCTTTTTGGGTGCGGATTCCCCCTGAATTCCAGGATTGGAGCGATTTCCTGCTGGATTTACTCCGAAAGCTTAATGCCTAAATTTCCCAGATAGAATTTATCTCAAAAAATCTGAATATTGCAACGAAATCGAAATAGTTCTGCTTTGACATTTGCCCCCCTGGCAGGTATAATCGGCGGTCGGCGTTTAGCGTTACAGAGCTACCCGGTAAGCCCCCTCTGACCGACTATTCCCCTGGAAAATCGTAATTTGGAGCTGAGAACTGGTTCGAAGCAATGTTGCGCGTGGCTTAATAATGATATTGGAGAGTGGTGCTATGGAAGCAGAAACTAAAACCCACCAGAGTATTGGAGATGTCAACCGGAAAGATAAGTTCACGGGGACGGTTGTCAAAACGATGTTGGCGGGCGCAATTGTAGATATTGGTTTGGATGCCCCTGGGATCCTGCATATCTCACAACTTAAAAAAGGCGAAACCGTCAACAAGGTGGAAGATGTGTTAGCCGTTGGTCAGACTTTAGATGTCTGGGTAAAACGGGTTTTCACAAAGAAGAATCGCATTGAATTGACCATGATCGAGCCCCTACCCCTCGAGTGGCGTGAGATCAAAGAAGACATGGTCCTCAAAGGCTCGATCGAACGGCTGGAAAAATACGGCGCGTTCGTCGAAATTGGTGCCGAACGACCGGGTTTGGTTCATATCAGTGAATTGGCGCACGGTTATATTCGGACCCCCGAAGAGGCCGTCAAGGTGGGTGAAGAGGTTGAAGTCAAAGTTTTGAGTGTCAACCGCCGCCGCAAACAGATCAAATTGAGTATGAAAGCGCTCATGGAAGATCCGGCTACTTTGGTTAGGAGAGCTAACCAACCTGATTTCGATGACGATCAAGAAGATCAGGCCCCGATCCCAACCGCAATGGAATTGGCCCTGCGCTCCGCGATGGAAAAATCCAACGGTGTTGAGGAAGGCAAACAGGCATCCAAAAAGTCTGGTAACAAGAGCCAGGAAATGGATAGCATCCTGAGCCGCACCTTGAAGAATAAGCGCGAGTAATCGGCCAAATTCTCCAAAAAATAATGACCCCGCCAAACGGCGGGGTTTTTGTTTGGTGCGGTTTAAACCTACCTTTAAAATAAGAGTAATTCCCGCACCAAATTAGCAGATTTCGGTTTCTACTTGAAGCTAAAACAATCTTGTTTCCCAAAATCTGCCATTTCGAAGAAGTAGTTTATGAGGTGAAACGCGATTCACCGGCTGGGGCGGGAACCAGCCGGTGAATACAGAGGAGTAGATTGCTCAATTAGGTGAAAGATATTCAGCACCCTTCACTTCGACTGACTCAGTACCGGTGATCCAAATGCGAAAGAACCGGTCTACTCAGGATGCTGTGTGTTTTAGTCTATGTAAATCTCAACGTGTTCGCCATCTTCTTCATCGAGGACATCGACGATTTTACCTTCGACGCCAGTGCTGAGGATATCGGAAAGTTCGGTGAGATCGACATTGCCGACTTCGGGAGCAAAGTGGGCACCGACCCGCAGGCCCCAGTCCATCAGGGCCATCGGGAGGCTGACAGTGGCTTTGTTCTTGCCTGTGTGGGTATCAGTTACGCGAACTCGGAACCATTTGTCGGTGCTGGTTTTGTGGGGCGTAATCTGCCGGGGTTTTTGGGTTCCATTGCGATCAACGGAGGCTAGCAATTTAGCACCTTCATCAGCTGAAACTGTGCCTTCTTCGATCATTTTTAATATCATCATGCGTTCTTCTGTGGGGGACATGGGGTGCTCCTTGAGAGTTGAGAGTTGAGAGTTGAGAGTTGAGAGTTGAGAGTTGAGAGTTGAGAGTTAATTAATCTTCGAAGTCCATATAGAAGTGGACGCCGGAGATGCGAGGGGAGGTATCCAGATTGGATTTGAGTTTTTTGAGCAGGTTTTGGATCATTTCACCCCAAATGCGGGTAGGTTCTGATTTTTGTTCGTTCAGGTCTTTGGTGAGTTCGAATTTATCGTAAGTGAAAGAAAACATGATCAAACCTTTGATTTTTTACACATTCAATTCTGATTTCTAATAAGATTATACAGAAATTTAAATAAATGTCAATAGTATTTTTAATATTTACTCAATTTACTTAATTTTTCGACCCCTACCTATCAAAAAATTCAAACACCCTTTCAAGGTTTCTAATTCTCACCCTGAATATCATAAATTATTAAGAATACGGTTCCTGGCAGGAAGGGGTTTCTTTTCCGTTTTACTAACAGGACAGCGTGAATCAAAAAGCCACCACTATTGCTAGTGATGGCTTAATTTGTCGCAAATATTGCCAAAACCCTAAACCGGTAAAGGCGTGCCCCCATTTTTCTTAACCGGTTCCGGGAAAATTTCGTTGAATTTCTCACGACCGATCGTTTCTTCTTCCATCAGGTGTTCGGCCACAGCATCGAGTTTGTCCCGATACTCGTTCAGCAGCGCTTTGGCTTGCTCATAAGCGTCGCTGACCAATTTGCGAACCTCACTGTCAATCTTCTCAGCGACTGATTCGGAGTAGTCGCGCTGCTCGGAGATTTCGCGGCCCAGGAAGATTAATTCTTCTTTCTGGCCGTAAACCATCGGACCGAGACCTTCACTCATCCCTAAGCGAGTGATCATTGAACGGGCCAAGCGAGTAACGCGTTCCAGGTCATTGGAAGCGCCCGAAGTGATGTCGTTGAAGACAATCTCTTCCGCAGCCCGACCGCCCAAGAGTCCGACCATGTCAGCAATCAATTTCTTGCGAGACATCAAAGTGCGGTCTTCTTCAGGCAAGATGATGGTGTAACCACCAGCCATCCCGCGGGCGGTAACGGAGACTTTATGAACCGGGTCACCTTCTGGAATGGCGTGGGCCACAACAGCATGCCCAGCTTCATGGTAGGCGATGATTCGTTTTTCTTCGTCACTGATCAGGCGGCTCTTGCGTTCCGGTCCGGCGATGACGCGTTCGATAGCTTCTTCAAACTCATCGTGCTCGATCATCTTTTTGTTGCGACGGGCAGCCAAAATTGCAGCCTCATTAACCAGGTTTTCAATGTCAGCACCGACAAAACCAGGGGTAGAACGGGCCAACACACTGAGGTCAACATCATTGGCGAGGGGTTTCCCGCGGACGTGGACTTTCAAAATGGCCTCACGCCCCCGAATGTCTGGGCGATCAAGCACCACGCGGCGGTCAAAGCGACCAGGGCGCAGCAGGGCCGGATCCAACACGTCAGGGCGGTTGGTCGCCGCGATGATGATCACATTGGTATCCGTATCGAAACCGTCCATTTCGACCAGCATCTGGTTGAGCGTTTGTTCCCGCTCATCGTGGCTCCCACCTAAACCAGCCCCACGTTGGCGACCGACGGCGTCGATCTCATCCACAAAGACGATACACGGGGCATGGCGCTTGGCCTGATCGAACATGTCACGGACGCGGCTGGCACCAACACCCACAAACATTTCGACAAATTCTGAACCGGAGATCGAGAAGAACGGCACCCCGGCTTCGCCAGAAACGGCTTTGGCCATCAAGGTTTTACCCGTTCCGGGCGGGCCGACCAACAGCACACCCTTTGGAATGCGAGCGCCTAAAGAGATGAATTTTTCAGGTTCACGTAAGAACTCGACAACTTCTTCCAATTCTTCCTTCGCTTCTTCGACTCCGGCGACATCATCAAAGGTCACCGTAGGTTGGTCACCGCTCATCCGAGCCCGAGATTTCCCGAAAGCCATCGCCGCGTTGTTACTGCCTTGCGCCTGGCGGAAAATAAACCAGAACATCGCCACCAACAAGATTAGGGGAGCAATATAACTAAAAACCGTGATGATCCCCACCCAGGCACCGGGAGGTTTGATCTCAACCTTTATGTTTTCGGGATCAAGGTCAGCAGTGGTTACACCCAATTCTTTGAGTTGCTCGACCAGGGTTGCGGTGGCTTCTTTGTGCGAAGTCCGCTCACTGCCGTCGGCGTAGACTACCACCAATTGGTTATCGTCTTCTGAAATGCGTTCAATTTGCCCTTCTTGGATTTGCTGGGCAACTTCGTTGATGGTCAACGTTTCTTGGGCATTCAGATTCTGTTGAAAATTAAAAAATAACAAAATTGCGATCGCAACAATAAACAAAATGTAAATTATTGAAGATCGGCTACGAGATGGGTTCACAAAAACCTCCAAAATGGGGCGCTAGCTTGGGTGTGTAAGTCACAAGCCCAACCCCGAACAAGACAAACTAGGTCGACAAATTATACCAATGGACGGCTTCCCAAGGTAGCTGTTCCAAGCCCCACTGTATGATTCTAACAAGGTTCTAACGATCAAGCTTTTTCATCACCCCCAAGACATATTTACGGCCCGGTTTCTTACCCTGCCGTGATCAATTTTTCCATAATACTCATGAGTTTATCAGCCAGCCTAGTGCGATCAAAATAGCGAACCACATAATCGCGTCCATTTTGCCCCCAAATTTGCCCTTGGGGCTGATTTTCAGCCAAAAATCGGATCGCATCAGCCAGCTTTTGCGCATCACCCGATGGAACTGAAATACCCGCGCCTGCCTTCTCAACGACTTCCCGAATCACCCCCGCCATCGCCAAGATCACCGGCCGTCCGGCGGCCATATAATCAAAGACTTTATTAGGATAGACAGTCTTGTACATTTCGATGGGTTTCAGGATGGCGATACAGGCATCCGCCGCGGCCAGGGCCCCTGACATTTGGATTTTGGGGATAGATGGCACAAAATAAATATTCTCCAACCCCAATATTTCTGCCTGTTTTTCTAAACCTGGTTTTTCCTTCCCATCTCCGACAAAAACAATCGCCACCTTTGGATTTTCTCGCAATAAATTCGCCGCATCCAAAACAACGTCCAGATCATTCGACATCCCATGCGCACCAGCATATAAAGCCACGAATTTATCCCCAAGCCCATGTTCGGTTCTAAAGTCTGGGCCCTCATCCGAGGGATCAAACATGTCGACATCGACCCCATTGGGCACTAGTTCAATTTCATCTCCACCGCGGTGCTGAATATGCGCAATAAATCCTGGCGAATTGACCATCAGTTGATCCGCTCGACGATACAAAAATCGCTCCAACCACTCGGAGGCGCGAATCAACCAGGGATTCGTCAATACGCCCACTGCGACCGCAAATGCGGGCCACAAATCGCGAATTTCAAACAAAAACGGTACTCTTTTCACGCGGGCCAACAACCAGGCTGTCACGCCCTGAAAAATGGGCGGAGAGGTCCCCCAGACCAAATCAACATTCTTCACCCGCAATCCCGCGACAAACGAAGAAATCATAAAGGACAAAAAGTTAATCACGCGATGCACAAAACTCCGGTGCAAAGCCCGATACACTGGCGGCCGAATAATGCGGACACCATTTTCGGTTACATCCACGCCGCCCACGGCCGCTTCTCCTGTTAAATAACTGACCGGGCTGGTAATAATCGTCACCTGATGCCCCTGCGAGACCAAATACAGGGCAATTTCATGATGGCGGGTTCCCCCCGGCTCGTTGAGCGCGGCAAAAGCCTGATGGACTAATAGGATGTGCATATTTCCGTTTTATTTCCGTCTGACATGAAGGTGATAGTCACTTTGAATTTCCAAACAAAATTATCTTGGAGAGAAAAGATTACCTCAAATATCCAAGTGACTGTCACTTGTTACTGATAAGTATTGGCTGCTCGATGTCATTATTATCGAAAATAACATCTGCAAATTGCCTTGGTTGAGCTTCAACAAAATAGAGCTGTTGACCGGGAACGTAGCGCTGATTATACCTGTCTTGTCGGTCTTTCGGGTTCAATTTACCTTCAGAATTCTTAACATCCCGGGCTACTGCCCGCGAGACAGATATCGCAAAATCAACCTCAATAAAAATGGAAAAATCCCAATAGGGCCTCAACTCGGGTCGTAATAGGAAAACCCCATCAAACAACAAAATCGTCTTGGGATGGATTTCAATTACCGGTTCATCAAGCGGAGTTTCTGTCTGTAAATCATAAATTTTCCGACGGATTTGCCGCGTTCCATCCGGCCCAAGAGGCATCAAGACTTCCCGTACAATTGCTGCATTATTAAAAGAATCTTGGTAATATCCTTCGGGTGAGTTTGCCCCCTGTTTATACCGGATGGATCGAGGATTAAGGAAATCATCCACCGAGGCTCGTACGACTTTTCTGCTCGCAGCCTGAAGCAGTGCAACTAACTCATCCGCCAACATCGTTTTCCCGGCTGCATCCCCCCCGTTGATCGCGACGCGTACTGGATGGGAACGATCGACCGCACAAATCAACTCAGCCAGTTGGGAAATTGCTGACTGCCGCCTCGAACCCAATTTAAACTCTCCCCCTGATTTGATTCAATTTATCTCGCAGCCCCAATAATGTCTGGAACATTTTGATCTTCCAGGCCGGATAAAATTGCTCTTTCATCAGGATATCATTGTGATTTGCCAGGGCATCGGCCACAATTTCGTTCACGGAGGGAGCCAATCTGGATGGAAGCTGCTCAGGATAGAACCAATCCACTGCTAGAGTCTCTGGGCCGCGCTCAATGGGTTTGCCGCCAATCAGGAACGCCCGGTAAACATGGCGTTCATCTTGGAGCTGCGGCCGTCGGTAGACTCCGATAAGTTTATCAATCTCGACATGATAACCGGTTTCCTCAAAAACCTCCCGCACAGCAGCCTGGTCGGGAGATTCTCCAGTTTCGATCATGCCACCGGGTAAAGCCCAAATCCGAAAATCGGCGCGCTTATGCAGCAAAATTCGCTGACCATCATCATAAATAACAACCGCGGTGGCAAATTGATTTCCGAAATTATTCATCAGGAAAACTCCAAGCAGTTAAAAATTTGATCGGCAATTGACTTTCAACTGTAACAGAAACCGACAACGCGGGGATTTTCACACCATATGTGGGAGAAACCCAGCCCCAGGTGGGAGAAATATAACCGGAACCGTGGATGAGTTCTCCGGCGAGAACGAGTTGGGGGTTGGGGGTTGAGGGTTGAGGGTTCGTTTCGGTTTGAGCTTGAATTTGAATCGAAACCCAACCATGTGGCGACAAAATTCCCAATTCCCAATTCCCAATTCCCCATTCCCCATTCAGTTGCCATTCCCAATTGGGAAGTAGCCAATGCAAGCGTGTGGAGTGCAGAGTACGATGTATGGTGGGCGCGAAAATTTGGTCTTCGATGCGCCAGTGATCATTTTGATGGACTGTGACAGTCCGGTGGTGGATGATGCCCAATTTCTGATATCCATCGTGCTGGGCCGTCATTCGCTGCCAGGAACCATCTTTGGCGCGCTCACGAGCAGCGATTTTGGCCTGCGCCCGGTCGAGATAGAGGAACTTTCCGGCCGGGGTCATCTGCTCAAGACCATCAATCATCACCGTGTTGTGAACCGCATTATGCGTTAGGGCATTATCCCAAGGAGGTTCAGCATTATAGAGATAGGTTCCGGCATCTTGGGCTACATTCAGGCCCCGCCACCATAAATCGAGGTGGAGTTGATCGGCGTGGCCAGGTCGATCGTGGAATTGGGCGGCGCGCAGGTAGGCCCAAGAGTGCGGAGCGTGGAGAGTGGGGAGTTGGGAATTAGGGGGTGAGGGTTGCGAGTGCATCCCTACTCCTTGGCCCTTTTTCCCTGTGTTTAACCACAGTTCCATTTCATTCCAGGAACCTGTACCAAATGCATTTTCGCCGAGAAATGTCCGCGCGGCTGCCTGCAAAACGGGGCGATAATCGGCAAATGGCAAGTTAGCAAATGGCAAAATGTAAGCACCATCATTCGGGCCTAAATTGGGTACCTGGCCGGTCTCAGCATCAACCAATCCTAACAACCATTCCGTCGCTTTAGCCAGCTTCTCGTGCCACGCTTCACGCTTCACGCCCTCATCTGACAACTGAGGCCCAACACTCACAACCCACAACCCGAGTTGTAACATCAACCGATGATAATTCGTACTCTGCTGCATGTAGGTCCCATCGGCGGCGATTTGTGTTTCGAGGCCGCGTTGGAACCACTTCCAACCCAGGCGGTGCCATTTTTGGGCTTGGGGATGTTCGGGGAGGGCCAGGGCTGCGGTGATCAGGCCCACGGCTTCGCTGAGGAGATGGTTGTTGTTTTGGGCCCGAGCATAAAATAGGGTGGGCGGAATGCGAGTAGCGTGGGCGGCGATGGATAGTGCCAAGTGCGAGGTGCGGGGTGCGGAGGAATGATCAGAATTTGCAAAAATTTGGGCTGCAAAGGTAAAAGCAATTAACCGAAGGGCAACTTCCTGCGCGGAGGCCCAATTTGGCCCCAAATTGACGGGGTTGGCAGCCTGGAATGCTTCAAAATAACGCCAAAACGCTTCGGGGTAACGCTCATCCCCAGTTAGGTGGTAGGCCCGTCCAAGGGTGAAAGTCCAGCCAAATCGGGCGGGTTCCCAGATGTATTTAATATCGATGGGACGCGAATTAACCTGGATGGACGCGGATTTGTGGTTTGTCCAATGGGAAATTTCTATGGGTGGGGTTAAATCGAGCGGAACCGGCTGTCCCCCGAAAAGTCGGACCTGGCTATTCACAATTTCGTCAGCTTCTGTGACGAGTTGGGCAAGGCCAACGGAACCGATAATCCCGACAATTTCCTTTGGATCAGGGAGGGATAGCAAATGACTGACGACTGATGACTGGTGACCATTTTTTTCAGTATTCCGTCTTTCGTCATCCATCTTCCAACGGAAATACCCACTCTTCAGCGCCACTTGATACAAAGCATACAGCCCCAGTTGCCAGGGGCCGAGTTCTCGCAATGCTTTGAGGGTCAGCCGAGTTCGTGCCATTACCCAATTGTAACGCGTTCACCACTCCGCAGGGCTGCGACCGCGGCGAAGGTTGCCGCGGTGACGCCATCGAGTTGATCGTAGGGAATCGGTGGTTCACCACCATTGGCGATCGCGTTCGCAAAGACCTCCCATTCGGCCTGATGACCCTTATCCTGACGCAGTCGTGAGCGGACAGTTTGTCGGCGGCCATTATGGACCATTTCGAGACTGCGGTAATCGTCCAAAACCGCGACTCGCCCATCAGCAAAGACTTCAACTCGTTCTTTGGGGAAGGATTTGTCCCCGTTCGAGAGATAGCTGACGGTGCCAACCGAGCCATCAGGATAGGCAAAGGTTAAAACGACAACATCTTCACGGTAGACACCATTATCAGGGATGCCATGAGCTACAACCGAGGTCGGTGATTCACCCACCAAGAAAGTTAGAAAATCGACAAAATGACATCCCTCTCCGATAATTCGACCACCACCGATGTCCGGATCGTGGAGCCAGAAATCTAATGGAATGTAACCAGCATTTACCCGATAATGAGCGACGATAGGTTCGGTCCGATTGGTGAGAAAGGTGGACATTTTTTGGGCCAGAGGGGCGAAGCGACGATTGAAGCCAGTCAACAGTAACCGGTCGTCAGTTTTCAGTAACTGATCACGGATCACTGCTAACTGATCACTGTTCAACGCCAGCGGTTTTTCCACAAACACATGTTTTCCAGCCTGCAGAGCCGCGACCGTTTGATCCGCGTGCAAATCATGCCGGGTCAGGATGGCGACGGTGTTTACTTCGGGGTCGGCCAAAATCTGATCGGCACTCTCAGCCGTGTACTGAAAACCAAATTTTTTAGCCGCATGGGCGGCACTCAACCCGGAACCGGAGGAAATGCCAACCAATTCGACATTCTCAATTTTCTTGAGAGCCGGGAGCATAACCGCGGTAGCGAAATTGCCGGCACCGAGAACACCAAGTCGGACTCTATTAGATTTCTGGAGTTCGGATGAAGCGTGATACGTGCGGGGTAATTCGTGATCGGAATGCAGACTATTGGCTTTGGTTGGATAGATGAGTAAGACTCCCAAAAACGGCTCAACAGCTTTACCAGTTATCAACTCATAGGCATTGGGGGCTTCTTCGATGGGGAATCGATGCGTAATGAGGGGGGTGAAATCGAGTTTGCCATTTGCCAGTAAATCAACGATAGCTTCGATGTTGCGGCCTTCGGTCCAGCGGACGAAACCGAGGGGATAATCTTGTCCACCTTCTTCATAGGCCGGGTCATAACGACCGGGGCCATAAGAGCGAGAGTTGACAAAGTTTAGTTCTTTGCCAAAAAATTCGCGGTGCGGCAGGTTTTGGCCAACGGTACCGATCGCAACGACATTGGCGCGGTCGCGGGCGATAGCCCCGGCCAGGTTGACAGGGTCATCTGAGGCAGTACCCGCGCAGATTAGAACAGCATCTAGCCCACGTCCACTGGAGAAGGTTTGGGCAGCTTCTTCAGCCTGAGCGCGGGTCACGGCTGCGGCTCCGGCACCTATCGCCATTTGAACGCGTTCGGGATCGGGATCGACTCCAAACACCTGGCATCCAGCGGCAAGGGCGATCCGGAGGGTCAGTAATCCTAATAGGCCGAGGCCAATGATGCCCACCCGTTCGCCAACTTGAAGATTTGCCAACCGATAGCCATGCAGAGCAACCGCGGCGAGAGTAGAAAATGCGGCGGATTCAAAATCGACATTGTCGGGTAGTTGGACCAATAGATTTTTCGGGACGATGGCATACTCAGCATGAACTGCATACCCCCCGCCCCCACAAGCCACCCGGTCGCCGACTTTAAAGCCCTGTAACCCCGCGCCAACAGCCACAATGGTCCCTGCGGATGAATAACCTAACGCCAGGGGTTGATCAAGTTTATTAAAAGCGGCATCGACGGTCGTCAGCAGCCCTTCCCGGCGGGCTTTATCTAACACTTGCCGAACTAGATCGGGGCGTGACCGCGCCTTACCAACTAGGTTTTTTTCAGCAAATTCGACCAATTTCCGCTCCGTTCCAGCTGAGACCAGGGAAGCCGCAGTTTGAACCAGCGCAGTTCCTGGTTTAGGAGTTGGGATGGGGACATCTTCGACCGAGGTTTCCCCGGTCCGCAAATTTTGAAGGAGTTGTTTCATTCTTTTTTCCCGATACTACCCAAATTCATTTTCAACCGCTAATCTCGCGAATTTTCACGAATATATTTTTACAATTAGTGGAAATTAGCGTTATTTGTGGTAAATTTCATATTTATTTTTTTGAAGTTTGCGGGGACAGTATACCGCAAAGGAATAGAGATGTGAAATTTGAGTCTGTTTATCGCTAAGGAAGTCAGGAAACCAGGAACATTCTCCCTAAGGAAGATAAGGACACATTCCAGGTGCAAAACCCGAAATGTATGATCTCAAAATCTTGGTATTACGCCAGACCCGCACCCTTCGATACACTCCGTTACTCAGGATGCCTGTCGTTGCCCCAAAATTTTGAGATCATATCCTAAAATCTGAAAAATCTTTGCGCCTTAGTGGCTTTGCGTGAGATATAAATACGATCCCTGATCAAATCTTCTCTCCTGCATTCCTGCTTTCATCATACTTTGTTACCGAATCTGCAAGGTTTGTAATTCAGATATCGGTGATATAATTTGTGAGATTGAAAATCCCCTTCAAGGAGTTCCCCTTGACTGATCCACGCATTCAAAAATTTGCCGAAATTCTCGTTGACCATTCGGCCAAGATCGTACCCGGTGACCGGGTGCTGATCGAAGCCAACACTACCGCCCAACCCCTGATTATGGCACTGTATGCCACCATCCTGGATCGGGGTGGGCATCCCCACCTGCAACTGGCATTTCCGGGGCAAGAAAAACTTTTCTTTGAACATGCCGGGGACGCCCAACTCGATTTCGTCCCTACCTTTACCAAACTGGCCTACGATGAATTTGAATCCCGCATCCGCATTCACTCGGAAACAGATCCTAAGGGATTGACCGCGGTCGATCCTGCCAAACAGGCCCAGCGCCAACGAGCATTAGCCCCCATTTTGCGGGCGCAGATGTGGCGGGGGGCGGAGAAAAATTTCAAATGGGTCACTACGCTGTACCCGACCCAAGCGTATGCTGACGAAGCCGGGATGTCGCTGGCCGATTACGAGGATTTTGTCTACCGGGCCTGCTACGCTGATTTAGAAACGAAGGACCCCGTTGCCAAATGGAAAGAATTTGAAACTCGTCAGGCTGAAATTATCGAGAAAATTGAAGGCCATGATCGAGTTGAAGTTCGGGGCCCCAATGTAGACTTGTCTCTCTCGATCAAAGGGCGAGTATTCAAGAACTCGTTCGGCGAACACAATATGCCTGACGGCGAGATTTATACCGGACCAGTGGAAAAATCAGTCAACGGCTGGGTGCGTTTCACCTATCCCGCTATCATCCAGGGGCGGGTTGTTGAGGGGGTCGAACTTACCTTCAAGCGCGGCAAAGTCATCAAGGCCACCGCGACCAAAAACGAAGATTTTCTCAACGAAATGATCAACGTCGATAAGGGGGCTAAATATGTCGGAGAGTTTGCCATCGGCACCAATTTCAACATCAACCGCTTTATCGGGCACATTCTGTTCGATGAGAAAATTGGCGGCTCCTTCCACCTGGCACTAGGGGCTGGATATCCCGAAACGGGTAGCGTTAACCGCTCGATCATCCATTGGGACATGATTTGCGATTTACGCGAAGATTCGGTGATTTTGGTGGATGGGGAATTGGTGTATCGGAATGGTGAGTTCGTAATTTAGAACGTGATAATTGAAGCGTGATGCGTGAGTGTTGATCTCAGATCGCCGCCGCGTCACGTTTTTGTGTTAATGAAACACAAGCATCCTGAGTAGCGCCGCGCATTGAAGGATGCGACTGTTGTAAATACAGTTTGGTGAAATGAAAGCCGCGACTTTAGTTTTATTGGGTAAGCAACCCATTACTGAGATTCTCCTCGGCTATAAGAAGATCGGTTTTGGACAGGGGAAATATGCCGGATTTGGCGGAAAGGTCGAACCTGGTGAGACCGCTGGGGAGGCCGCAGTCCGGGAGTTAGCTGAAGAGACGGGGATCGCAGTTCCGGTATCCGCTCTGGAGTTGGGTGCCATCCTGGAGTTCAGATTTCCCCATAAACCTGAAAATGAGCATCGCGTGCATACCTTTATTTGCCGCAATTGGGTGGGGAATGCCCAGGAAAGTACTGAAATGATCCCCCAGATGTTCGCGGTCGACCAAATTCCGTATGAAGAAATGTGGGATGATGCCCACTATTGGTTACCAAAAATTCTGGCTGGAGATAGGTTTGCGGCCAAGTTCGAATTCAGTCCAGATAATGAGACGGTGGCAAAAGTAAAATATTCACCCCTTAAAACATAAATAATCCCCGACCAGGCGTCGGGGATTATTTTTCAATCTAATGCTGCCAAATTCTTAGAATTGGCTAATTCATCGCGGGAATATACAAGTCTTCGGTGTATTGCTTGACCATGCGGCGCATGCTGAACTCGGGAGCCAGGGTGCGCATACATTCTTTCATGCGAGCCACCCATTCGATGGGGATATTGTCAGCATTGCGATCGTCGTAATATAGGGGGATGATCTCATTTTCAAGGGTGTTGTAGAGGCTATCGGCGTCTTTTTGGTCCTGGACGTTGGGGTCGTCATAATCAACTTCATCGCCAATGGCCCACCCGTTATGACCGTTGTAGCCTTCGCGCCACCAACCATCCAAGACAGAAAAGTTGAGGACCCCATTAAGGGCTGCTTTCTCACCGGAAGTACCGGAGGCTTCGTTAGGGCGACGGGGGGTATTCAGCCAAACATCCACTCCCTGAACCAGATAACGGGCCAGGTTCATGTCGTAATCTTCGATGAAGACCAGGCGGCCGCCGTTTTCAGCTTGTTTGACTTTGCGATAGACTTCCTGAATGAGGAGTTTACCGGGCTCATCGGCGGGATGGGCTTTTCCGGCAAAGATGATCTGAACGGGACGGTTCGGCTGGTTGATGATATCTAATAGACGATCCAGGTCTCGCAGGATTAAGTTGGCCCGTTTGTAAGTCGCGAACCGACGGGCAAATCCGATCGTGAGAGCATAGGGATCCAACAGCGCTCCGGAGGCCACAACTTGCACCGGATGGACCTGCCCACGCAGCCATTGATCGCGGGTACGATCCCGCAAATAAAACATTAATTTTCGTTTGAGGTGGCGTTTGACTTCCCAGAGTTCCTGATCGGGGACACTTTCGAGAGAATCCCATACCGAAGGGTCATCAAGACCTGCCATCCAATCGCGGCCAAAATACCGATTGAAAAGGTGACGATAACGGCGCGCCAACCAGGTTCCGGTGTGAATACCGTTGGTCACATATGAAATCGGGACTTCATCTTCCTTTTTCTCAGGCCACAGAAAATTCCACATTTTTCGAGCGACTTGTCCATGGAGTTGAGAAACACCATTACGGCGATCAGCAAACTTGAAGGCCAACAGCGGCATACTAAAGGTCTCGCCCCACGGCATCTGATGCCGGGCAAGATCAATAAATTGTTCCCGATCTAAGTTAAGTTCAGGCCACAAGTGAGAGAAGTATTTATCGATCAACCACAACGGGAATTCATCAGAACCAGCGGGCACTGGTGTATGGGTAGTGAATACTGAGGATTTTGAAACAGCGGCAACGGCTTCTTCAAGCTCATGCCCAGCGGCAACCATTTCCCGGGCCCGTTCAAGACCCATGAAGGCCGAGTGACCCTCGTTCATATGCCAGACTTTGGGGTTATAGCCCAAACAACGTAGGGCTCGGACTCCACCAACGCCTAAAATAATTTCTTGGGAAATGCGCAGGTCGAGGTCACTGCTGTACAATCGAGCAGTTAATTCCCGATCGGCGGGGGTATTCCCCTCGACATCCGAGTCAAGCAAGTAGAGGGGCATCCGTCCAACGCGGATTTCCCACAAACGGGCTTTCACTTCCCTACCAGGTAATTCAACTGAAATAGTCAGCAAATCGCCATTATCATCCATGATGGGCAGTACGGGCAGATCGTCAAACTGCAGGCGGACATTTCGAGCCTCTTGCCAACCATCCTCTGTGATATGTTGGGAGAAGTAGCCCCGGGTATACAAGAATCCAACTGCAATCATCGGGAGACCGAGATCGCTGGCCTCTTTGACATGATCACCTGAAAGCACGCCCAAACCACCAGCATAAATTGGCAGGGTTTCATGGAGACCAAACTCGGTAGAAAAATAAGCGATGGGCTGATTGATCCGCTCAGCATGATTTTGCATAAACCAGGTTTCATCAGTGTTTAGATACTGGTCAAAAGCCCGCATAATGCGGTCGTAAAACTCAAGGTAATGACGGTCGTGGGTCACCGCGTTCAAGTGGACGCGCTCAACCTGACGCAGAAAACGCACCGGATTATGATAAGTACGCTCCCACAAATCTTGATCAATTAGCGCGAACAACCGCTGAGCGTCTTTATTCCAGACCCACCAGAGATTGTAAACGAGTTCGCCGAGTCGATTGATGCGGCGAGGCAAACTAAAATGATTAGGAATTTTTGCTCTAAATTGGTCCATTTCGATCACTGTTCCTCTAGCATTTCGATTTAAAATCTAGGCTTTTCCAAGTATTTGTCGCCTTACGGCGAAATTGTCAAAAATATTGTTCTCACCAATGTAAAAACTTGAAAATTTGTCTAAACCGCTCCAATATTACCATCTTATCAAGTGATCGGCAAATGCATGGAACCGGTTCCATCAAGTATACATTAATCTTATTGCCACACACTCACACAAACGATACAATACCATGATAAATTTCCTGAAAGAGAAAATATGGCTACCGTACAACTTTTTATCACCTGTTTAATTGATACGCTCCAACCCCAAATTGGCCTCGCAGCCGTCGATGTGCTGAACCGAGTAGGCGTTGAAGTTTCATTTCCTGAGGGTCAAACGTGCTGTGGGCAACCGGCATTCAACGCAGGGATGCGATTTGAATCCCGGCAAACTGCTGAACACACCATAACGGTGCTAGAACAAACAGCGGGGCCAATTGTGATCCCTTCTGGGTCGTGCACAGCAATGATCCGGCATGGTTATCCTGAACTTTTCGCCGAAGATACGGAATGGTTACCCCGAGTTGAGACCATAGCCTGCCGAACTTTTGAATTCACCGAATTTCTGGTGGATGAGTTAGGCGTTGCCGATGTTGGGGCGCGGTTCTCAGGGAAATTGACCTATCATCCCTCCTGTCACCTCACTCGGGGTTTAGGTGTGGAGCACCAACCCCGAACATTATTGGCAAATGTACGGGAGGCCGAGATCATTGAACTCCCCCATCAAGAAGATTGCTGCGGGTTTGGTGGAGTTTTTTCGATAAAACATCCAGAAATATCAGCTGAAATGCTGCAACGGAAGATCACCAATATCAAAACTACCGAGGCCCCCGTTGTTGTGGTTTGCGATACCGGGTGTATGATGCATATTGGGGGTGGTTTGCATCGCCAGAAACAAATGTCCAAAGTTATGCACATCGCCGAAGTTTTGGCAAATCGCTAATTCGATCCATTACAAATCGGTTGGTTCATGAGATATTCTGCTCATGAGGAAAAAAAAACCAGAGAACGCCGAGTTCGCTGAAAAAAACAATATGACAACTCACAATTTTCGTCAGCAGATCCGAACTGCAATTGCCGATGAGAAACTCCAGGCCGCGCTGGATAAAAATGCCGCCCAAAGGTTGGTTGCGCGGGAAAACGCGTTTGCCTCATTTCCCGAAGATATTCATACGTTGAAAGCAAAATCGCATGCAGTGCGGGCCGATGTAATCGCCAATTTGGACCAATATTTAGCCCAGTTTATAGCCCATGTAAAAGACAATGGATTTATTGTCCATTGGGCGGCAAATGCTGCTGAGGCTCGAAAAATTGTTTTGGCCATTGCCACAGAGAAAAAAGCTAAACTGATCTCAAAATCCAAAACGATGATGAGTGAGGAAATTGAGTTGAATCCGGCCTTGGAAGCAGCCGGGATCGAAGTGGTAGAAACCGATTTAGGGGAATATATTGTCCAATTGCGGGAGGAACACCCTTCGCATATTATCACGCCAGCTGTTCATCTCCGTAAAGAAGATGTGGGCGAAACATTTCATGAAAAGTTAGGAATTCCGCTGACAAATGACATCCAAACCCTGACAAATACGGCCCGAGCCAAATTGCGTCAGTTTTTTCTGGAGACCGATATTGGCATTTCGGGAGTCAATTTTGGGGTAGCAGATGCGGGCATGCTGTGTATTGTCACCAATGAAGGCAACGCCCGGATGGTGACGACCCTGCCAAAGACCCATATCGCTCTAATGGGCATCGAAAGATTGGTTCCCGATGCCGATGGCTTAGCTTTGATGTTGACCATGCTGCCACGATCGGCAACGGGGCAAAAAACAACTGTCTATACGCAACTCATCTCAAAACCAAAGCAATCTGACGAGATCGATGGGGCTGATGAACGACATTTAATTCTGATCGACAACGGCAGGTCCCAGTTAAGCCACACCAAATTAGCCGAAACCTTGTACTGTATTCGCTGTGGGGCCTGCATCAACTCTTGTCCCGTTTTCCGTGAAATTGGCGGATACGCTTACACCAGTAAATCAGGGGCGTACACACCATATCCCGGACCGATTGGGTCAGCCTTGTCACCCGGTTTATTTGGGCAGGCAGATTTTGGACATTTGGCCCAGGCATCGACGTTATGTGGAGCCTGTAAAGAAGCCTGCCCGATGGACATCGATTTGCCCACGATGCTGCTGCGAGTGCGGTCGGGAGGTCAGGAGGTTGATACCCGTTCGCAAGAAAAACACGTCCCGGAAGGGATGTCAGCCCCCGTCACTTGGGGCTTGCGATGGTTCTCCTGGGCTACCAGCCGGCCCCAAATTTTTTCATGGGCTCAAAAGATGGCCGGCATGTTCGGGAATATCGCGGCGCCGCGCTCGAAATGGTTGCAACTCCCCGAGATTACGGGGTGGGGGTATTCGAAAGATTTCCCGAAACCGGCGGCGGAATCATTTAGCGAAATGTGGCGGCGAGGGAAAGTGGCACAGGGGAGTAAGGGGGAGGAAATGAAGGGGCAAGGGGGGAAGGGAGCCAGGAGGGATGCATTTGGGGTCCAGTTGGAAATAGAGGAACCTGTGGCAGCAGAAGATTTAGTGGCGCGGTTTGAGCAGGAGTTGCGGGCCTTAAATGGGGTCTGCGTACCTTGTTTAGAATCTGAGGTTAAAGAATGGATTTTGGCGTTTCTTAAGGAGCGAAATGTTGCTGAAATTTTGTCTTGGGGTAAGGATGATCTACCGAATGGGGTTTTAGAAGAAATCCAAAACGCGGGGATAGGAATCCATTTTGGCACTAACCCTGAAATCCAAGTAGGGTTGACCGGAGCATTAGCTGGGGTAGCTGAAACCGGATCGATTGCAGTCACATCAGGGCCAGAGCGTCCCCTATCGACCTCACTATTACCCGAAATCCATATTGCCATTTTGCATCAAAAAGATATATATGAAAATCTCCGCCAAGTGCTAGACTTAGCGGAGATTCAAAAGGCGGGAACAACTACTTTTATCAGTGGGCCATCTCGAACAGCCGATATCGAGATGACCTTAACCATCGGGGTTCATGGGCCGGGGGAGTTGTATGTCCTGGTGGTT
The DNA here is from genome assembly GCA_964453155.1 of uncultured Anaerolineales bacterium. Classification (GTDB taxonomy): domain Bacteria; phylum Chloroflexota; class Anaerolineae; order Anaerolineales; family UBA11858; genus CAYVQU01. Next base: position 1,815 of record CAYVQU010000014.1, on the reverse strand, counting down.
CGTTAGTTTTTGCGCTCATCAGGCTGCATCCGCTGAATTACCCCAAAGACAACTAAAAACATAAATATCAACGCCCCAACAATTACAGCGCCGAGTAAGCACCGATTTATCCAGGAGGCACTGTCCCAGAGCCCAATGGGATTGGTGGGTTCTTGGGTAATTGTGATGGGTTCAATCGTGACTGTGGGCACCGGGGTATCAAATATGATTGGATCCGGTTCTATCGCTGGTGGCGTTAAGGTAGGCGCCATGGTCACTGTCGGTTCAGGCGTATCGGTGAACCCAGATCCGGCCGTAGCCGAGAGTGGGTTAAATATCAGGCTAAGTGATAGCAGCACTAATGAAAAAATCAATCCAACGATCAAGGTGTTGTGGCGAGAGCTAAATTTCACAGGACACCATCCTTTGGTCTACAAATAACGATACTTCTATTCTACTGCATTTTCGGAATATCACAGCCTATCAATTTATTTTGAAACATTATTCAAACTTGGGATAGGTTCGGAACACCCCGGTTTCATCCGGTTGAAACGGAAAGGCTGCTAGTACGGCGTTCAAATTCAGGGGGCCATAGAGATGAGGGAACACGTCCCCATCAGAAGATTCCCAACGGAGTTCAGCTTTCAATTTATCCACATCAATCCAGAGCAGGGTTAAATCAACCGCCTCGGGATAATATTGATTGGCAACTTTTAAGATTTGGTCTGGCTGAGAACAATGAATGAAGCCTTCGGATTCTAACGATGCGGCTTGATATTCTTTAGCAATCTGGGCATTTTGCCATTCTGACTGGGTGCAAATGTGTAAAATTTTTTCTGCCATGAAATTTCCTCGTTTTTACAACCAACCGCGCAGATCATATATCCAGAAACCTAAGTATTCTTTTAGGATTTTGGTGGTTTCACTTAAATTTTCGGCGGTTGGTAAGATATTTAAGATTTGAGTAAGCAATTTTGGTTCCCAGAGGTGATCCCAACTTTTTTCGGTCACCGAATAATCTGTCGGTGCGGGGATAACCTCGAATCCTTGATGCTCAAATAGGGCCACAGAGCGATGCATGTGAGAGGCTGAAGTAACCAAAATGATTTTGTCGATTCCTTTTGTGGTTAATATTTCTCCGCTAAAAAGTGCATTTTCATAGGTGTTCAAAGATTTGTGTTCGAGCCACAGTGCCTCGACCGGTACCGACAGCATTTTCAACAATTCTGCCATTTCTGAGGCCGGCGAATCAATTCGATCGCTGCGCCAGGGAATAAAACCACCAGTCAACAAAAGATTTGGGGCCACGCCCTGATGATACAAGTGTGCGGCATATAAAACCCGATCACCAGCACCATTTAATTCAGTTATTAATCGGGGGTAATGGGCTGGATCGGTGCCCCCACTGAGAACTACGATCACCTCGGCGGAAGGGTATTCTTCTTGGGGGAAATAACGCCACTCTAAAGAGCGTGAAAGCGATTTTGCCACCCAACTATTCCCCCCCAACCAGATGAAAAAAACTGCCAAAATCACAGTCACTTTGAACAATCTCTTCTTTTTACTAAGGATCAACCCTAGCAATAGTAATAAGAAAGCGCTACCGAGGGGATATACAAATAAGGGGATAAATTTGGTTAAAAAAACAAACATTTTTGGGTGAAAATATTGGGGGTCACTTTTGGGCAACCACGAAAATCCGACCCTCGTTTTCGGGATCATTTACGGGGGTTGCCAGATCAGCGGCTTTGGCACAATAAGCCCGGTGGAAACCCGTCTCTTTCAATAGAGTTTATGCAGAATTAGCAGCGGCAGTTCGCCATCGTTGGGTCTGTG
>CAYVQU010000013.1:0-52539 GCA_964453155.1 uncultured Anaerolineales bacterium | reverse complement strand
TCACCGCAGAAACGGTCCGAATAATTTGTGAACTGGAGGTCGGCGAATCCCAAAAGAATTTCGTGGCCCCAAATGCCGTTTCAATTGCCCAAGCCTATTTCGAACCGAAAGCCTGGTTTCGGGGCATCTACGCCGATGAAACCCCAGTGGGATTTGTGATGTTGTATGATAATCCTGATGAGGGAGACTATTTTTTGTGGCGATATATGATCGCCGCCGATTATCAAGGAAACGGGTTTGGCCGGAAAGCATTGGATCTACTCGAAGAGTATGTGCGCTCCCGACCAAACGCCACCGAACTCTATGTCAGCTATGTGCCCGAAGAAGGTGGCCCCGGTCCCTTTTACCATAAATGTGGCTTCGAAGAGACGGGCAAAGTTCACGGCATCGAAGTCGAAATGAAGAAAAAAATATCATGAAAGTTACAAAAAAACTGAACATTTACTTCGCCTGTTCCATAACTGGGGGCCGAGAAGATGAAGCTGAATACCGCCAAATTGTCGATTTTTTGGTTGCCGCTGGTCATACGGTGCCCACCGCGGTATTGGCGACGACCGGTGTGGTCGAAATGGAAATCAACGCCGATGCAGTTGAAGTTTACGAACGGGATGTAGCCTGGATTCGGGGTTGTGATGTCCTTCTGGCCGAAGTAACAACGCCCTCACATGGGGTGGGCTATGAAATCGGGTATGCCCTGGCGCTCAAAAAACCGGTTATTTGCTTGCATAAAAACGGTCAGGCCATCTCAAAAATGCTGACGGGTAATCGGGATCCATTACTGACAATAATGGCCTATGAAAAGATTGAAACCGTTTTTGCTGCTGTAAAGGCCTATTTGGATGAAATTATCAGCAGCCAAATCTGATCCATACCTCCGAACAGGATGGTTTGGGCTAATTTTCGCGTTGTTGGCCTGGAATTTGGGGTGCTCACCGGTTTCACAACCAACTGCAATCCCAGCGCTGACTCATACCCCGCACCCTCCCACGGTAACTTATACACCCAGCCCAGAACCATCTCAAACGCCCACCAAAACCAAATTTCCCCCTACCCCATCATCATCGCCAACAAGAACTTCCCTCGTATACTCGCCCCTGGCTGGATTTGACATTTCTGAACTGCCAGATACCATTCACAATCCTTATAAATCCCCGCGCCTGGGGTCTGATGATCCCCATCAGGGTGAAGATTATTACGACCTCGACCCCGATCTGGGAATCGCACTGGAGGGCCGCACCGTCCAGACCGTTTTAGCTGGAACGATCACAGCCAATATTCAGGACCGATTTCCTTATGGTAACGCGCTCATAATTGAAACTCATCTAGATCAAATCCCATCTGATTGGACAGCCTCACTCCCAGTTCCCGATATGGAAAACTCTTGGGGGTATTCCATTACGTTAACTTGTCCCCAAAGCAGCACAGAAATCCACTTCCCAGGCAAAACAGAGTTATCTCTTTATGTCTTGTATGCGCATCTGCAGTCACCAAGTCAGCAATCCGTTGGAAATTGGATCGAAGCGGGCGAAACCATCGGTCAAATTGGCAATAGTGGCAATTCCCTTAACCCCCATTTACACCTGGAAACCCGTATCGGGCCACGGGGATTTCAATTCGAGAGTATGGGCCACTACGATTCGCAAGCCACCCAGGCAGATATGTACAATTATTGCCTATGGCGCGTCAGTGGGCTTTTCTTAAGCTTCCGCCCCTCGGAAATTTTTGAGAGTTTGCCATAATTTATACTGGGTACAAACATCTTGAACACATTTTAACCGCAGAGCAGCGGAGAACGCTGAGTTATTCTCAAAAATTATATTTGAATCTCTGCGCTCTTGGCGGTTTCCCCGCACCGCTTGCGGTGTAAAGATTGATATGCAATTTCCTCTGAAAAAACAGATTTTGGATTTCACCCGGAATACGATATAACTAAGTCATGGATTTTGAGCAGTACCCGGCGTATATCCCCGGTAGACTTAGTAAAGCCGCCAAACCTTTAGGTCGCTTCCGTCCCCCAGTTCAGGCCGGAGTGGCTTCAACCTGGTTGACAGAAAATGTTTCGCCTGGCAGTTGGCTGCTCGATCCATTTGGGGCCGCGCCCGAATTAGTTTTGGAAGCCGCCCGGCAGGGCTACCGGATACTCGTCGCGGCGAACAATCCCATAAACCGCTTCATTCTTGAAACGCTGGCAAATCCCCCCAGCAAATCTGATTTTCAAGGCGCTTTAGCCGCGCTGGCCGCGACCACGATCGGTAAAGAACGGCTAGAACCGCACATCAAATCCCTGTACACGACCATTTGTGCTGAATGCCAGGCTAAAATCCCCGTGGAGGCGTATTTATGGAAATCCGGATCCAGTTCGCCCTATGGACGGATATATACTTGCCCGCATTGTGATGATTCAGGGGAGCGGCCTATCACCCCAGCGGATATCGCCGCGGCTGAAAGATTTGGAAAAAGCGGTTTACACCAGGCCCGCGCGCTTGAGCGGGTCGTGCCCCTCAACGATCCCGATCGCAGCCATGCTGAGGAAGCTTTGAGTGTTTATCCCCCCAGGGCCATTTACGTCCTGGTTACAATCATCAACAAATTGAACACATTGTCGAGGGATCAGCAGCGCTATCTAGCAGCCCTACTCCTGGTCTGTTTTGATCAGGCCAATACCCTGTGGCCCCATCCGGTCGAACGAGCCCGACCCCGCCAATTGACCATTCCACCCCAATATCGAGAGAATAATATCTGGCTGGCCCTAGAACAAGCGGTATCACTCTGGACCACTGGAGAATCAGCTACAGAGTTAACTTTCTGGCCTGAAACACCCCCAGCAGAGGGCGGAATTTGCCTTTTCAAGGGCCGGATAAAAACCCTGGCCAGCCAGATCAGTAATTTAAAGGTTGGCGCTATTATCACCGCCTTTCCCAGGCCAAACCAGGCCTTTTGGACTTTATCGGCTTTATGGTCTGGATGGCTGTGGGGACCAGAAGCTGTAGAACACTTTAAATCCGTTCTGCGGCGGCGGCGTTATGATTGGGGCTGGCATACGACCGCGATTGCTGCGGCCCTTAGCAATCTCAAGACCGAGCATTTCGAAAACTTTCCATTGTGGGGCACGATAAATGAGGTTGAACCTGGCTTTTTGTCGGCGGTGGCACTGGGAGCCAAGATCGCCGATTTCCGGTTATCAGCCCTCAGTTTGCGGGCCGCCGAGAGACAGGCCCAGTTTTTGTGGCAGGGATTTGATTCAGCCCCGGAAAAGCCGGAAACTTCCACCGGTCTGGAGGAAATTATCCCCACCGCGACCCGAGCCTATTTACAAACGCGAGGCGAACCAAGTACCTACATTTATTGCCACGCGGCGGGTTTAACAGAGATCGCCGCCCAAACCCGAATTGACCCGTCCCTATCCCCGTATGACTATTTTGGTCAAATCCAAGCAACTTTCCAACAGGAACTATCCTACCGTAACAAGTTTTTACGCTATGAAGGCAGTTCAAATTCGCTCGATGTCGGTCAGTGGTGGCTGGCAGACCCCAGCGAAGTTTCCTCGCCACTGGCTGATCACGTCGAGAAATCAGTTGTCCAATTTTTGGTTCAAACGCCAACCACTAACTTTGGGGAAATCGATCAAGCGATATGCGCAGAATTTCCTGGTTTATTATCCCCAGACCCGCAATTAATTCAAGTCTGCTTGGATTCATATGGTCAACTCGTTGCAGGCAATGATGATCGATGGGCGCTACAAACTCAGGATGCACCCACCAAACGCCGTGGCGATTTGCAAGAAATGGAGAAATTGCTGGAGATGTTGGGAGCCCGCTTACGTTATCAGGTCAATTTAGATCAAAATTTACGCCAGGTGCAATGGAACCTGAAAGATAAAGTTGAATACACCTTTTTTATTTCTGCCACAGCCATACTCGGAAAATATCTCAGTATCCCGATTTCAGAAGAGGGCAAATTCATCGTGGTGTTGCCGGGCAGCCGAGCTAATTTGGTGGCTTATAAGCTTAAACATAATCCGCATTTTGCCCAAATTGCAGACCAGCACTGGCATTTCCTGAAATACCGTCATCTCCGGCAACTGGCCGAAAACGAAACTTTAAACATCAGCATCCTCAATGATCAACTCGGTTTAGACCCCCTCACCTATTCTGAACCCCAATTGCGCCTGTTCTAATTCTGGTCTACGTCCCAAATTATGACCTGATTGCGTCCCCCTTCTTTGGCCTTATACAAAGCCTGGTCAGCCCGATCCACAAAATCTTCAACCTCAATTTTCCCGTCGGCCGCGTAAGCGTAAACTCCAACACTGACGGTCAATTTATGGGTAAATAATCCGGTTTTCTTAAGCGCGGTAACCAGCTTTTTACGCAACCGATCTGCCGTTTTCCGAGCCATTTTTTGGTTGGTTTCTGGCATCAATACGGCAAACTCATCACCCCCATACCGTCCCAAAACATCGGTTTTGCGGAGGTTCGCCCGAAAACAGTCGGCCATCGTTCGGAGAGCTTGATCACCCACCACATGGCCATAATTGTCGTTAATGTCTTTGAAATGATCCAGGTCCATCATGGCGATCGACAAATTGAGGTTATGCCGCTGAGCCCGTTCCAATTCTTGGTCGGTGACTTCAAAAAAATAACGGCGATTATAAGCCTCGGTGAGCGGGTCGGTAATGGCCAAACGCTGCAATTCGGCTTCTGCCCGTTTACGAGCTTCTATCTCTCTTTCCAAATCCTGAACTGTTTGGTTGAGTTCTTTGGTTCGGCTGGTTACCCGAGTTTCTAGATCGTCGTTAAGGATCGCATTTTCGATGGCGACCGCGGCGTGGGCGGCGAAATATTTTAAGGCCCGCAACTCCTGATCTTCAAAAACACCCCCAGCCGAGCGATTCTCCACATAAATTGCGCCCAGTTTTTCCCCCCGAGCGATTAATGGCACACACATTACCGAACGTAAATTTAAATCCAAAATACTAACTGAATCCTGGAATTCTTCATCTTCAACCGCATCTGCCAGGACAATCGATTCTCCATTTGAAATTACCCGGTTAAATATCGTCCGGCTGATTTGCTGGTCTGGTTGGCTGATTTCTTCTCCAGAACGGCAATGACTAACCCTGAATTCCAACTCACCATCATCGTCCAGAAGAATCAAATACCCATTCTCCGCACCGACAAAGTCCAACACTTCGCACATTGCAAACTCAAGGAGGGGATTTAATGCCCGTGTTTCCGCCATTTGCCGGCTGATATCTAGTAATTTTTCCAACGTGTCGCGAGTTAACATGGGATGGGCCTCCGGATAAATTAAGTGTGGGTCGGATTATTCATAGGAAAATATCCATTGGATTAACCGCCACAGCTTAGCAGATGTCGCACTGGATTTGTGAACGAACACTCAAAATTGAAATCTGCATCTCAGAGCTTACCTTATTTTCTTTTTCTATGCAACTTACGTTCATGAGCCCTTCAATTTCGAATTGACTTTTCTGAACAGATCGGTTAAACTATACGCAACAGATATGACTACACGAAACACTGGAGAACTATTATGACGGATCAAACCACTGCTCATATCACCTCCGAAACACAGCTCAACCCGGCTATTTTGGGGTGGGAAATGTTTCTCGCTGATCAGGGCAAATCACCCCATACGATCAAAGCATTTATGGCCGATTTGCGGCTGCTGGCGGGGTTCTTGCCGCCCGACCAGACTCTGGGAAAAGTATCGACGAATGATATCAACAACTTCCTCGATTGGCTGCAAAAAGGGCGCGGGGTTCCCTGCAGCCCAAAAACGCTGGCCCGGAGAATCACCTCTGTAAAATCTTTTTTCAGGTGGCTGCATGCCAACGGGGTAGTATTAGTCGATCCGGCTGAAAAGGTCGTTCAAAAATCGGTTATGAGTCCAACTCCCAAAGTGCTCACTCCCGAAGAAATTGGTTTGGTTTATGAAGTAGCAGAAAATTACCGGACAGGTGATAAACCCGATTTACGCCATTTAACACTGGTGCGCTTGTTGTTGAGTACGGGCATAAAAAAGGGAGAATGTCTGAACTTGAGCCCCAACCATGTCGATTTAGAAGCACCTAATGGGCCAATATTATTTGTCCGTTATGCCAGTCCTCAACACCGCTATAAAGAGCGGAAAATTGAACTACCAGAGGATTGGATTGAGATTTATGAGGAATATCAAACCAAATACACTTTGACCGATCGATTATTCCCTTGGTCACCACGGCGGTTGGAATACTTACTCGAGGACCTCAGTGATGGAGCCGGAATCGAAAAGCATCTCTCTTTTGATATGTGCCGGTGGACCAGTGCGCTGACCGATTGGTTGGAAGGAATGGAACACAATAAAATCCGCCAAAAACTGGGGATTTCGAAAGTTCAATGGCGGGAAGTTAAACTGAAACTACAGCGGTTATCTGGACCTGGAGAGAGTTAAGCCGAATTAGGTCTCAAGCGGAACCAGAAAAGTTTAATCAAAAAAAGAGCACCCATTCTTGTGAAGTGCTCTTTTTGATTTGAAATCTTTTTTGGTCTTTGGTAAGTTGTGGAAATTTTAGGCAGTTGGCTAATTGGTAAGTTTGTTGGTTTAAACCAGCTAACGAGCCAACTAATAAACTATTTAACCACTAGCCCAAAATCTCAGCGACCTATTTTTTCTGAATGGTTATTCTCATTGGGATCATATTCCCGATGGACGATCTCAATCGCGGCCGTTTCTAGAAAATTCAATGCGTTTTCATCGGGCCGATAGGCCTTGCTGTACACGATTTTAGCCACACCCGCATTGATCAAGGCTTTCGTACAATTAATACACGGGAAATGGGTGACATAGCAGATGGCCCCGCGCGTCGAAACCCCATGAAGGGCAGCCTGGATGATGGCATTAGTCTCAGCATGGATCGTACGCACACAATGCCCCTCCACCATCAGGTGCCCAGATTCGTCACAGTGTTCTTGGCCGGCCGGAGATCCATTGAAACCGGTGGTTAGAATTCTTTTATCCTTGACCAGTACACACCCCACAAAAGCCCGATCACATGTACTACGTTCAGATACCGCATAAGCAATTTTTAAAAAATAAGAGTCCCAATCCGGGCGCATTTTTCGCCTCCAAAATGAATTTTGATTATCTTATCATTTGGCGCCCTAATGCGTGAAATTTTTAAGGTGGTTTTCGGGTGCGTTTTAGCGTTTGATCAGATGGATGGCACTGGCTTTGAACGTCAAGGTAACTTCTTTCCCTGGCAGCAAGTGCATATCTTGGGCAGCCGAACGAGTGATTAGTGAAGTCACTTGAAGGCAGTTCGGATTAAATTGACCCCGACATTCAATCACAACCTTCATAAGCGGCCCTTGCGGCAGAATCCGACTAATATTTCCCGTCAAGCAGTTGCGGGCGCTGGAAAGGGGTAGGGCGGCCTCCGTCCACAGGGTAATATCTTCGGGGCGGAGCAATAACAGCACTTCTTGCCCAATGAATCCGGTTCCTAAGGCAATGATTTCGAGGCCACAAACATCTACGGTTAGATTTTCATTGTTGCTGGCAATTATTTTTCCACTAAAGATCGTATCAACCCCCACCAAAGAACCCACTTCAACATCCACGGGGCTGTTGAAGATTTCCTCTGGGGTTCCCATTTGACGCAGCTCGCCGTCCAGGATCACAGCAATCCGATCCCCCAGTAACAGGGCCTCATTCATGTCGTGGGTGACAAACAGGGTTGTCAGAGTGGAATTCGCGAGCAATACTTGAAAATCTTCAAGAATTTGGCTGCGAGTCCGTGCATCCAGAGCGCGGAAAGGTTCATCTAGTAAAAGAATTTCGGGGTCTAAGGCGAAGGCCCGGGCCAAACTGACTCGTTGGGCTTCGCCGCCTGATAGCTGGCGGGCAGAGCGATCTTTTAAGTGGGCGATCCCCAATTTTTCGAGCCAATACGTCACTTTGGGCACAATTTCTTTCGCCGGAAGCCCCCGAAATCGTAGTCCCATGGCCACATTTTTATAGACCGTGGCATCCAATAATAATGGGTCTTGCAGCACCAAGGCGATCTTTCGTCTGAATGCGGCCGTGTTCCGCTTTGACAGCAACATATCCCGAAAATATAACTCCCCCGCGGTTCGTTTGAGCAGGGTGACCAGGGCCAACATTAGGGTGCTTTTGCCAGCCCCATTGGAACCTATAATGGCTAAGGTTTTGGATTCTTCCACCTGGATATCAGAAATATTCAACACCCGTTTGCCATCGCGATGAACAACCAGGTTGCGGGCGGATAATATCGGAGTAGCGTTCTGAGTCATCATTTACCGGGCGCGTTTCTTTGCTGAATCCAGGTTAAGGCCAGCGTAACCAGATAGGCCAATAACAAGAGAATTACACTCAGGGCAATTGCTGGACCAAATTCACCACGGCTGTTTTCCAACACGATCGCGGTCGTCAAAACCCGAGTGTGATGCCGCAGGTTGCCGCCCACCATCATCGAGGCCCCCACCTCCGAAATTACGCCGCCAAATCCAGCCATCACTGCAGCCAATAAGGGTAACCGGGCCTCCCGCCATAACAGCCAAATCATCTGCCAACGAGAGGCGCCCAAGCCTAATAATTGGGTTTGTAAATTCGGGTCCAGTTGTTGTAACGCGGCTACCGTTAATCCAATCACAATCGGGGCCGCGATAATGAATTGGGCGATCACAATTGCCGTGGGCGTATACATTAATCGGAGTTGACCCAAGGGGCCATTGCGCCACAAAAAAATTGAAACGACTAACCCCACGACGACCGGTGGTAAAGCCATCCCGGTATTGATCAAGCTGAGCCAAAACCGGCGAGTCGGAAAACGCCCCAACGCCAACATTGTGCCGATTGGCAATCCAATCAGCAAACTGATCCCCGTAGCAGATCCCGACACGGCTAGCGAAAGTAATGTAATTTGAATAACTTCTGGATCGCCCTGCCACAGTAGGCGTATCGCTTGCAAAATTCCATTCCAAATCCATTCCATACTATTTTCCTAACTTCAAAGGTAGAGAAACTTCTTTAGGATGAGGTAGCTACCCATTTTGTTACCCTAAAAGAACTGCCGGATCAAATTGATCCGGCAGCCAGGAATAATAAACCAAAATCGGCGTCCGTTTTATCAGCATCGGGAAAGAATAGGGGTTGCCCATATTCCTCGATACCAAACTCAGCGATAATGGCCTGGGCGTCATCCGAAATCAAAAACGAGGTTAAATCTTGAGCACCGATCAGATTGATTGCTGGCCAACGGTCGGGATTTACAATCATCGTATGGTAAACGTTCAGCAAAGAAGCATCCCCCTCAACCAATATTTCCAGACTGAGAACATCCCGCAAGGATAAAAATGTCGCTCGATCCGTTAGCGTGTAAGCGCTCTTCTCAGAAGCGATTTGCAGGGTCGCACCCATCCCTTGGCCAGTTTCAAAGTACCACTCACCCGCGGGAGTAATTTCAGCGGTCTGCCAATACAAACGTTCCTTTTTATGGGTACCTGAATCGTCCCCGCGGGTGGCAAAGGGGGATTTCGATGAAGCAATTTTTGTAAACACGTCTGGCACCGCGGTTGAACCTCCGATTCCGGCCGGATCTGCTGATGGGCCCACGATGACAAAATCGTTGTGCATAATCAGTTGGCGTTCAACCCCATAGCCCCCGTTCATAAACTCCATTTCGGCCGAAGGGGCATGAACCAGCAACAGATCGGCATTACCTTCTTCTCCCATGGTGAGGGCTTTCCCGGTGCCAACCGAAATAATCTTAACAATATAACCTGACTGCTCTTCAAAAACGGGGATGAGCGCATCCAATAATCCCGAATCATAGGTACTGGTGGTGGTGGCCAGGATAATTTCCTGGCTTTCAGGTGCTGGGTTTTGCGAATTACACCCGACTAAAAAAAAGGTTCCCAGCATTATCAAATTCAAGGCGACAATGATCGTCCGTTTCACAGTGTTTCTCCTAGAAAATGCGTTATGGAATTTGAGTTTCTTGTCCAGTCTGGGTAGTTCGGTAACCAACCAAACCAGAAATTTGATTTTGGAAGTTTTGGGTGTTGAGCAGGTCAAATATTGGGATCAAATGGGGATCAGCAAGAGCGTCGGCCGTCAGCACCAAGTCAAATCTTTCTTCAAAAAGGGGGATGAAATCAAGTTCGTGGTGCTGGGCCGCAGCCAATATTGCCAGGCCAACATCCGCGGTTCCGGTTTTTACCGCAGCGGCCACTTGAGAGTGCGTTCCAACCTCATTCGAATAGCCGCGAATATGAGCATGATCTACCCCTAAAGAATGCAGTTCATGATCGAACCACAACCGAGTACCCGAACCAGATTTGCGATTGATATAGGAAACATCTGGCCGAATAAGATCTTCCAGCCCCTTAATCTGGAGTGGATTTCCAGGGGCGATCAGCAATCCTTGCTGGCGATGCGCCAGCGTAAACACATTCATCTTCTGGCCGGGGAAAATATGCCGCACGTAAGAAGTGTTATATTCGCCCCCTACGGGATCAAATAGATGACAACCGGTTAGCTGACAATGACCACTCCGCAGCGCCAGCAAGCCATCCAAACTCCCGACGGGGATGGTGATGAGGCGAGTTGCTGCGGGGGTATCGCCGAAGTGATTGGCCAACAACTCCAACGCCAGGTCGTGGCTGCCAATTACAAATAGAGTCTCTGTAGTCTCTTGGGGTAAGACCACATTGTTGATAAAGTATGCCTGGGCTGTGGCCTGATAATACTTGGCGACAAACCCGCGCACTGGCTGGGTTTTAACAAGCTCGACGAAGCCCGCGGTTTCCAAGATTTTGAGATGGTGACGGACGCGGGCCGCCGACAGACCCAATTTGTCTCCAAGTTGAGATAAAGTCGCTGGAGCCGCCATGAGCAGACGTACTACGGTCAACCGTCGGGGATCGCTGAGTGTTTTGATATCAGAAAAGGAATGAAGGGCTTGACTGGATTTCATTATTAAGTTTTTCATTAACATTAAGTTTTATTTTAATCGAAAAACCCAAAATCGAACACCCACCAAACTATTTCTTGTTGGAAACTCTCAATTGAAAAACATGTTTTGAATCCCCCGTAACCCGATAAGGGTGAGCCAATCGATAACCCGGTACCCACACGATATCGGATCCTAAACAGACCAACGGCCAACGATCACGGGCCCGCGCCGAAATTTTTTCATTGATCATAAAATCTGATAATTTCATAGATTTACCATTCAGACCTAAAGGTTTGAACCGATCCCCTGGCTGGCGCGTTCGGACCTCAATCTCAGGATTTGCCTCCCCCGCATCGAACCAGACCTGGAATTCATCCCCATTTTGTAATGCGGATGCCACCCTATGATCAATATCCACAATCTTATTTCCGGTGAGTTGCCATCCCGCCTCAAACACTAGTCTCACCTCCGAACCTGCGACCGTTACCCTGACACCTGACATTTCTGCCCCCATTTGCGGCCATTGTTGCGCCGGTAGTTGATCAGGGTTCATCGTCATAAAAATCGCCTCAGCTTCCGAAAAAAGCCAGATTCCCAAACCGATGTCCATTTGATGGGTAGCTGGCGGCGAGGCACAGAAATCAATTACCCGGTGAACGATGGCATAATCAACGTCACGGGCCCCGGGTTGCAATTTTGCGATAGCTTTACGGATTAATCGCCGGCGTAACCCCAGAGGGTGTTGATTGAAAGCAGCCCGGGTGAATGCCAATCCGTCAGCATTGACAGCGTAGAATTCTTTCTCCCAGGTTTGAGTGGTCAAATTCTCCAATACTTGCCGGTCAGCGGCTAACAGATTGGCAGTCTGCCAGAGACGCGGTCGGAATCCTGGGTCAAAAGCTGATTCCAGCCCAGGGATCAACTCATGGCGCAAGCGGTTTCGGAAAAATCGCAAATCACGGTTCGTATGATCGTCAATGAAAATCAGGTTATTTTCAGCACAATAAGTTTCAATTTCCAACCGCCAGATACCTAGGAGCGGCCGGATCAGGGGGATGGAATTACTCCAGCTATTCGGAACGGATCGCACTGCCATCCCTGTCAGGCCATCCAACCCCGCCCCACGGATCAAGTGCATCAGCACAGTTTCAACCTGATCATCGGCATTATGGGCGGTAGCCACAGCCCGGACTCCATTTTCTGCCGCGACGCGAAACAAGAAAGAATATCTCAATTCCCGTCCAGCCGCCTCGATCGAAAGTCGCTTTTCATGGGCAAAAGCCGCGGTATCGGCGCGCTCCCCAAAGAATTGACTCCCCCGTTTAAGGGCCTCTGTACGAACAAACTCAAGATCAGCAGCTGAATTTGATCGGAGGCCGTGATCAAAATGGGCTACGATGAGATTTATCCCTAAACGATGCAGCCCATCCAGCAAACATAAACTATCTACCCCACCAGATACACCCACTAGTACTGATTGATCGGTTTCAATTTCGCAATCTCGATGTAAAATACTTTTAAGATTAGCCAACATAGCAAATTGATTATAACCCTTGAAGAATGATTTTGCATCAGCTACTCTCCTGCAAGCAAAATCATTCTACAGTACTAAGGTACCAATTTATTTGGTAAAATATTCGTACACGCATACACAATACCGCACACATTTCTGGAGAATAAAGTATGGCTGGAGAAAAAATTCTAATCGTCGACGATGAATTTGATACCCTTCGACTAGTTGGTTTAATGTTGGAACGACAGGGCTACAAAATTATTGCCGCCGAAAACGGACATCAAGCTTTAGAGGCCGTGAGCAAAGAAATCCCCGATTTAATTCTGCTGGATGTTATGATGCCCGGGATGGATGGTATCGAGGTCGCCCGTCATCTGCGGGGAAACAGCGAAACCGAAGATGTCCCCATCATCATGTTCACGGCCAAATCCCAAGTGGAAGATAAAGTATCTGGTCTGGAAGCTGGCGCGGATGTTTATCTCACCAAACCAACCCAACCTCGGGAATTGTTTGCCCAAGTTAAAGTCTTGTTGGCCCGTTCACAAAAATCGATGACGCGCCCATTATCGCGCGATGCCGTACGCGGCCGATTGATCGGCATTTTGGCTGGAAAAGGAGGATTAGGCGTTTCATCCCTGGCCGTAAATTTGGGCATTGTGTTGAAAAATGTCTCCAACCAAGATGTATTAGTGGTTGATTTCAATCCTGGTCGCGGGGATGTCAGTCGCAGTTTAGGATACTCAAATCCTGCCGGGCTTGAGCAATTATTGACAACAGAACCCGCTGACATCACGACCGAATCTGTTGAGGAAATTTTAGTTTCCCACGAATCCGGTATCAACTTACTATTATCCTCCCCCCGCCCCTTAGATGCGGTCAATATTTTGCGTTCCGATCATTACAAAGCCATAACCAAACAATTACCCTATATTGCTCAATGGGTTTTATTAGATTTAGGATCAGCCCTATTACCGGCAACGCAATCACTGGCAAAAATGTGTGATGAACTCATCATAGTCGTTGAACCGACTCCGAGCAATGTCGCTCAAACGAAAGCCCTCATGCGGGATTTATTTAGCCTGGGTATCGGTGAACCGCGGTTACGGGTTGTACTCATCAATCGAATTCGTTCCAGCGTCCAGCTTAACTGGAAACAAGTAGAAGAAGATATTGGACAGAAAATCGCAACCGTATTTACACCAGCCCCAGAACTAGCATTCCAGGCTGCGGTATCCAATACGCCGATGGTTTTACACCAATCAGGAAATGTAACCGCCCAACAATTCGAAAAACTAGCCAATGCGATTATCAGACCAACTACTATGTAAATAATGTCTCAAACCTCAAGCGAGACTTTAACGCTGGCTCGGGAAACAGCGGAATTAATTAGAGCAGCCCAAAATACTGTAGTTCTAACCGGAGCCGGTAGTTCAACACCTTCTGATATTCCCGATTTTCGTTCAGCCGATCAGGGTTTATGGACGCAATTTTCCCCAATGGAAGTGGCGTCGCTGTCTACTTTTAGGCACAACCCCAATAAGTTTTTTAACTGGTTACAGCCATTGGCAAAAAAAATGTGGCGGGCGAAACCAAACCCAGCCCATTTAACCTTGGCACGCCTTGAAAGAAAAAATTTTATCCAAGCAATTATCACCCAAAACATCGACGGCTTACACCAAAAGGCTGGCTCAGCCAATGTTATCGAAGTCCATGGCACAATGCAAACCCTAACCTGCATTGGGTGTTATCGTCAGTTTGCGGCGGACACGTTCTTGGAGCCTTATATTGAGACTGGTGAAATCCCACATTGTCCGAAATGTAAAAAAATCTTAAAGCCTGATGTCATCTTATTTGGTGAGCAACTGCCGATAAAACCTTGGTTGCAGGCCAGAAAAGCTGCCCAAGAATGTGATCTCATAATTGTAGCTGGATCTTCTCTCCTGGTAACGCCGGTTGCACGCTTACCGCTAGAGGCCCTTGAGCAAAATGCCAAAATCATCGTGATCAATCACAATCCGACCTACATTGATGAACATGCCAGTATCGTCATTTGTGGAGATGTAGCCGAAGTATTCCCAGAGATCCATAACGCAATTTCAAATGAATGACATTCCCCAACGCACCCTTTTGGAACGCTATCAGTGGTTGATCGAAATCTCCCATGATCTCGCCTCCACCTTGGATTTAGATATTCTGCTGAATCGCATCGTAAATGCTGCCGCGGATCTATCGAATGCGGCTGAGGCTTCGATTTTGCTCTACGATGAAAAAGAAGGTGAATTATTCTTTCAGGCGGCCACCAATGAACCCTTGATGCGAGGCCTAAAAGTTCCAGTCGGCAGCAGCATTGCCGGGTGGATTATCACTAACCAGGAACCCATCATCATTGGTGACGTTGAGCAAGATACTCGCTACTTTAAAAATATTGCTGATTCGATCCAATTGCCAACCACTTCGTTATTGGGCGTTCCCCTGATCACCAAGAATAAGGTTATTGGCGCGTTGGAAGCGATCAACAAAATTGATGGGAATTTTACAATAGAAGATCAGGAGGTTCTCATGACCCTGGGGGCTCAAGCCGCAGTGGCGATTGAGAATACCCGGTTATTTCAACAATCTGATCTGATTTCAGAATTTGTACACGAAATTCGGACCCCCCTATCGTCTATTAATACCGCCGCGCAATTATTGTTGTATCCTGAACTCCCCAAAGAAAAACATCATCAGATGGTAAGTGTCATCCAACGAGAAACCACCCGGCTCTCAGAGATGGCAACCTCCTATTTAGATTTAGCTCGCCTCGAATCAGGACGGTCGAGCTTTGAATTACAATCAATCCAACCGGCAGATCTCTTGGCTGAATGCGCAATTTTGGTTCAGACTAATGTAACCGAAAATGGATTAACATTTGAACCAGATTTTCAGGCCGATTTACCGAATATTCAAGGTGATTTCGATAAAATTAAGCAAGCCGTCATTAACTTACTCAGTAATTCAATCAAATATAATCGCCCCGCTGGAGAAGTTCGATTGCGGGCCTTCGCAAATGACAAACAACTCATTATTGCCGTGGAAGATACTGGTATTGGCATTCCCAAAGAACATCAAACGGGATTATTTGAAAAATTCTACCGTGTTCCTGGGTCAGAAAATGTCTCCGCGGGAACTGGTTTAGGGTTAGCCGTCGTAAAACGGATTATTGAAGGTCACAAGGGCAGCATTGAAGTAGATAGCACCCCAGGGGAAGGAACGACATTTTCAATTTACCTCCCCATCTCATAAACTCTCCCCGTAACAGAAACCATCTCTAATCAATTATTCGGCTTTTTTTAAAGAAACCGCAGATGGACGCGGATATTTAAAATTATCCGCGTTCATCTGTGGTTAAAAATATTCTTTCAGGGTTCGATCAAAATTT
The DNA here is from genome assembly GCA_964453155.1 of uncultured Anaerolineales bacterium. Taxonomy (GTDB): domain Bacteria; phylum Chloroflexota; class Anaerolineae; order Anaerolineales; family UBA11858; genus CAYVQU01. Next base: position 36,630 of record CAYVQU010000013.1, on the reverse strand, counting down.
TGAGTACCCCCGGTTGACTGGCATGTTCAATGGCCGCCAGACCGGCACTTAATGGGTACCGGGCGGTAATAAGTAAGCTCGGATCAACTCGTTCGGCTCGCATTAATTCCAACGCAGGTGAAAATGGACCACACCGCGATCCAATCAGGGTAATCTCATCGACAACTACCTCCGATAAGTCAGCTTCGATCTTCCCAGCATAGGTACTTTTAAGCATAATCGTTCCCCGGGGACGCACCGCTTTAACGGCTAAGCCAAAACCGCCAGGGGAGCCAGTTGCTTCTACAACGAAATCCATTCGATTTATTTTTACGTCAGCTTCTCTAATGGAATCTATTTGGCTGGATTGCAAAATTTGGCGCTGATACTCATGTCGAATTACTACAGTCAAATGGCAGCCCGTTTGGGCAAAAACCTGGGCAATCAACTGGCCTAATCGGCCAGCCCCCACCACTAGAACTTGATCGGAGGGTTGAATTGTCACCTGAGTTAATATCTGAGCTGCGGCCGCCAAAGGCTCAGCAAAAACAGCCCAATCAGCGGGTACATTATCGGGCACCCGATGCAAATTTTTTATCGGCAAGACAACATATTCGGCAAAAACCCCGGCCTGATTTTTGATACCGACCGATTTACGCTGAAAACAGTGGCTGTATTCCCCCCGGTCACAAGCGGGGCATGAACCACAACTAATATTGATCTCACTTACCACTTGCTGTCCGACCATATTGGGGGCCGCTGGCGCTTGGATAACCTCACCCACAAATTCGTGGCCTAAAACCCCCGTAAAGGGATAATAACCCCGCACCATTTCCAGGTCAGTGGCACAAATCCCTGCCAAACTGATCTTAATCAACGCGTCTTCAGGTCCGGGCTTCGGAATGGGAATGTCTGTCCGGAGCCGGAGTTTTTGATCTTCCAGCCACAAGCCAGACATATAGGATGTTTTAGAAATCGTCATAGCTTTTTGATCAGCTGCAGGCATGGATTTTCCGTCCCCCACAACCCAGGGAATTCCTGCAAGGGGACGAAACCCATCGCCAGGTAAAACAGCCGCGTCTGGGCGTAAAACGAATCTGGATGGCTGGCACTTAAAGTTTTTACTTGCAAGAACTCAATGTTTTCTCGGTGAAGAAATATTTCAGCTGAACACAATAATTGTCGCCCAATCCCTTGCTGATGCCATTGTGGCAAAATCCCCATCACGTGAATTTCAGCCGTAAATGAGTTTGGGATTTTCAAGGTCAGAAAACCAACCGTCTCATCCTGGTTTTGGGCCAAAAATGTGGGCATCTCCGCAATGTCAACCACATACTCCTGAATGGCAATTTCAATTCCAAACCATTCCGGTAATGATCGTATTATCGGCTCACATACTGCCCCTTGAACAAATTTGGGACCTTCAATTCTAATTGGGCTGGCATGAACTCGATCTTGATAAGGGTTTGGTTGGGGATAAGAACAGAGAACCTGATCTAGATACCGAATTCCACAAAAATAGGGGCAAATCGAGATATTTTTTACCGCGCATTTCCGGTTATTCTCCCCTTCAGCCGCATTCCAAGGACATTCCGCTTGTTGCCATTCAATCTGATCCGCAGGGGTTGCTAAGTCGATGTCCATATTCGCCCCCGGCAAAGTTTTGATGATGGGCATGGGCTAAGTTTTACTCCGGTGCTTTCCGCAAAACCTCATATACTCGGGTTGGTTGGGTCCGGCCACGGACATCTTGGGAACCCAAATCACTCAAGGGATATTGTCCGGCGATTTCAACTGCAGTTTCAGGCCCGATGAGCAAACGATTCGGACGGGCAAATTTTTCGAGGCGAAAGGCCACGTTGACAATATCCCCGACCGCGGTTAACTCCACTCGTTGCTCCGTCCCCACGTAGCCGACCATTGCGGTGCCGGAATTTATCCCAATTCCCATGTGCATATCTTTGGCATACTCGGCCATAACAATATGGTCTAAGATTGCCAAACCGGCCTGAACACCCTGAACTGCATGGTTAGCGCTGTCTGGATCTGTGATGCGGCTATCTGTCATCCCAAACACGGCCATAATGCCATCCCCCATGAATTTTATGACCCCGTTGTACTCGAATACCAAATCGGTCATCGCTTTATAGTATTGATCCAGCAACGAACCGAATGCTTCGGCCCCGACTTTTTCGGCCACTGTGGTGGAGTTGGCCAAATCGGCAAACATGACGGTTACTTCCCGCCCCATTAAGCCCGGCAAATGTCCATCTTTCAAGTACGAATCGGCCAGGTATTTCACCTCGGTAGGTGAGACAAAGCGTTGTAATAATTCGTGAACCCGTTGTTCCTGGCGGATCTTTTCTAGCAGGTCCATCCGTTGGATAGTCAGCGCAGCCTGATGACTGATCGCCACTGCAAGTTGCAAATCCTTCTGACTGAACGGACGCCCGTTATCATCGGTTTTATACATATAGATCAGGGCGATGACCTTCTCGGCAGCCATCACCGGGACGCACAACGCCGATCGAATCCGCATCAGCATCGAACTATTGCTAACCCGGCCAAAAGAGCTGGTAGACATGTCCTGGACAATCACCGCGGAACGTTGATTTATGGCCGATTCCGCAATACTGGTGGGAAACCGCAATTCGGACATCTTATCAAAGTCTGCGGCCAAAATAACCTGGCAGCGATCGGCCCCCATGGAACGTTTCATTAATTTTGAAACCTCGCTTAAAGCAGAATCGATATCGGTAACGGTATTCAGTTGCCGGGCGACGTCGTAAACCAACACAGCATGATGATCAAGTGACTCCAGAACCAATTCTCGGGTAAAAGGCTGGGCCCCTGAAAAATCAACTGGTTCAACCCCTTGAGGATTGTACGACACGTCCATCGTGGTGCCCCCAATCCGGATTAGATCGTTATTCGCCAGCAAAACCGGTACGGAAATCCGTTCTCGGTTTATAAAAGTGCCATTGGTGCTGCCTAAATCCGAACAAGTAAGCGCATTTGAATTCTCGTCCAATTTAATTTCAGCATGTAATCTAGAAGCCGATGGATCGGCAATCGAAATGTCGTTACCGCTTTTGCGACCAATGATGGCTTTTCCGGGCGTAATTTGGTACTCTGTGGGAGATTTTCCTGGGACTCGTACTAATAAACTCCACATCAACGTGCTCCTCTACGGCCAAATTGTCTTTCTAGCAAATCTACTGATAAGTGAATCATTGTTGGACGACCATGCGGGCATGTTCGCGGTGATTGGCAGGCTTCTAAATCTTTGATAAGGGCCTGCTGCTCTTCTACAGAAAGAACCTGACCAGCTTTAACTGCGGCGCGTTTGCAAACGCGCCCAATAATTTTCTCTTCAATCTGATGGGCTAGCGGAGTTTCATCTTCTTCAAAATCTTCGACCAAAACATTTAATGCGGCGGAAGGATTCATATTTGCCAAAATTGTGGGAATAGCCCGCAACAAAAATGTGCCCCGCCCAAACGGTTCGACCTGAAAACCCAATTCAGCCAACACGGGTAACTGCTCTTCAAGCAAACGAGCGTGTGCCGGAGGAAATTCTACCGTAGCTGGTTCCAATAATGTTTGGGCCGGAATGGTTTCTTCTCGCTGAGCCATGAATCGTTCAAACAATACCCGTTCATGAGCCGCGTGCTGATCAATTAAATATAAGCCATCGGGTCCCTCGGCGATCAAATAAGTGGCTGCCACTTGACCAATCAGCCGTAACAGGGGGATGGTCACCCGTGGTAATTCTGCTTGAGCGGCCGGGTTTGAATCCACTGCGGATTGACCAGTAGAATCTTGCTGGTAGTCTGCTGAACTCAATCCCCAGGCTGGTCCCATCTCTGGCCGGGAGGGGGGGGAATCACTTTTCCAAGTGGGAGACCACCGGGGGAGTTGGCTCTCCATTTCTACACCGGGAACCGGGGTGTGGGCCAGCAATGCTCGGCGCGTCGCCCGGCCAACCCCGCGGAAAATGCTGTCCCGATCCCGAAAGCGGACTTCAGACTTAGCCGGGTGGACATTCACATCCACCAGGTGTGGGGATAGTTCCAAGAACATCACTGCTAATGGATAACGCCCAACCATCAATAGGGTGTGATAAGCCTGAACCAAGGCCGTGGTTAGGGCTGAATCCTGCACTGGGCGACCGTTCACGAAAAAGATGATCTCACGGCGATTAGAACGAGTGACCGTCGTTGGAGAAATAAACCCGGTGATCCGCAAGTCATCATCTTCAGCCACCACTTCAATCATTTGCTTGGCAATTTCTACGCCATATAAATTGGCTAATACCTCCCGCCGATCACCTTTACCACTGGTTTGGAGAGCCTGACGATTTTCTTGCCGGAGTTGGAAGCGAATATGAGGATAGGCTAAGGCATACCGGGTTACGAGGGTATCGATTTGACGGCGTTCGGTACGATCTGTTTTCAAGAATTTTCTACGAGCCGGAACATTGTAAAATAAATCTTCCACTCGGATTACCGTCCCCGCTGGAATGCCAATGGGTTGCGGTTCGGCCACCTGCCCCCCTTCGACCAGCAGCCGCACCCCCATTTCGGCCTCTTTGGGCCGGGAGCTGATCGTCAGCCGGGAAACCGATCCAATCGAGGCCAGAGCTTCCCCGCGAAATCCCAGCGTCGCGATGCGGAAGAGATCTTCCGTTTTCGAGAGTTTACTGGTCGCGTGGCGAGCCATCGCCAGGGTAATTTCAGCCGCGGGGATACCACAACCATCATCAGCGACCTCAATGAGCCGCTGACCGGCCCCTTCGACCGTAATCGAAATAAACTGCGCCCCCGCATCGACTGCGTTCTCAAGTAACTCTTTGACGACTGAAACTGGTCGCTCTACAACTTCACCAGCTGCAATTTGGGAAGCGATTTCATCGGCGAGAATTTGGATTGGCATGAGTTTATTATACTTTACTAGGACTTGAGTAATGGTATTAACTTCGTATTAAGTGCAGAAGTTCCAACCCCAGGCCGGGACTTCTACCTAAGAAAAAAAACTGTATTCGGGCTGCTGGCCCCAAACATCTGAATATCATTCCCCCCAGTCACTGGCGAGGGCATTCTGGCTTTATTCCCGTAACTCATCTGACCAGCTTGAACACAAACGCGATCCCACAGGTATAATACGCCAATGAATTTTGACACCATCTTCTTTGATTTGGATTCAACCCTTTATCCTGAAACTTGTGGTCTGTGGCAGGCTATTCGCGAACGCATCGACTTGTACCTGCTGCAAGTTATGAAATTCGATCCCCAAGAAATTCCACAAATCCGACAAAGTTTTTTCGTCAACCACGGTACCACTCTGCGTGGTCTCCAGATGAACTATGCTGTCGATCCGGTTCATTACCTTAATTTTGTCCACGACCTGCCACTCACAGAATATCTAGAACCTGATCCCAACTTACGGACAATGCTGCTAAGTATTCCGCATCGCCGGTGGATATTTACCAATTCTGATGCGCCCCACGCCAATCGGGTTATGGATCTCCTCGGAATTCAAGATTGTTTTGAAGGAATGATCGATGTCTGGGAAATGGAACCGTGGGTCAAACCGCAGGTGGAGTCCTATCATTTTGCGCTGGAACGAGCCGGGAATCCCTCCCCCGAAAATTGTGCTTTTCTGGATGATTCGCCTCGCAACTTAGCTCCGGCCAAAGAACTGGGATTCTTTACCGTTTTAGTCGGTCAAAACAGCCACGATCCGACCGCCAACCGCACCCTGGTCGACCTCCACGATCTCCCCCAATATGTGCCCGAATTTTGGGAGTAAAAATTTATGGATTATGCCAAAGCTACTCTAATTATTTCTGTAACCCTAATTCTGGTGGTAGGATTTAATTTTGCCATCTATGCGGCTGTCAAGCGTCGCAAAATGGAAGGCGGGGAAATCGATTTAATTCGGCGCGCAACCAGACGAGCCAGAAATCCCTGGCAAGAGGAAGATAACAACCTGGAAACCCTCGCCAATCAGGTGGCCGCGCTCCAAGAAAATAGATCCACCCAGGACCCAGCAGCAGATGAGTAAACTAACTTCTCTTGAAAACGCTACTGAACTTGTCCAAAATGGCGATATCTTAGCTTTAGGGGGGATGACGCTGTACCGGCGTCCAATAGCTTTCGTGAAAGCCCTTTTAACCCGACATAAAAACAGCAATAACCCAATAGACCTCACCCTCCTGGCCTTTACGGCGAGCTTGGAGAGTGATCTCCTGGTCGGTTCCGGGATGATCACAACCGTCCGCTCGTGTTATTTTGGGCTAGAAGTTTTCGGATTAGCCCCCATGTTCACTTACCACGCCAATCGCGGTGAAATCCAGATCAGCGAGGAAACGGAAGCCAGTTTGGCCTTCGGCCTGCGAGCTCAAATGGCCGGGATCGGTTTTATGCCCGGACGGGGTTGGATCGGCACTGATCTCCCCAAACTCCGCCCCGATGTCAAAACGGTAACCGATCCATATTCCGGGGAAGAATTAATGGCTTTTCCAGCAATCAAACCCAATATTGCTGTTATTCATGCCCTGCGAGCCGACCCTGATGGCAATGCCCAAATTGGTAAAAACAAAGGGATCGACGAAGAGCTGGCCCTCACAGCCGACAAGGTCATCATTACGGCGGATGAAATTGTCCCAGAACTGACTCAGGCTGATATCCCGGGCCCCTTGGTAACCGCCCTGGTTCACGCCAACCAAGGGGCCGCTCCGACCTCGTGTCATCCGTTATATGCGCTGGATGGGGAAGCCATCTTAACCTATACTGAGCAAGTTAGCGATCCAGATAGCTGGAAAGATTATGTCAATCACTGGCTAAGAACCGAACCGGCTTTTTAAAAATCCAGCTTCATACTTCCTTCACAACTTCTCAACAAATAATTAGCACAACTTTTACTTTTCTCTAATCTTGAAATGGTAATCTTAGATCAATAGGACCCATCTAATTTATAAGTTAGATGATCCTATCCTCTCTTAGGAGTTCACATGAAAAAAGTCGTCCTTATCATTGTCGGAATCTTATTGGCCTGCACGCTGATGCTGGGATTATTCTCAGCCGGATTGGTCGTTGGTAACCTGTTTTTCTCCGACAAAGTCAATATTGCTGAAACCGTTGAAGAAATACCCATTATTTCCGATATCACCGATCCTGAAAAACCCACCGAGGATCCTACAACCGCCCCGGAAGAGGAAGCCAGCACCACCCCGGCAGAGGGCGATGTCCAGCTTGAAATCGGACAACCAGCCAAAAACCTAGAAGAATTATTTGTGCCCTTCTGGGAGGCTTGGGATATCGTTCATGAACATTATGTCGATCAACCTGTGGATGATGACGCTTTGATGGCTGGCGCCATTTACGGTGTTTTGGTCGCCAAAGAAATCCCCACCGACACCTTGCCGATCGAATCCCCAGCAGTGGCAGATTTCAACTCTAAGAGTGGTACCCCGGAAGAATTTCAAGAATTATTTGAACCTTTCTGGGGCACTTGGGCAATTTCTAGTTCCATCGATGATGAAATCGTGGTCCAAGGGGCCATCACTGGTATGTTGGATGCCCTCGGTGATCCGCACACGGCCTACATGAACCCGAATGATTACGAAGAAGCAACCATCGTCCACAAAGGTGAAGAACAATATGAGGGAATTGGGGCCTGGGTCGATATTAGTAAAGACTTTCTCACTATCATTACCCCGTTCCCTGATTCACCGGCTCAAAAATCTGGACTACAACCGGGTGACAAAATTTTAGCCATTGATGGCGAAGATTTGACCGGGATGGATGGAGAGTTGGTCCGTCAAAAAGTGCTTGGGCCGGCAGGAACAACCATCACGATGACCATCGGGCGGGAGGGGATGGCCCCCTTTGAGGTCGATGTGACCCGGGCCTCGGTTACCGTCCCAAGTGTCGATGGCCGTATGCTGGACAACGATATCGCTTATTTACGCCTGTTCTTGTTTGGCGATAAAACCCCTGATGAGGTTGAAGAAGCTCTCGAAGCGTTGAAAAAAGAGAAACCTATCGGACTGATTTTGGACTTACGCTACAACGGCGGTGGGGCCGTAGACAGTGCGGTCAAAATTGCCTCGGAATTTTTAGATGACGAGGTGATCTTTTACGAAGTCTTTGGCGATGGTAGAGAAGAGATCTACGAAACCAAAGGCCGCGGGCTGGCAACCGAAATCCCCATGGTGGTTATCGTGAATGATGGTTCTGCCTCGGCGTCTGAAATCGTGGCTGGTGCGATCCAAGATCATGATCGGGCTCCCTTGGTAGGAACTACTACCTTTGGGAAAGGGTCCGTCCAATTCTGGATTCCATTGAGCAATAACCAGGGGGCTGTGCGGGTCACCATTGCCAGTTGGGTTACCCCCGAACGCCGCCTGATCCACCAAATTGGCCTCGACCCCGATTACCCCATTATCGGCATCCCCCAAACGACGATCGACGATGGTTATGATATCAACGCCCTGGATATGGATCCTGATCAAATCATCATTCTCAATGAAGAAGACATTCAAACGGGCCGAGATGTGCAGCTTGAAAAAGCCATCGAAATTTTGTTGGAGCAAAACGCGAAAGAATTGGACAAGATTGGCGACTAAGTGCGTGTCGGTTTGTGTTTTAAACATAACTGGAAAAATTTACCGCCACGCCTGAGTAGTTTTCGGTTTGAACGGGCTTTCCATTTCAAAATTCTTTCCGAAAACTACTATAGACTGGAGACTGGGAAAAATGAAAACATTTGGATATTCTTATCTCCAAATGGCGGGTTATTACCTACAAAATTTCTGGTATTGGTCAATTGATGGCTGATAAACTTCTCTGAAAAGTGGCTCTGTTAGCTTTTGAGTGGTGAAAGTTCCCCGGAAACTCCTGATTAGCAATTTTGCTCTGGTTATATTGCTAACAGTATCCGGGGAACTGGCACAATAACAACATCACTCAAAGAGCCTGAAAAGTTTTTAGGCCGTTTTGACATTTAGAGATTTCTCTCTAGAAATCAGTGATTAATTGAATTGTGGTTTTCTAGAGCAATCGCCTGAAATGTCAAAACTAACAAGCGAAAAGGAAAATCAATGTATTTCAATCCTACTTATTGGTTGTTCATGGCACCAGCATTTCTGATAATGATGGCGGCCCAATTCTACGTCAACTCAACCTATAAAAAGTGGAGTCGCGTGCCATCTCGGAGTCGCGTCAGCGGTGCCCAAGCTGCCGAACGGTTGATCCGCTACGGCGGGTTGTACGATGTCGAAGTACAAGGCGTCCGCGGTAATTTGACCGATCATTATGATCCTCGCAAGAAAGTTTTACGGCTGTCTGAAGGGGTGTATGGGGGCAGCTCTGTGGCTTCACTGGCGATTGCGGCGCACGAATTAGGCCACGCCGTTCAAGATCAGGAAGGTTACTTCCCCTTACGATTTAGGGCGATGCTGGTGCCGGCGGTCAATATCGGGTCCTACCTGGGTTGGATTTTGATCATGATCGGGCTGTTCCTCAGAATGACGGAATTGGCCTGGTTGGGTGTCGCGGTTTTCTCTGGTGGCGCTTTATTCGCCTTGGTCACTTTGCCAGTGGAGTTGAATGCTTCTGCCCGCGCTAAAGAATTATTGGCCAACTCGGGCCTGATTACCGGGTCGGATGAGCAGCGGGGGGTCAATTCGGTCTTGAACGCGGCCGCCTTGACTTACGTCGCCGCGCTCTTTACGGCTGTTCTACAATTACTTTATTGGGCTTCGCTCGTAGCCGGAGTAGGAGGTCGGCGACGATAATTTGAACGTAAAGACCTGGAAGGTTTGACAAACCTTCCAGGTCTGAAATGGAATTACTATGTCTTGGAAACACGTTTTTTATGCCAGTTTAGTGGTCATCGTCGCGGCGGTCGCGGCCTTAAGTGGTGTCGTGGCAGGTGGGGTGGCAGTCTATTCAGCGATGAAAGAACAAATCGCGGCCGTCGAACCTGCCAGTATTCCCACTGTGGCCCCCCAACCAACCGCAGAATTACCCCCACAGATCGTAACAATTGATACTAATACGGCCGTCACAGAAGCAGTCGAAAAAATTGGCCCGGCGGTCGTTACCGTCGTTGGTATTGTTCCAGGACAAAACACATTCTTTGGGCGCACTGCCGATTCTCCGGTCAGCGGGAGTGGGGTGATCATCTCGGCGGATGGATATGTGCTGACCAATAACCATGTCATTGAGGATGTGTCCGAAGTTGGCATCATTCTGGCGGATGGACGTGAAATTCCGGCCGAAATCATCGGAGCGGATGTATTTTCAGACCTGGCAGTACTCAAAATCGAGGCTGAAGTATCGGCAGTTGCCGAATTAGGAAATTCCGACGCGCTGCGTCCGGGTGAGACCGTAATTGCGATTGGATCGCCCCTGGGTGATTTCAAGAATACCGTTACAGTCGGGGTCGTCAGTGGCACCGAGCGGATGATCGATGTCAACGAAAATTACCAGATGGAAGGCCTGATCCAAACCGATGCGGCCATCAACCAGGGAAATTCCGGGGGACCGTTGGTCAACCTGGCCGGGGAAGTCATCGGTATCAATACCCTGATTGTGCGCGGCGGCGGTTATGGCAGCGCGGTGGCTGAAGGGCTTGGGTTTGCCATCCCTGTCAACAAAGCCCACGCGGTGGCTACCCAACTCATCGAAAAGGGCTATTTTTCGTATCCCTACCTGGGTATTCGCTGGCAGTGGCTCACGCCGCAGATCACCCACCGCTATAACTTACCAGTTGAGGGCGGGGTTTATATCTCCCACGTGAACCCGCGCAGCCCGGCCGCCCGGGCTGGCCTGCAGGAAGGGGACATTATCACCCAAATGGGTGAACAGATTTTGGATGATGATCATCCCTTTATTAATGTATTGTACAGTTACACGCCAGGTGATACTGCCAATTTAGCAGTGGTTCGGGGTGACTCGTCCCTGGAGATACCGGTCACTTTTGGGGAGCATCCCCAACCATGAGAATTGACAGTTATCAGTTATCTCAGTTTACAAGCTTATGTAGTTTTTCTTTGTGATCCACGATCGTGCCGGCTATGACAGCTTGGGTGGCAGGCTCGATTTCAGGAATATCGGTAATGCTGGGTTGTAAACCGGCTTGCTCAGCCCCCTGTTAGGCCCCATACCCCATCCCGCGGGCCAGAACGATTTCACAATCGAGGATGGCCCCAAACATGGGCGCATGACCGCGAGGTGATAGATGCTGACCGTGCTCATCTCCGGGCTTGGAATGATCATTGGGCTGGCCATCCCCCTCAATCTGAACCTGATGGTATGAGCCGTGATGCCCCGTCTTGGATCGGATCTCTTACCCAACGATATTGTAATTTTTATATTACATTTGAAACTTTAATTTTATCGTATTGACGCGTAATCGAGAATGATTTTCGAATAATTTCCTAGAGAAAAACATAGAATTTTTGTTTGCCAAATCGAGGAGTTGACGGTATAATCGCTCGGCGTTCGGCCCAAATGACCAAATCATCTCAATTGAGATTTTAATCAGAAACAGGATGTAAATAATGTCTACTAAACGAACTTATCAACCAAAAATCCGCCGTCGAGCCCGCGTTCACGGTTTCCGCGCTCGCATGAAGACTGCGGGTGGTCGCAGAGTCCTCAAGTCTCGCCGTCTGAAGGGGCGTCATCGCTTAGGCGTCCGCATGAACGAGCACGTCAAGAAGATCAACTGGAAAAGCTAATCGGGTCGCGTCCATTCCAGAGGTCCTGGGGTGCAGCGCAAATTTCGCCTGACGAAGTCAACTGATTTCAAGCGGGTGCGGCGTTTAGGGAAATCTTATGCCCACCCGCTTGTTGTGTTGATCAAACAACCTAACGAAAGCGATAAAATTCGATTTGGCGTTTCGGCCGGGCGATCGGTAGGGAATGCGGTCCGGCGCAACCGGGCTAAACGACGTTTACGTGAAAGCGTCCGCCCTCAAATTCCGGTCCTACAGACGGGTTGGGATATTATCTTACTCGCTCGCAAACCGATTGCATCCGCCAAATTTGCTGAGATCAAATCAGCCGTCAACCACCTTTTCCAACGTGCAGGCCTGTATCGGTAATGTCCACTGAGTTCCACTTGAAAAATTTAGAAGACAATTCCCCCGAAGAGCAGCAGAATCATCATGATCTGTATCGCTCTGAACCGCGCCTGCGTGATTTGCCCCCTACCCTCAAAAACTTATTCCGCTATCCCCTCCTGGCTCTGATTCGGTTGTATCAAGCCAGCGTTTCAAAGGCCTTGCCAGAAAATACTTGCCGGTTTTACCCTTCATGTTCCCATTATGGTTATCAAGCCATTTATAAATATGGGGCCCTCAAGGGGAGCTGGCTAGCGACTTGGCGGGTATTGCGGTGTAATCCGTTTAATGCCGGGGGCTACGATCCCGTTGAATAATTCAGTCATAGCTCGGATTTCTTCAGATTATATGCTAACCTCCGAAAACGAACTCACGAAAAGTTGCCAAGCCGCTAAGCACTGGGCTAAATCACTTGGCGTCTTTGCGCCTTAGCGTGAGATTTTTCAGCCAAATCTGGAAAAATGCACAGATTCAGGAAACCTGGAAAAAAATGAAAAAACACACCTTTCTCATCATCACTATTCTGGCACTTACACTACTCATGAGTGCCTGCGCTGGCAGTCGGGTCGGCGTTGCTTCAGGCTGGGCTGGTCTGACGACTGACGGAGAGACCGCCTATTTGGCCTTCAATAACTTCGTCCAGGCCATCAATCTATCCAATGGCTCAGAACGCTGGCACTATCCGGCTGAAGCTGATGCCAAAATCACCTTTTATGCTCAACCGGCCCTGACTACTGATGGGCAATTGATCGTGGGGGGTTACGACCACGTTCTTTACAGTCTAAATCCTGAAAATGGTCAACTCAATTGGACCTTTGATGGCGCAGAAGGCCGATATGTGGGCGGGCCATTAGTTGCTGGGGACCTGATCTTTGCCCCGTCCGCCGATAAAAAGCTGTATGCCCTCAATTTGAATGGCACGTTGGCCTGGGCCACGCCTTTTGAAACGGACGAACCACTTTGGGCAGCTCCGGCAACCGATGAAAGTTGCGATTGTATCTACTTGGGTTCGATGGACCACAAAGTATATGCCCTGGAAGCTCAAACTGGGCGATTGCTATGGAAAACCACCGATTTAGGCGGCGCCATCGTCAGCACGCCAGTTGTCAGCACCGATCACAAACTCTACGTAGGGACCTTTGCCAACGAGATGGTAGCCCTGGACGCCGAAAGTGGTCGTGAACTCTGGCGGTTTGCGACTGAAAACTGGGTTTGGGGTAGCCCAGTCATTCACGAAGACAACCTCTACTTTGGTGATCTGGATGGCAAATTCTTTGCGGTGAACCGCTCCACTGGCGTAAGTCAATGGCAAATCCAACCCGGCAGCGCCATCGTTGGAACCCCTTTGGTCACCGCCGAGGGCATCTTCTTCACCACCGAAGAAGGCTCATTGGTTTCTGTCAATCCCGAAGGAACGATCCGCTGGAATCAGCCCTTCGAAGATAACCTGCACGCCGGCCCCGTCACCGCGGGAGACTCACTCCTGGTGACATCATCCAATCCCGAAAACCTGCTGATCGCAGTTGACTCCAATGGCGTTCAAAAATGGTCCTTTGGTTTAGAGAAATAGGAATAGAAATATGTGGGAAGCCTTTATCAGCTTAATGATCAATGTCCTGCTCTACATTTATAATTTCGTAGGGCAAAACTTTGGTTTGGCGATTATTTTGTTCACCATTTTGGTGCGCCTGGTCACTTACCCCCTCAACGCCCAGCAAGTGAAACAAACCAAAGCCATGCAAGATCTGCAAGGTTCAAAAAAATATCAGGATCTACAGAAAAAATATAAAGACGATAAAGAAAAATTTGCTCAAGAGCAGATGAAACTTTATCAAGAGATGGGCGTTAACCCCTTTGGGTCCTGCCTGCCAACTCTGATCCAATTCCCGATCATCATCGGCCTCTACCAGGCCATCATTCGGGCGTTGGCGGTGACCCCGCTGCAGTTACTGACCCTCTCAAAACACATTTCCAATGGTGCGGCGATGATCCCCCTCAATAATTATTTCTTGTGGATGGACTTGAGCCTACCGGAGAAAGATTTTGGGCTCTCCATTGCCGGGTTCGGACTGCCGATTTTGGCTGTGGTCGTAGTCGTCACCAGCTATTTGCAAACCAAACTGATGACACCACCCTCCACCAACCCGAACGACCAAAGCGCGCAAATGTCGAAAGCGATGGGAATGTATATGCCACTCTTCATGGGCTGGCTAGCCTACAGCTTCTCTTCGGGTTTGGCGCTCTATTTTGTGGTCAGCAATCTGGCTACGATCATCCAATACGCCCTGATGGGTAAGCTGGACTGGAGTAATATACTCCCCAACCGGGCTTCAAGCTAGGGAGGCACTATGAACACAAAACGGACCAATATCGAGATTATTGCTCCCTCCATCGAAGAAGCAATTGCTGATGGACTGGCCCAATTAGGTCTACCTGAAGATCAGGTGGATATTGAAGTTTTGGACGAAGGCACCAAAGGATTATTTGGTTTAGGATCGCGCCAGTCTCGAGTGAGATTAACCATCAAAGGTGAAACCAATGAACCGGGAGTTGAGGCAGATACCCCAACCCCAATGGAATCTCCACCCCAATGGATCCCCGATCTCGATGAAGACGAAGACGAGACCGAAGACGAATATCTGCAGATTTCTCGGGAAACGGTATCCGAATTACTGGACAAAATGAAAATCAATGCCGAAGTGACCGCCCGATACGGCGAACTCGAACCAGAAGATCGCGGCCGGCCCCCAATTTGCGTGGATATTCACGGTGACGATCTCAGTATTCTAATCGGCCGCAAAGCCGAAACACTGGACGCCCTGCAATACATCGCAAAACTAATCATCGGCAAAGAAATCGAACAATCTATTCATTTGATTGTCGATGTTGAAGGGTATCGCCAGCGCCGTGAACGTCAAATCCGGCAACTGGCCCAGACCGTAGCAGAGCAGGTGAGCAAATCTGGACGTAGTCAGGCCCTCGAGCCGATGCCCCCCAACGAGCGCCGCTTTGTTCACATTGAACTGCGGGATGATCCAGACGTTTACACCGAAAGCACTGGAGAAGGCAATCGGCGCAAAGTTGTCATTCATTCTGAAGAGTGATCTCTAAAAATAAAAATCACCCCAAGGCTGCAGCCTTGGGGTGATTTTTTATATCTCCCCTTCAGGTATAATTACGCCACATGGAAGCCCTCACTCAACTCTCCCCTGTCGACTATTTAGTAATTGGTCACATCACCTGTGATCTGACCGCTGAAGGGCCCAAAATGGGTGGCACTGCCGCCTATTCCGGGCTTACGGCTCTGGCAACGGGCTTGAGAGTGGGGATCGTCACGTCCTGGGGGGAGGAGCTCCCCTTGGGTTCACTGGCAGGGGCAACCACAATCAATCTCCCCACGGAACACAGCACAACGTTTGAAAATATCTACGCACCCGCAGGTCGGACCCAAATAGTCCATCACACTGCTAATGAAATCACACCAGCAGCAATCCCCGCTCAATGGCGAAACACCCCCATCGTCCATTTAGGACCGTTGGTCGCCGAGGTGAATATCGAGCTCATTGATCAATTTCCAAAATCACTGATTGGGGTAACACCCCAAGGCTGGCTGCGATCCTGGGACCAGGGAGGGAAAGTTTTTCGCAAAGATTGGAACACGGCTGCTGAAATTCTGCCACAGGTAACCATCACGGTGATTTCCAGTGAAGATGTCGATCATGACGAAGAGCAAATCGAAAACCTGGCAGCCCAAAGTGAAGTTTTTGTGGTGACCGATGGTTATCGCGGAGCGCGAGTGTACTGGCATGGTGATGTCCGGCGGTTTAGGGCCCCCCAAGTTGACGAAATCAATGCGACTGGCGCTGGTGATATCTTTGCTACCGCGTTTTTTATCCAGTTTTACAAAACCAGGGATGCCTGGGCAGCGGCCCGGTTTGCGAATCAAGTCGCGGCTCTATCTGTCACCCGAGCGGGTTTAGACAGCGTTCCGACATCTGAAGAAATTAAATCTGCACGTATCGAGGTATTCTAAATGGCCAAGATTTATGCGTTGGCAAACCAAAAAGGTGGGGTTGGAAAAACCACAACCGCCATTAACTTAGGAGCTTATTTGGCAGCAGCAGGCAAACGGGTTTTATTGGTCGATATTGATTCACAAGCCAATGCCACCTCCTGCATTGGGGTCAATAAGCAGACGATTCGCGGCGGAACTTATGAAGCCCTGCTGGGAACTGCGGCAGTCACAAACCTTAGTCTCCATAATCCCCGTTTGAATATGTGGATCCTCCCCTCCTCGCCAGCTCTGGCCGGGGCAGAAATCGAATTGGTTGATGCCGAACAACGAGAAAGTCGCTTGAGAACGGCTCTGGCGACCGTCCATCACCAATATGACTATATTTTGATTGACTGCCCACCCTCATTGGGTTTACTAACCCTCAATGGTCTCATAGCTGCCCAGGATGGCGTTATCATCCCAGTACAATGTGAATATCTGGCGCTAGAAGGATTAGGCCAACTAACACACACCCTTAACCGCATCCGAGCCGCGATTTACCCAGAACTCAAGGTGCGCGGGGTTGTCTTGACGATGTTTGATTCCCGCACAAACCTTGCCAATGACGTTGTGGATGAAGTC
Source organism: uncultured Anaerolineales bacterium (assembly GCA_964453155.1). Taxonomy (GTDB): domain Bacteria; phylum Chloroflexota; class Anaerolineae; order Anaerolineales; family UBA11858; genus CAYVQU01. The sequence goes on along the minus strand of CAYVQU010000013.1, from coordinate 19,879 downwards.
AAAAAATACTTCCCAAATCGAGTTTTTGAGGCCATAATCCCCCGTAGCGTGCGGTTGGCAGAAGCCCCTTCCCATGGGGTGCCAATCTCGATTTACGATCCCCGTTCAACTGGGGCTAAGGCTTACCAGGCATTGGCAGCCGAAGTCTTGCAGAGTGATGGGGTATTAGAAAAGGTTGGTTAGGTGGCAAGTTGGTTGGTTAATAGGTTAGCACAGTGCAATCACCTAATTACTAAACGATTACGAAAGAGAGTGCTCTATGTCTCGAAAACGACCCGGTCTTGGTAAAGGTTTAGATGCGTTGATACCGCAGGACAGTGGTTTTCAGCCCTCCCCAGGGTCCGGGGGAGTTCAGGAAATCTCAGTTGAGGCGATTACGCCCAACCCGCGGCAACCTCGGCTGCATTTTGATGGCGAGGAACTGGCAGAATTAGCCACCTCCATTCGAGAACACGGGGTTATCCAGCCGCTCATCGTGACTCAAGAGCAATTTACCGGCGAATATATTTTGATTGCCGGTGAACGGCGATTAATGGCCTCCAAAGAAGCCGGCTTGATGACAGTTCCGGTCATAGTACGGGAAACTACCGAACAGGAGCGCCTGGAAATTGCCCTGATCGAAAACGTTCAACGCGCGGACCTCAGCCCGTTGGAAACGGCCGAGGCCTACCGCCAACTCACCGAAGAATTTGGCCTCTCACATGAAGCGGTCGGCCAACGAGTCGGTAAAAGCCGGGTGGCCGTCACAAACACACTGAGATTACTCAATCTACCCGTGAGCATTCAACAGGCCGTGACAGATGGCCAGATCAGCGAGGGACATGCCAGGGCTTTGCTAACCCTCCCCACCCCCCAGGCCCAAACTGCGGCCCTGAAAACGATTCTGGCGAAAAACCTCAATGTGCGGCAAACTGAGGAACTGGTCCGCCGCCTGACCGGCGAGAAAACCGTCCCACCCCCCAAAAAAGAAGTTGCCCCCGAAATTACTGCATTAGAAGAACGTCTCCGAGAACGCCTGGGAACCAAAGTTACCCTAAAACATGGCCGCAAGGGCGGCAGTATTACGATCCATTATTTCTCAAACGAAGAATTAGACTCATTATTAGATTTCTTTGAGAAAAATGGTTGAGGGTGTTGCAGATTATTCTTTTCAATAAATTGAGCCAGATTTTCCGCAACACCTGAGCAGATTTCGGTTTAATCATCTCTATCATCTCAAGAACCATTCTGAAATCTACTTAGTTGGAATACGGTATCGGTGTATTAATAACGCAGAACCGTATCCTCGGAGCTAACGTTGACTATGCGCATTTTATATAACGCCACGATCCATACACTTGACCCAACTTATCCATCCGCTTCAGCTTTGGCCGTTGACCGGGGCCAAATTCTTATGCTGGGGACCGATAATGAAGTCCGGGCTGCATTTGAGGAGATTGGATTTCATCAAAACCTGAATGGAGCCGTAATCATTCCGGGGCTGACAGATGCCCATATCCACCTATCACACTATGCCCTGGGTTTGCAAAAAGTAGCCTGTGAGGTCACTACCCGGGCCGAGTGTTTACGACGAGTAGCTGATCGGGCCAACGAAACCCCGTTGGGCCAGTGGATATTAGGACACGGGTGGAACCAAAATTTGTGGCCCGAGGGGTTTGGCAACGCCAATCATTTAGACCAAGTGGCCCCTCATCATCCCGTATTTCTGACGGCCAAATCATTACATGCGGGCTGGGCCAACTCAGCGGCTTTGAAAGCTGCCAATATTTCGGCCGAGACCCTCGATCCCCCCGATGGCAAAATCCACCGCGCTGAAAATGGTCACCCGACCGGGATTTTACTGGAAGGGGCGATGAATCTAGTCGCGGCCGCAGTGCCCGAACCCCGCCTTGATGAAGTCATGAAAGCGATCCAGGCCGCCCAAGTCGAGTTGTGGCAACTCGGGATTACGGGAGTCCATGATTTTGACCGCAGGCGTTGTTTCGCAGCCTTGCAGTGCTTACAGCAAGATAACCAGCTAAAACTCCGGGTTGTAAAAAGCATCCCACGCGATGACCTGCCGCATGCTATCGAGGTGGGCTTGCGCAGTGGTTTTGGGAATGACATGCTGCGGATTGGGGGAGTGAAATATTTTGCCGATGGGGCCTTAGGACCCCATACAGCTGCCATGTTGCAGCCTTTTGAAAATGCCCCCGATAATCGCGGCATGCTCCTGATGGATCAAGAAGAGATATTTGAAGAGGGTCGGCTGGCCGTAGAAAATGGTTTATCACTGGCAGTCCATGCCATTGGTGATCGAGCCAATCATGAGGTACTCAACGCGTTTGAACGGCTGCGCGCCTATGAACAGAACTTGAGAATCGGCCCGCCCAAATCTAAACTTCGTCACCGGATCGAACATGTCCAGCTTCTCCATCCACAAGATGTGAGCCGTTTAGCTGATCTGGAAATTATTGCCTCCATGCAACCCATTCATGCTACCTCCGATATGGTAATGGCCGATGATTATTGGGGGGAACGGGCGGCGCTGGCCTATGCCTGGCAGTCACAGTTGGATCAAGGTGCAACCCTGGCATTAGGTTCAGATGCGCCGGTCGAATCGCCAAACCCATTTTGGGGACTACATGCCGCCGTAACCCGCCGCCGGGCCGATGGTACCCCAGGATTTGAGGGCTGGTATCCCGAACAACGCCTGGGCTTGACCGCCGCCTTGCAAGGATTTACCCAAGGGACGGCCTTTGCTGCGGGAATGGAGGATCGGTTGGGTAAATTAGCCTCAGGCTTTCTGGCAGATTTACTCGTCTTAAATACCGACCCATTCGAGTGCGATCCCCATGAAATTAAGGATATTCTCCCGGTAAAAACAATGGTCGGCGGAGAATGGGTTTACGAAGCCTAACAACAAAAATCCCCGGAAATTCTTGGTTTTACGAACCCAATTTCCGGGGATTTTTTGTTATTTCCGCAGTCGCCGGACATCCCCTTCCCGGACAGTCATTCGGATGGCATCCAGATGCTCCAAAAAGGCTAACACATATCGGCGGCTGGTCTTAAATAAATCACGAACCTGGGCAACGGTTATTCCCCCTCCTTGTGCGATTCGATCCCGAACTTGAGCAACCATTTGGTCATAATCTGCGCGCCGGAAAACAACTTCACCAGATACGGGGATGAGGTCTTCCAGGTCTAATAAGGCATTATACACTTCGTCACCAACGAGTTCGATACAAGTTTTAATCGTTGGAGGCCCATAAGGATCGGCCGCAAATTGTTGAAAAAGTTTTTGGGTTTGCGATTTTTGGCTGACTGAGAATGAAATTTGGTGCGCCGGGTCATAAACTACAGGAACCGGGCTAACTCCGGGTAGATTTAGGCGCATTGAGCGCTCTGCCAGTTTTCCAGTTGAGATCAAGTGAGGTAAGGCAACATTAAAAACCCGAGAATCGATTTTGAGACGGCTCTTCAATTCCTCCCGGGGAATACCCTGTCTCAAGGGGTAATCGGAATGATAGGTAGAAATTTCTTGTTTCAATTGACCTTGAAATTGGAGCCAATAAATCGAAGATGAAAGCAATGTGTTCGGCTTGAGGGTGTTCTCAGTCCCGAGGATCAGGGCCTGGTTGGTGTCGAGCAATTCAGTCAAAGCAACTTTCGCTACTTCGGATTCCAAACTGGATTTCGTTATGACCTCTTTATACGGTGTAATACCCAAGGCCAACATCGCTTGTAAAAGAATTTCAGCCGGCGTGCCGCCCACCAAAGACTCTAGTCTTGTAATGACAGCTTGATCGTAGCGTTTATGACGCCCAGCGGGTTGGGGATCAACGACAACGCCCCCCCCTAAAGTCTCGCCGGGAGAGGGTCGGCGGAGGATATAACGATCGCCCCGCATCGCTACCACCGGTCGCGATAATTCGAGTTGGACCCAGCCCTCCTGCCCCGGTTTCAGCACATCGATACCCAATAAGCGCAATCGGGCTACTACTTCAGCTGCGCCGACGAAGAGCTTGACTTCCATATTGTGACGGACTGGCTGACTGACCGCGGGCAGCAGGCGGAATTGGAGATCGAGACGGCGAGTTGGCGGGTAATCGCCGGGATGAATGATGACATCCCCGCGTTGAATTTGTTGCAGATCGACCCCAGAGATATTTACGGCCGTACGGCTGCCAGGGATCGCGGTTTGTTCTTTGCGTTTATGCGTTTGCAAACCCCGTACACGACCCCGCACATTTTGCGGCAGGATAACGACCTCATCACCAACCTGCAGCGAACCGTCAGTCAGGGTGCCAGTTACTACGGTGCCAAAGCCAGAAATCGTGAAAGCTCGATCCACGGACAACCGCGGGCGGCCTAGATCGGGGCGCGGGACATTATCTGCCAGGACCTCCCCCAATATCTGTTTCAACTGGGCAATTCCTGCCCCTGTTTGGGCGGACACTCGCACCAGAGGAGCCCCATCCAAGACTGTCTCCGCGAATTCCTCTCGTAAATCAGCTTCTACCAGATCTAACCATTCGGGATCATCAATTAAATCGGTTTTGGTGAGGGCAATCACTCCTCCCTGGATTTGCAAGATGTCCAAAATGGCGAGATGTTCCCGCGTTTGAGGCATAACCCCTTCATCGGCCGCGACAACAAATATGGCCGCATCAATCGCGCCAATGCCGGAAAGCATATTCTCGATAAAATCTCGATGGCCGGGGACATCCACAATCCCAATCTCTTCCCCAGTGGGTAAATCCATCCAGGCAAACCCCAAAACGATCGTCATCTCTCGCTCCCGCTCTTCGCGTAAACGATCAGGGTGAATGCCGGAGAGGGCTTCGATTAACGTCGATTTACCGTGGTCGACATGGCCAGCAGTACCAATAACTCGCATAAAACTCCGGTGAGAATTTAGCTTGAGAACTGAAACCGCTGATCATCAGTTCTTCCTGGCGATCAGCGGTTTTGGGGGTCATTATTATTTTAGCGGAGGTTGGTGTTCGTCCGTTCGTATGCAGTCGACCATTCGTGCATTGTCGTCAGAATGGTTTGTAAATGCTGGGAGTTCATTTCATTCACATGCTGCAATAAATCTTGAACTTCTTGCAACGTATCTTCGGTAAAAGTCAATCGTTCGGTGACGCGCTCAAAACGACGACCGATTTCACCGCGTTGTTCATCCTGAGATAGGGTGTAATTGGTCCACCGTTTTTGATCGTCGGCTTTAAATGTGGTCCATTCCTGTCTGAAGCGTTCTTCCGCTAAACGTTGAATTTCTGCCACTTCATTGATACGCCGCTCAACCCGCTGCATGAGATCATCGACCGCGTCTTGGGTACGTTTGACAGCCATAAAGGTGGCATCGAGGGATTGCAATTGAGTTTCAACATCAACCGATTGTTTCTCGACCATCTCAAATCGCGATTGCCATTCTTTCCATGCGGCTTCGCGCTCGACTGCGACCAGTGCCTGCTTTTCCAAATAGGCAGCCTGGGTGTTGGTACGTTCTTGCTCAGCATTGACCAACTCGTTTAGCCTGGTCTCCTGACGCTTAATTGCGAGATCGGCTACATCTTGTTGACCACGCTGTTCATCCGAACGTTTTCGGACGGCGGCGACTTCACCCTGAAGATCAGTTAACCGGCGAGAATCCTGCCGGCGGCCATCTTCCAGGAGCCGATAAATTCGGCTTTGCTCTTCTTCATTAACTCGGAGATCATCGAGGTTGTTACCGAGCTCTTCCAATAACCGACCTAATCGAGTTTCCTCTAAAACGCGCGCCTGCATGTCGCGACGCAAGACCCGCACATCCTCTAATTCTTTTCGAATATCAGTAATTGGTTTTTCGTATTTTTGAATTTCGGATCGCAGCAATGCCGTAATTTCATTATCGCGGTGCTCTGTAACTCGTTCGACTTCCTTAAGTTGGCGATTGAACTCGGTTCGTTGTTGGGTAATCGATCCTTCAAATTGGTCTAACCGCGAAATAACTGTTCGCAGGCGGGTAATTTCACCACTGAGATCCGTTTTATCCTGCTCGGCCGCGGCTAATTTCCCTTCCAGGGCGGTTATCTTTTCTTCTAAGCGGACGAGTGCATTTTTATCCTTGCGCCGTTCATCATCTAGCCAGGAAACTCGTTTTGCCAGTTGTTCTAATTCCATACGTTTGCTCCAATTAAGTGGTTGGCGGGAGGTCGTTTTAGCAGGCTGCCAAACTTAGTCTTACTCATCAAAAAACCGGGGGAATTATAGCATGAAACCCAAATCTACTTGAGAAACTAGAAATCCAGGCCTTGGGCTAATCCTGAAAACCAGGGCCAAACCCAATGAGGAAATAATCCAATCAATAGTAACAGCAGCACACCAAGTCCGATAACGAAGGCTGGGATGATTTGATCTGAGTCGGGGGCAGGTAACTCTTCAGGCCCCATAACCAAAACCGCCATTGATCGCAGCCCACCAACCAATAATCCAATACTACCTAAAAATGTCCAGATCGCGAGGGTAGAGGATAACTGCACGAGTTCTTGCCAGACCGGCACCAATATCGGAAAACTCGCCAAGAGCGGTAAACCCGCGAGTGAGAAATTAGAAAACAAGACCCCACTAGCAAGAAACGGATACAGGCGACCAAATCCCTGAACCGTTCGAAAGCGAAGATCACCAACTTTCGATTGAAGTTGAGTCAGGGCTAATCCCCAAGTTAATAACGCGATCAGGCGCGGGAGCACCAAAGCAAAATGCAAACTACTGCTGCGGAGACCAATCGTTACCAATGAGTAACCAATTTCGATGCCAATGGCAAAACCCAATATGCGACCAAGATGCCGTTGAAAAGCTGCCCAGGCGCCCGCGGTAGCGATCAGAACGACCCCCGCAAAACGGAGGCCATCAAAGAAATCTAATTTGCTAAATAGCCAAAGGTTTAGTTGAAAATACTCAAGCAAAAAAAGGATTATGACCCCGTAATGGATAGAGATATATGAAACTACCGCATAAGGATGGGAATCGTCCAATACCATTGGGATCCAAAAATATAGTGGGAAAATTGAAAAAAGAACCGCAAACCCTAATCCCAATAGTAGCTCCGGGAGTCTGCTCAGGGATGGTTCACCTATCACTTCCAGGTTAAATGCACCCGCAAATAGCAAGATAATCACCCCTATTGTTTGGAAAATTAAAAACCGGATCAAACCAGTATTCGGAGGCTTATCGGGGGATGCCATCATTAACACGCCGATCAGAGAGGCAATTTCTATAAAGATGGCTGCGTAAAAAATCGGGGAAATGGTAAGCACACCGAAAAACAAACCTAAGATAATCAGGCTTAATGGAATAAAACGCTCCGGGATTTTGGCAAATAATGCCCCAGTTTGGACAGCCAGCATTGCCAGTGACAGCAAAACGATCCAAGAACGATCAGCGCCAGATATATTAAACTGCGCGCCGGCAATTTGGAATTGCTCATGAACGATCAAAGAAAAGGATCCTACGACCAGCGGTTCACCTAAAGGCAAGAAGCGCACAACCAGTGCCAACAACGAGGTAGTTCCCAATCCCAAAATGGAAGTCAAAACTCGCCACCGCTGGAAAAACACCAGGGTGCCCCCCATCAAAATTGGAAAAACAATCCAGATGAGAGGCGCACTCATAGCTGATCGCCTCCTTCATATCCTTTCAGCCAATATGCCCCCATTAATGCGATGCCCAGGTTTAAAATCGCTAGAAAGCCAGCCACAAAAGAAACCGTATTGATAGTCGCGAATAAAATCTCAAATCCCGATAAGAGAGTTAACAAACCAAACACAACTCGCAGGGGATGGGTGGATATGCCAAATTGCAGAATTCCAAAAGTACAAAGCATTAACCCGGCAAGAATTTGATCATAAGTTGCACTTACCAACAACTGAGCTACTTCGGGTACGAAAGACCAGACTGAAAAAACAAAAATAAGAGCTAATAAGATCCGAAAAATTCCCCGGCTGAGATTTATTTTCCCAGCAGAAAATGTACGCACCGAAACCGCACTCAGATCCAGGCCCAAAACAGCAGCCCCAATCCAACCCGCAATCAATTTAATTACCGCCATTTCGAGCGGCCAAGTCAAGGCCACTAAACCAAATATTCCCACGTATTGGGCACCCAAAGCAATCAGGCTCAAGTGCAAATAGCGGCTCATTAATAAGATGATGGCGGTGAAAATAACCAGTCCGCCAGCTAAGGGGGCATAATTCTCGAGGATCAAATCACCCTCCCCCATTAACTTGCGCTAAAGTGGTCACAAAAAGAATTAAAAAAAGGATAGCCCACAAAATCCCGCCTTCCCCTTCAAGGATTTGGGATAAGTTGTAAATCGTTTTACTGATGGACCGGTATAGCCACCAGAGCGTGCGATAAAACCAATCTAATGATAAAAAGGCGCGCATATTCGCCGCCTGATTTTCAGATAAGTCATACCAGCGGCGGGTAAAACCATAGACAAGACTAGCTACCGCGACCACCAGAGCACCACCCCACCAAGGCAAGAATATTTTCCCCATCGGCAGCGATTGGAGGCCCCCAATAACCCAACTCAATCCAAAGTGAGTAATCGATAAAATCAACAAACTAAATGGGGCAATCACGCCAGTCCACCGGTCTGATTCATCATCTCCTGTAGAAGCCAACCAGCCATGGCGCAGATAGCCTAGTAATAAGAGGGCGTGTAAACAAAAAAGTAGCGCTCCCAAGAAAACGTTTGTTCCGGTATAAATCCCTAACCCTGGCCATAATGGGGAATATGGTAGGGCAGTGAAAAATACGGCCCCCACCAGAATTATGCTTTTCACAGGACGAGTTTTGTGGGCCAGCAGAAACAATACGCTGCCTGAGAAAATCGTTCCTAAACCCCAAGCCAGACTTGCATCTGGTTGTTGGCGAACGGCAGCGATGACCGCGAAGCCGGCTCCAGCTAAAATCCAATTAGGGCGGCCATCTAATTCATTTTGGGAGCGGATCCAATTGAGTGTCCCCGATAAAACAGCAAACACTGCCACGACCAAAACAGGGATTTCCCATTTAAATGGCGGGCCAACCTCAGCTACTCGGGTTACCAAAATCAAGCTGGCAGTAACGGGGATCAGCCGCGTTAGCGTCCCAATTCCCCGTCGCAGAAGTGGTTCCCGCAAAAAAGGTTGATGCGGTGGCAAAACACCTAAGCGTAAACCAGCCGCGAGGAGCAAGTACCCCGAAACATCTGGTAATATCTGATTGAAATTTAAACTCACGCCTAAACCCGCTGATCGGACGATGGCCGCGCAGACCAATAACATCCCAACGACCCGGACTGAAAATGAAATTACAACCCGCTCACGTTGGTCACTCCCCGACACTTGCAACAGGAGCATAGCAGTTTCTGCGACGTCAATTATTGCCCACCCCAATAATAGAGTTATTGGATTGCCAGCGAAGACCGCCACCAACCCTGAGGCTGCCAGTGCAAATCCAACGGACCAGATTTCTGGGGTTATTCCGGTTCCCTGGAAAACATCGATGATCATCACCGCACATAAAAGGCTAATTATTGCCAAGCCATAAGCCCAGGAAAACTTATCAACCACTAATGAGGGTGAAGACGATAAAAATGACACCTGAGTCCAATTGAGCAATGTGATCGTCTCCAGATCAACATAATTTACCCCCCAAAATAGCACCCAAGCTGAGATCGCGATGATCAAAGCAAAAAACCAGATAAACCCTGGCCTTAACTTTGCCCAATTTAATCCGAGGATGATCCCGGCTAGCAGATAAAATCCTATAATAATATACAAAATCATGAACTAAATCCTAGTGAATATCATAGCTTACCCCCAATCGATCGACAAGGGTGGGCCTTAACCCAAAAAGGTCCGCTTGATTGTCAAATCATTCACCAAAGGCTAAAATTACTTACGTTTGGCTCAAACCTAATCAGGAGAAACTATGCCCGCAGCCAGATTTTGTTTTCCACAGCAGTTTTATTGGGGTACCGCGACTTCGGCCCATCAATACGAGGGATTTAATACAAATAATTGGTCTGATTGGGAACAGAATGGGCGGGTTTTAACTCGAAATATCAGCGGGCAGGCTTGTGATTGGTGGGGAGGACGTTGGCGAGAAGATTTTGATCGGGCGGCAGAAACAGGCCAAAATACTTTAAGACTTTCGATTGAATGGAGTCGCCTCCAACCAACAGCTAACCGGTGGGATGAAGATGCCCTCGACCATTATCGCCAAATGGCGCGGGGTTTACAGGAGCGTGGGCTGATGCCCATGGTGACATTGCACCACTTCACCAATCCACTATGGGTAGAAATGATGGGGGGGTGGGAAAATGAAGCGGTTGTTCAGAAATTTGGGGAATACGCACGGCGAGTTGTTGAGGCGTTGCATGAATTTGTATCGTTATGGTGCACCTTTAACGAGCCAAATACTTTGGCTATTTATGGCTATCTGCTAGGAAATTACCCCCCTGGACAGCAGTCCTACCGGGTCACTGCCAAGGTGCTTCAAAACCTGATTAAGGCCCATGCCCAGGCTTATCAGGTTATACATACCATTCAGCCCCAGGCCCAGGTGGGCCTCGCCCACAATTATCGCGGTTTTTCACCTGCTAAACAATGGTTCTGGCCCGACGCCTGGGCCACGAATTCGCTTTTCTTGGCATATAACGACACAGTACCAACAACGCTGACAAGTGGCCGATTTCGATTCGCTGGAATCAGGCGAAATATGCCCGCGGCCCAAAACACCCAAGATTTTTTGGGAATCTCGTATTTCACTGCGGAATCTGTTGCGTTTCACCCGCTCAAGTCCAAGGAGTTATTTGGCCAGAGGTTGTTCAAACCCCAAGCGCAACTCAGCCCCACAGAATTTATCGCCAATGAATCCCAGTCGTTTTTCCAGGCATTGAAGTGGGGTCGGAAGTTCAACCTGCCAATTTACATCACCGCGAATGGGGTAGAGGATGCTGATGATGATTTTCGCCGCCAGTATCTGATCCAGCACATCCACCAAATGTGGCGCGGGGTGAACTATACCTGGCCTATCAAAGGGTATTATCATTGGTCTTTGGTCGATAATTTTGACTGGGACCGCGGCTGGAATCACCGGTTTGGTTTGTGGGAATTAGACTCCCAAAATCAAACTCGCACCAAACGGAAAAGCGCCAAACTTTATGAGGCAATTTGTCGGGAAAATGCCCTCACTTCAGCCCAAGTCGAAGACTTTGCTCCTGAAATTTTTGAACAGCTTTTCCCAGGGAAAGATATCATTCACAGCTCTGAAACTATGGTATAATCCCGCCCGCTGGCAGGGAAATGGGCCAGATACAGTTGGAGAGGTCGCATAGTCCGGTCTAGTGCGCGCGCCTGGAGAGCGCGTATACCGCAAGGTATCGAGGGTTCGAATCCCTCCCTCTCCGCCTTTTGGGGGCTGCTCTTGAGCCTGTCTCTTGGTTGGCAATGTACCAGCCAGGGCAAACAAAAAACCCCAGCTTTTTACCGCTGGAGTTTAAGGACAAGGGCTTTGATTTTAGGCCATTGCCGCTGGTATTACAGCGGTTTTTGGAAGCCTTGTCAACAATGTTGGCGCATTGTTTCAAGGCTAGGGGCAAGCTGGTGAGTACCCACCGGCCCGCCCTGACAATACAGTTTACACAATACCCGCGAAAAAATCAAGTGTTTTTTGTGGGTTTTAGTGTGTATATAGCCAGAATATAGCCGTCAAAGACCTTGACGCACGTTTCCTAATACGCAAAACATTTCTTGGATATAAGGGATAGTAAAAAAGAAAAATGCGGGAGAATAGCTCTCAACGTACCAGGTAAAGCACCGCCAAAAATATCAATACCCCGATTTCAATGCCCAATAAAAACAGCATCGGACCAAATTCCCTGCCAGGGTTAGCTATGTATTCAAGGAATGATTTTAATTGCTCCCACATAGTCTGATTGTATCGCATAAAAATACCCGGTCTAGTCGGGGAAAAAGACCGGGTATAGCAGGATTGGGGTTTGGGGAAAACCCGCAACATACACAGTTTAGCACAACACAATTGCCAAAACATTGCCATCAATGGAACATAAAAATGCCCGACCAGTGGAGGGTAGGCTGGGCATCTCAGGGGGTTCCAGGTGGTTAACACCACCCTTCACAGAACATTGTAGCAAATATTAAGTTTCAGATCAACACTACACCCTGTCAGAATCCAGAACCCAGGATTCAGAATTCAAAAGCTGAGAGAAGCCGTGGCGCAACAGCAGCGAAAACCGTCGAAGTCGTTCCAGGTCCTGGGATCGTCCCAGCCGCGGTAGGCGCAGCGCACCGAATCTATAGAGCCATACCAAGAACCACCCCGAAGAACGCGAACACCGCTCGCATCCGAATCATTCCTTCCATCGCGGGGATTATATGGGTAATCTCTATACAAACTCAATGTCCAGTCCCAGACATTCCCGGCCATATCATATAAGCCGTATTGATTTGGGGGAAACTGTCCCACTGGAGTTGTGCCATCAGTATTTTTATTCTCTTCACAATTACACTTCGCCGGGTCCCACTTATTTCCCCATGGATAGATTCTCCCATCGGCTCCCCTGGCCGCTTTTTCCCACTGCGCTTCATTAGGCAAGGTGTAGGTCTTTCCCGTTATGCTAGAAAGCCAGCGGCAATAGCCCATCGCATCTTTCCAGGAAACATACCGGACTGGATGCCTGGCTTGCCCTTGTGGGAAATTGAAACTATCCCAATTGCCTGGTTTATCCTGTTGGGGATTGGCCCTTAGAAACTTCTGGTACTCTTCATTTGTAACTGAGTAGCGTCCAATCCAGTAGCCGGGCAGATGGACCCGGTGACAGGGCTTTTCATCATCCCTGGCACCCTTTTCCCGGTCATCGCTCCCCATCCAGAAATAGCCTGACGGTACATGCACCAGGTCAGGTTCGATAAAGCTTGTAGTCCTGCGTCCCCGGAGCACCTGGTAAAGCATCCCCTGATTGGCCAGAAGCTGCTCTGCGGCCGAGAGCGCAAACGGGGGAAACAGTACCGGGACCTGGCCCTTGGTGGCATCATAAAGATTAGCCCAAGATGGAAACATCTGGTCAAAATAAGCTTGCACTATCTTGACCTTTTCCATTGGATCAGTGACATTCTTTAGCCGTGGCTCAATATCCTTGAGATTAGCCGAATGCATCACAGCTGCTACCCGCAAGGCACGATGCCAAGTCAAAAGCAATGTGGGGTCGCTTATCTTCTTGGTTTGCCACAAATCTTCTAGCAAATTGTCAACTTGCTCCTGCTGAAGCTGCCGACGCTCTCCTCGTAATATTTTTCCCAGTACGGCAGGGTCAACACCGGCTGCTGTGGCAGTATCCAATTGGGACAGCTTGAAATCTGCCATCAGCCTGATGAGAAGTTCTACCAATGACTGTCCTTCGAGTTCGCTCCGGAGTTGGTCAAGGCGCAACCGTTCGCTCTCCGGCAGGATGGCCATGCATTCCATGATGCGCTGAATCCGGGGCAGTAGATCCAGAGATTCCAACTCAATCCGCAGCTCCCGAATTTGATTTTCAGTTAATGGGGTTGTTTTCTTGTCAAGGACATTTTTGTCCATGCTTTTCTTTCCCTATATCGCTATATTGGATCCAACAATACACTAATCATTATAGCCTGAAAACAAGCATATCCATAAAAAGGAATTGACATGAGCGACAAGAAATCAACCAAGAAAATAAAACGTCAACGCTTGGCACTGATTGGCCAGCTTATCCCCTACATCCCTGACATATTGCGGTTTGTCCAGTTCAGCCTAGTCATTGTCCTGGCCAGCGCGCTGGTATGGGTTGGTGTTTACAATACCCAAGTATGGCTGTTCGTTGTGGCAGCAATAGAAGTGACCGCCCACGACACGCACTAATCGTTTTATTTTAGTATTCTGGGAACGGGTGTTGATATTACCAAATCGTTGCCATTGTTCTGTCATTGTTAAACAAGGTTTGAAAATGGGCTAGTATTTTTTCGCTCGGAAGGGAACCCATACCATCACCGAAACCAACAACACCGAACGTGCCCCCATCATCACAACCAAAGCAACAGCACCACATAAATTCATAAACACATCTAGACGTACCAGGAACATGAACCGGGCCATAACGCCAGGCCATCACCCACAAACAAAACAACCCAAAGATAACCAGGCCATTACCGGGGCTTGACACCAGTCAGAAAAAAAATCAAAACGCCATGCGGCGAGACATCAACTCAAGAATGGGGAATTGATCTGTCTCGCCGTTTTCAATTTTATTTTTTTTCTTCCTTCAGTGTAAAGCCCCTAGACATTCTCAACCCATAGCACTCAGGCGGCAGTTTTCATAATCTAAGAATGGGGGGAAGGGAAAATGTTAGGTTTTGTCAGGCTTTTAATTGGGGATTGACATTCATTTCAACCTGTTATACAATTCGTATAAATACAAGTATACGCCCTATAAAAAGGATGTCAAAATGGACGCCATCACTACCCACCAACCCATCAACATAATGCCCCAGGATGCTAAAAAGGATATGAAATCCAGAATTGGTAAATTCCTGGCATGGCATACCGGCAAAGGTTATCAATGGTTTCGGCCCTACCTAAGAGAATACAGGGACCATCTATTGACGTATCTCTCCCCCTCATCGACCAAACAACACCTTGCCACAATCCGCAAACGGTATGCCATATTACTTACTGACAATGGCACCAGACAAATGATATACGATGCTGCCAGAATTGAGCTTGAGAGTTCCGAAATAGAAGATACACCTGCCAACCGCAAAGCCATTGTGGACGAAATAATAACGCAGCTTCAAAATGACATAAACCCGAATAATTCCCCTGTAGATGTTCCCCAAAAACAGGATGAATTTGATAGCGACCACCTACGACTCACCAGCTCCCAGGCCAGCACTTTGCTATCAATGCCCGGCCTAAACTCGTTAGAAGGGCTTAGAGACACTGCCCTAATTGCTATGATGCTTTGCACTGGTATTCGTGAAGCAGAAGCAGCCAGCATAGACGTTGACGACCTGAGACACGCTATCAATGGCGAATTATCTTTGCGCGTTCGCAAGGGCAAGGGCAACAAGGAGCGGGGTATTCCATATGGTGAATTAGATTGGGTCCTGGCTATCGTTGATAAATGGCTAGTTAAAGCCAACATCACAGCCGGGCCAGTGTTTCGCGGTTTCAAATCCCGCTGGATGACCATCCCCGCTGACACCGCCTTGACCACTAGATCAATTCAAAAAATACTCAAGAAATATGCCATCATCAAAGACGGTAAACTGATAAACATCAAACCCCACGACCTGCGCCGGTCCTATGCCAGACTATTCTATGAGAACGGGGGGGACCTGGTTGCCCTTCAACAAAATCTAGGGCATAAGAATATCAAAACCACTCTTGGATATATTGGAGATATGGACATCAGCAAACGCCGCGCCCCGGCCATGCTATCCTTTGACTTAGGCCAACTCAACGACACCCAATAGTTGCTCCAACACTTCCCCCGCAAACTGCGCCAGCGTGTCAGCCCTGATTGACGCAATTTCCCGCAGCTCATCAGGAGTAAAATCAAACACATGGCCCCGATAACCCTGTGATATTGCCCTAGCTGGGTCACTGAGCAACAACTCACAATAAGACTCACTGACCAGAGCAGCAGAAATCAAAAGATTGACATTGGTTTCCAGGTCGGAACACGCTAGAATACCACCCATTTGACTACCCCTTTCAAACCAATCACCCTAATATTGTCCCCATTCTAGCACATAATAACAACCACCAAAACATCAAGTTAGAAGTCCCTAAATTTGTTTTGGGTCAGGACCGTATTTGTTTTCCCCTTTAGTACCAGGCATGAAAGCCAATATGCCCAGCAGAGCGAAAGCACCCATCGGAACAAATGCTAATATCAGAAACCATCCCGACCGATTTATATCATGGCATCTTTTGATAATTAAGGCAAAACCCGAATAGATTCCAACAAGCAAGACTAATCCCGAAAATAAACCGATATTTATATTTTTTTCTAAAATCCCAAAATATGACTCGATGTTGTGAATAACACCATATGCGCTAAAACAAACTATACCTAAAACGAGCGAATGGAACCAATATTTAGAAAGTGAAATTCTTCCTTTTGTAGAGAAAAGAACATCAGACAATGTCATTGTCCGTTTTTTTGCTTCGCTCAACTCTTGCCCTTGTAACTTTGCTAACTGTTCTTTTGCTTTTACATTGTTTGAATTTAGGTTGAGCGCTCGTTCAAGGCATTCAATCCGCTGTTCATCTGTTTCGACCACAGAAGCCAACACATACCAGGCATCACCATCATGGCTGTTTTGTCTGATTGCTTCTACCAACATCCGCCTAGCGGTAGCGTTCTTGCCTTCTCGAATTGCATTTATCGCATTTGAAACAAGTTTCGAAGCCATGTGAGCCCCATGTTTAAATATTCATGCCCTTTATCAATAAAAGTATAGCATAGAGAAAAGTCTGGCCATTACGCAAGTCTTCTTTGAAATTGGGGAAGGAAAGCCACTTATATTACACATCCTGCCTTGAAGCAATCATTCTTTGGTTTACCCCAGAATAACAATTTGTGATTAGCGAGTTCTCATTCCCTAATGAATCTTAGGTTTACGCCATGCTCCCGATTTCTTCTTGCTTAACCCTACGCGCCATCTGCATCCATAAAATAAACACCCTGAATAAACTCATCAGCCCAGCCATTTGGTAATCCAACAACCTGAAAATTGGGAACATAGCACCCAACACGACTTTCAGATACCATCGTCGTTGCTACCATATACTTTATCCAACATGTCGTCTAACCCAATAATTGATACTTTATTATCAATTTCTAACCTATCACGGTATAAACCATGCGCCCGCGCTAGCTTGTCAAGTGCTGCTTGTGAGTCATGCAATTCGATTTCGATATAGTGAGTTTCTTCTTCGTCCCCATTTTTTTTCTGTGTGATAACCGTTCGCTGTTTTATTTTCTTTATTAGGTGAGTTATTCCCTTTTCTTTGGCCTTCTTCAGACTGATATCAAACGACATCGACTCAATGTCCATAAAATCGCCGATATCACCGCGTGCATGTTCTGCTAAACGTATTAGGACTTCATCAGCACCCATTTTTAGTTTGTCAAGACGCGCTTTAATAATCTCCTGAATACCAACATCTAATAACAAACGCGGACCTTGAGTATTAGGATGTGTGAAGCCTACACGTCTTGCAGCTTCAGTTGCATTCCAACATTGTAGGTATTCTTCAATCCATGCTTTTCGCTTTGCTGTAAGCTTTGTCATTTTTAACAACTCCTTTGTGTTGCCATTACTTGGTTTGAACATATAAGCGGATGGTTTTAGCATGTTTATACATATTTCACCATCATCACCGAAATACCCATTCCTTATCATCTCCATTACTTTCATAACTTAAGACCTGTGATAACCTGTGATTCACTTGTGATAAATCACAGGTCACAACCTGTGATGATGGATTATTCTTATAATCCATCACAGGTTACAGGTTGTTTATCATAGGTTTCCGCATACTTGTGATTTTCTGATTTATCACAAGTCATAGGTAATGCGGAGATTTCAAAGCCATTTTGCTTGGCGTAATCTAATCCGGTATTCGTCAATGCGTAAGTTGCGGATACCCCTGCCCCCCCATCGTCAACGCGTTCGGCATATTGCAAACTGACAAGGTTGTATACTGCCCGTTGTGCTGATGCCGGGGCGCATATATCCGCATTGCCTTTGATGTCCTTCATTACTGACGGGCCATGCTTTGCCAGGAACCGCACCACATAAGATTGCGGCTTACCAAAGATTTTCAACGCTGCCCCGTCCACATCCGCTTGCGTCAAATAGAATTGTTCGTTGTCCCAAACTGCCCGCGCTGAAAATGTTGTTTTCGCAATGAACCGGGGTTTCTCCGTTTTGAATAGAATTGCATCACTCCCCTGCTGGCTGTCTACTTCCAGCATCAGATCAACGCCCCCTTTGATTGCAGTAGATCCCCGATACTTCCCACTCTTATTGGCGTGATGGATTACCAGGAATGAAGCCCCGGTTTTATCCGCAATGTTTTTCATGGCCTTTACCGCTGGCAACACATCTTTGACGGAGTTCTCATCCGCGCCAGGGATAACGTCCATCAGGGCATCAATGACAACCAGTTTTGCGCCGGTTTTTCTAATCAACCTATGCAGCTCCGCGGTATCTTCATCCTGGCGCAAGTCAAAGCCAGCCAGGGAAGTAAAATAAAATGGGGTTTCTTCATTTCCAAAATGGCCGCGGAGACATTCAGACAAGCGGGGCCTGAGATGAGATGGCCCCATTTCTTCATCAATGAATAACACCGGTCCTTGTGAGGTCCCAAAGTGTAACCAGTTCAACCCCAAGGCCACACATACCGCCGCATCAATGGCCGTGTAGGTTTTCTTGCTGCCCGCATCCCCATAAATGATGGTTACAGTTCCCGCCGGTATCAGGTTTTCGATTACCCAATCAACAGGAGGTAAAGGCTGCAGAGCATCTCTTGCCGTGAATAGCTTGTATTTAGGTTCTACAAATTTATCATTGGGTGGGGGTGGCTCGATGTCATAAATGTTCAGCGGGGAGACTGCCCCAGTTATAGATGTCTCTAGTTCCGTTACTCGAATGGTTGCAGGCTCTCTGGGTGGCATCTTCCAAGCTTGGGCTAAACTTGCCAGAGCTTCTCTCTGGGTATATGGGTGACTGCCCATATCTACTCCCTGCTGATATTTCAACATGACGGTTTCAGCTTCTGATTGAGTGCATTCGTTATCTCGCAACTGACAAGCCAACCATAAACCAGTAGCGTTACGGTTCCCATTGGTTCCCTGCTCAAAGGCTCGTTTCAACCAGTAATCAGCGTGGAAAGGAAACTTATTATCGTTTAGACTGCGATTAGGTGGTTCTGGTTTTGGTTCTGCTTTCACCGCCAGTTTCAGCAACCACGCTGGAGCATCTGGTGGTTCCAAGTCAAAAGGTGACATACTGTCAATCCACTTGTAACCATCACCGGTACAAATGTAACCGTTTGCTTTGATATCCACACCGGGATTTATCGAGGCCTTAAATTTCATCCCAGGGGGATGTTTGAAAATCAAATGCTGCCCGCCGGAAGGGGTATTTTGTGTCGGGGTGTCTGGTAATTCGTAGTTGTTTTTTTCTACAAGGTTCACCCAATTAGCAATACCATCAACGCCGTGGCCCTCAAGCGAATCAGGGTCAACAGCAAAAAATCTCGATCGCTTACAATGGATACCAATCAAGGCATCAGGCCAACGCCCCCACCAAAAGTGTATTTGACTAGGGTCGATACTAGCCTCCTTCATGCCACTTTTGGTATAGGGTCTTTTTTCTCCAGGCACGCATGGAAAAACATACCAATCAATAGCGGCTAATTCTAGGGCAAACTCTAATGCAGTCATGGCTAAAAACTTAGTTGAACCGGTGCTGGTTTGGGTTCGATGACATCCCACTCACTAAGTAAGAGTCCGCGCTGAACTCCAAATCCACGATCTAGAGTAAAGGAATCTCTCCAGATTTTTACAAATGTTGTGAGATATTCAGTACCGTTATCACGGTCAACGACTCGGATAAAACGCGCTCCGGCTCTCTCAGCCGCCTGTAATGTGTCAACATCAAAACAGATTGCAGGAGGCACCCGTAAATATCCCTTTTCGCGAATTGGCTTTACAAACTCACTACCGACTACATCTCCAACCGGTCGTTTTCTCAACTTAGAGTAAATTAGAGTTTATGCAGGATTATCACCGGCAGTTCGGCCC
>CAYVQU010000012.1:0-53899 GCA_964453155.1 uncultured Anaerolineales bacterium | reverse complement strand
CGTCTCTTGGTCACCTTATTTTCTCACACCTTTCCCCCAAACTGAAATACACCCTAACGGCTACTTCTTGGCTAAAATATTCATCACCTCAGCCGGAGGTTGGCCTTGTCGCAGCAAAAAAGCCATCATCTTCATGGGTTCGTCGATGTGCTTGAAGAAGCGTTTATACCCCTGACAGAGATAGTTTAGGCCCTGTTTCCCCTTTGGTGTGTGGATAAACCGATTTTTGGGGCAGCCACCGTGACAGGCAAACCGGACGTCACAATCCTGGCAGTATTGGGGCAGTTTATCAAGTTTATCGCGCCCAAACTTGAATTGTTGGTCAGTAGAGACCATTTTGAGTAAATCTGTTTCTTGAATGTTGCCCAAAATCTGCTTGGGTTCGACGTAATGGTCACAGGCATACAGATCGCCGTTGTGTTCCATCGCGAGGGCGGTGCCGCAGGTAGGGGCGAAGACACACAGCGCGCCTGGTTGCCCCAGCCAGGCACCCAGGGCGACATCAAACATCTGGACATAAATTTGCCCCACATCCCGCCGAACCCATTCATCGAAGACACCAATCAGAAAATCGCCGTACTGCCGGGCTTTGACGGATCGTTTGGTGACTTTGCTGCCCTCTTGGAAACCGGTGGTGTTATCCCGCTCAACGATGGGGATAAACTGGATAAATTGAAATTTGGCTTCATCCCGCAAAAACCGGTATACCCTTTGGGGGTGGGGGGCATTTGCCGCATGGACGGTGGTGAGAGCGTTAACGTCTACTTTATGTCGTTTGAGAATTTCTAATCCACCCATCACCCGGTCAAATGTTGGTTGGCCACCTTTGTCCTGTCGGAAGGCATCATGAACATCCCGCGGCCCATCAATGCTGAGACCGACCAAGAAATTATGTTGCTTGAAAAACCGACCCCAGTCGTCATCCATTGTAGTTCCGTTGGTTTGGATGGCATTGTTGACTGTCATCCCCGGCTGTTTGTATTCCTGTTGGTATTCAACCGCTTTTTGGAAGAAATCCAACCCCATCAGAGTCGGTTCGCCGCCCTGCCAAGCAAAGGTGACCTCCTTGACGCGTTGAGCCGCAATGTATTGTTGCGTGTAGTTTTCTAAGACGTCATCCGGCATGCGGAAGGCGCTGTCAGGATAGAGCCGTTCTTTCGACAGGAAGTAGCAATACTCACAATCTAGATTGCAGATGGCCCCCCGAGGCTTCGCCATGATGTGAAATGCAGGTGGGGTCTGATTAATCTTCATAGGGGTATTTTACTTGATCTATAGGAAACCATATGCACAAAAGGTGGAATTTTGAATTATCAAAATTCCACCTTTTGTTTAGGTTGTGCGGAACAGAAGATTATTTCACAAAAACGCTAAAACCGCACAACACTTACTCTTCTTGGTCCAATTCAACCAATAATTCGTATTCGGCTTTCAAATTCCGCTGACGGGCGACCAGAACGGTCAGGTAAATCGCCATGGTGATGAAAAATACCGCGTACCCAGCGATATAGTACTGGTCAGTGTTGACCGGGGCTTGTAAAAGTGAAAATAAATTCATAGTTCTCTCCAAATTATGTAAATGCCGAAAAAAAATATGCGATAAGGTGTGCTGATCTCGGCATTTACTTAGGTTGTGCGGTTTTTTAGATTATTCTGGAAAATTGCCCAAACCGCACAACACTTACTCGGTGACTTTTAACCGCAACTGCTCAACCTTATTGGCCAGTTTTCCCTGGCGGATGCGGTGCCAGAAGAGATCGATGAAAATCACCGAGAAAGTAAACAGGCTGAAGAAGAAGGTTTGCAGCATCTTGGGGGTCATATCGAAACCGCCCTCGGCCGTGGGATCGCTGTCACCGATGACCACGGGATGGATGGTGCGGAGCATACGGATTGAAATGAAAGTCAGCGGGATCGAGATCGAGCCTAAAATGGCGTAAACGGCCCCGAAACGCGCCCGACGGTCGGGGTCTTCGATCCCCTGGCGGAGCATCAGGTAAGCGGCGTAGATCAACTCTACAATAGTGGCCGTTGTCAGGCGGGGATCCCAGGTCCACCAGGTATTCCAGATCGGCCGGGCCCAGATGGCGCCTAAAATAATGGTGATGAAGAAGAACACCAGACTGATCTCAATCGCGGCCAGTCCGGCGACATCCCATTTCATATCTTGGGTCCGCAGATAAGCGATCCCCACGACCATCGCGGCCATGAAACCCAACATCCCAACCCAGGCAGTTGCCACGTGAAAATAGAACACTTTCTGCACATTCCCCATCACGGCTTCGGTTGGGGCGTAGAAAAATACCATCCCGACTGCCACGACGAACAGGATGCTGGTGATAGTATCAAGAATGGATAAAAATTTTGGTTTTGGGTCCATAAGTTCTCCTGCAAAATTAAATTGGGGTGCAAATGCCCATCAGATCGTTTGCCTAGAAACAGACTCAATTGGCATTTGCTAAGGTTGTGCGGAAATTGGGGTGATTTTCACACAGCCCGCAACCGCACAACCCTTACTCTTCAACCACATAATCAAAAATCATAAACGCGATCGCCACAAAGATGACATCGTAAACGATCAGTAAATTAATCCAATTGGAAAGTTCATTCAGGGGGATACCCTGCAAAAATCCACCGCTGGCTTTTACGGCCGCGATCAAAATGGGGATCACGAGCGGGAAGAGCAAAATCGGCAGCAGAATATCGCGAGTCCGGGTTTGGACCGCCATCGTCGAGAGCAAGGTGCCGACGGCGACATAACCGATGGAGCCCAGCAGCACAACAAGTAACAGTCCGGGTTGGAATAAATTGGTGTTATAGAGCACGCTGTAAATTGGCAAAACGATAATTTCAACCACCAGCATGAACACCAGATTCCCAATCGCTTTCCCAAAATAAATTGCGGCCCGATCCACGGGGGCCAGCAGCAGCCCATCGAGGCAGCCGCGATCTTTCTCGGTGGCCATCGAACGGTTCAAACCCAACGTCCCGGCAAACGCGAACGTTACCCACAACACCCCCGAAGTCACCGAGGCCCGGGCGCGGGCATCCAATTCCAGCGCGAAATTGAAGATCAAGATTACCAGTAGGGCAAAGATCAGCATCGCGGTGAATAATTCGCGGCTGCGCCACTCGGCGGCCAAATCCTTGCGGATGATGGCCGTCATCGCCCGGATAAAGCTAGCGATCGGAGACGGTTTACTGACAACGGATGACTGCCGACTTGAATTCTTTCTCATCATTTCGCCCTCTCGGCATCCAGCGCATTTTTATAGAAGTCGAGTAAATTATCGCCCCCCATCTCATCACGCTGGACCGAGGCCACAATTTTGCCGCGCGAGAGCACATCAAATCGAGATGCCAGATCTTCGGTGCGGGCCAAATCGTGGGAGGTCATCACTACCGTGCGGCCGCGGGCGGCGACTTCTTGCAGGACGGTATCGAGCATGGCGCAGGCATCTTGGTCGAGGCCGGTGTGGGGTTCGTCAAACAGCATCACGTCGGGATCGTGGAGCACAGCCCGGCCAATTGCCAGCCGTTGCTGCATCCCGCGGGAAAAGGTCCGCACCAAATCGCGACGTCGTTTTGCCAGACCGACCATTTCCAAAACATCCGAAATCCGATTTTCCATTTCCAAAATCGAATACATTCGTCCATAAAAGCGCAGATTTTCTTCAGCGGTCAGATCGCCATACAGCAGCGGCAGGTGCGAGACGATCCCCAATCGTCGGCGGACAGCAGCCGCCTGCCCCGGTAGTTGATATCCAGCAATCTGCACCCGTCCAGTTAACGGTCGTGAGAGCGAAGCCAGAATCCGCAAAAAAGTGGTCTTCCCGGCTCCATTGGGTCCCAGCAAGGCCACAAATTCCCCGGATGCTACTTCAAAATTCAAACCGCGCAGTACGGTTTTAGGGCCAAAGCGTTTAGTGAGTTTTTTTACAGTGATCATGTGAGCTAGGGAGGTGAGGTGCCAGGGAGGTAGGGAGAAAAATGCTCCCAATCACCTGTGCATCCATGCACCTTATGCTCCCTTCCTCCCCGATCTTTGTAAAATCCACGGTTGTGGTTTGTAGATCATGTTGGCTAATTTTCCAATGATGAAATCATATTTCTGGCGAAGTTCGTCTGTTTTTTCTTTTGGCAAATAACCGCTGCTCCCCAGCACCCATACTCCCTTACCCCAAAAGCTCCTGGAGTTTTTCTTTCAACTCCGCCCGGCGTTCCTGATATGCACGCTCAGGTAAATCACCGGCCTTGAATTGATCATCAAGGGCGATGATGGCGTCCATCAGATCTTCGGTGGTTTCAGGTTCAGAATCGATTTCATCTTCATAGATTTCATCGAATTCGTCATCGAGCAGATCATCATCCCCAGCGTTGCGCCGCCAGAGATAAATCCCCGTGCCGATCAACATCGCGCCAAAACCGGCCAGCCCGATCACGAGACTGGTATTCGAGTTGTCATCCGTGGGGGCAAAGAAATTGGTCTCGGTTCTAGGACGGCCTGAAAGAGTCATTTCGAGCGGTGTTCCGGCTTGTAAATTACTGCCATTGAACATATTGTAGGGTACCCCATTAAATTCCTGCGTACCGCCTGCCACCAGTATCTCACTGTTGACTTTGAACCCGCCCGAAGGGGCCATCACGATCACGGCATTGGCATCCATACCAATGGGCACAGTCAGTTCCAATTTTTTCTCGGGGTACGGCACCTGATAGGAGAACACTACCTGGTAGGGATTTTCATTGGGGTATACGTTGGTAATCCCAAAACCGGCCTCGGTTTTACGGAAAGCCATACTCATATTTTCCTCGACCGATAAATTGCTGGCCTCGGCCGGGATGATAAATTCGATCGCGGTCGCCATGCCCTCTTCTGGGATCAGCACCTGGCTGCCGGGGTTGGAGAAAATGTAAAGCTGGAAAACTTCTAATGTTTGATCATCAACAAAGTCCAGGAATAGATGCAGCCGGTCGACGCTCAAAATCCCCACATCGGTGGTCGGCTCGAAATATTCGATGAGCAAGTTTAGATCGGTCGCATCCAGCTCCATCTCGAGGATGTCGGAGCCGTAAGCGGCGTTGGCGTGCTCAATGGTGGCAAAGTAAATCCGTCCCTTGGTGAGGGGGATTTCTTCAAATATGACCACATTCCCGGTTTCCAGGGTGAGGGTCTGGGAGAAGACTTCATTCATGGCTTCATAGCCGCGCAGGACAACTTCCAGGTTTGCGGGCAGATCAACTTCTCCAGTTGGAATCACCTCAACGTGGATCGCACCAGTTCCGGGGGTTGAATCGATATCTTCAGCCGGCGCGCCTGCCTCGGTTTCCGGTTGGCTGCCATCTTCGGGTTCTGCCTCCCCCTCAACAAATTCCAGTTCTGCTGCGCCGACAAAGGGCATCGCCGTCAGCGAACGGACATATCCGGCCACGGCCCATTGATCGGCCTCGGTCAAATCAACTGAATTACAGGAACTTTGGTCTAAGGTCGCCACAATATCCACAGTAGAGGTCTGGCTCATCGCTTCGAGATCGCTGAAATCCAAATCTCCAGCGGAACCATCCTCTCCGAAACAATCAGCATAATTTTCTTGGAATAACGTCGCCCCGGTTGCCACATCTTCTGGGCTGACGCTCAAACTCAAGGCATACGCGACGACATCCCAGCGCTGCTGATCTGCCAGACTCTTGAAGGGGGGCATGAAGTTTTGCATATTGCCCTGAGTGACCATGAGGTACCAGTCGGAGGGGGTGGCCGCGCGGGCCAGAGTCGGATCGCCCAGCGCGGGGACCGGATTTTCGAGCATTCCGGCTTGCGGACCATCGCCCATACCGGTTTCTCCATGGCAGGGGGCACAGCTTTCGAGATACGTCATCATCCCCAGGTTTGGGTCAGGTAAATTTGCTGGGAATTGGGGCCCCAATGGGGTTGCAGTTGGTTGGGGTACTGGCGTGTTTAAAACCGGCGCTTGCGCTCCTGGCGGCGGAGTAACATCCTCGGCCAGCGACATACAGCTGGTGAGGAGTAGGGCAAGGAGGATGAGCGTGATGGAAAATAATTTCTTGATAGGCATTTTTGAGTACTTTTGGGGTGTGTGGGTTTGTGGGTGAGTGAATTCCCTCTACCCATAACCCACAACTATATATTATGAAAGTCCGCTGCCGCACTTCGGACAGAATCGATCCGACTGCTGGACCGCGTTGCCGCATTGGGGGCAGAAGCCCCCGGATTTTTCGGCGCGGGCCCGGCGGCGGGTGGCAATCAGGGCCTCGAGATCGTCATCGGCGAGTTCACCCCCAGATGCAGCCCGGCGGTCGGCAATCGCAGCTTCGAGACGACCATCCACATCGACTCCAGAGCCACCGTGGAATTCATCGATCTGGCGCAGTACCGCAGCTCCTTTTTGAAGCAGCATATTCCGCTGTGATGGATAGCTTTCGTCTGGGATTTTACCCAACGTGTGGTCAAAATCAAGTTCTTGGAGGGCGGTCAGAATTCGGTCGCGTTCAGCTTGCAAGGCCGAAAGTTCTTGTTCCTCGGCACTGACGACGGTCGCGGTCCGCTCGAGCAAGGGTTTACTGATATACAGGCCCACCAAAATGAGCAGGCCGAGAATGAGGAGGAATGAGCCAAAGTCCATAGTTTATATTTGGGGTAGTTGTAGAAAAATTATTTGAACCGCAAGTTCCCTAAGAGCGCAGAGCTTTTGTTTTATTTTTCTCCGCGCCCTTGGCATTCTCTGCGGTTCAATTCACTTTACTGGTTTAGCGCCGCATTGACAGCGGATGTAATCTGATCGACGGCGGTGAAGGGGCCGATTTGGACGTGAGTCAGGACCCCGTCTCTACCGATGACATAAGTCTCGGGGACGCCGCGAATACGGAAAGCCTGCGAGATGCGGGTACCGAGATCAGGGCCGTTGGGGTAGGTGATGGCGAACTCAGTCAGGTATTCTTTGGCCTTGGTGTCCATATCGCTCCAGGCGACTCCGAGGAAGATGACCTCGTCGTTGGCAGCGTAATATTGGGCTGCGGCTTCGAGTTCGTCGGCTTCCTGTTCACAGGGGATGCACCAGGAGGCCCAAAAATTGAGGACGACCACTTTACCAAGTAGTCCCTCGGATGTGTAGGTCTCACCCTCAAAAGTGGTCAACTCAAACGGTGGGGGGGTTTTCCCGACGTTAACGGGGCCTTCTTGAGCCCGAATTAGTCCCAATCCTACGATGACCAATAGCAGGAATAAGCCGCCCCAGACGGTGAGGCGACCCCAGCGGGGACCGGATTGTGTTTCTTCAGTCGTTGTGTTTTCGGTTTCAGTCATATTTTTTTGAAAGTTATCAGTGAGCAGTGAACTGTTCTTAGTTAAGGCTGCTAACAGGTAACTGATTACTGATCACTATTTTTCAATTCTTTCTCAAATTGAGCCAGATAAGGATCATCGCTGGTTTCAATTTCAAGTTCCTCGACCAAATCATCCTCAGAACCTTGGCGGAGAGATTGGATCCCCTTGAACAGGATGAAGACTCCGGCAATAAAGGCGATTGGCGGCACAACATAGACCAGCCAATTCAGACCCCGGGCGGGGGGTGCCGCGAGGACTCGGTCGCCGAAGCGGGTTACAAAATAATCTTTGATTTCGTCTTCGGTCCAACCTTCGGACAATTTCAGGCGGATTTCTTGGCGCCAATCTTCACAGGCTTTGGTGCCGCAGACGTCCAGGGGAATGTTTTCACAAACCGGACAATAAAGCTGTTTGGCGACCGCGTTGACTTCATCGTCGGTGACAGTTGTGCCGGGATTGGCTTCCTGAGCCTGTCCCAATGTCACGATGGAGACCAGGAAAACCAGGGTGAGGAGGAGAGTAAAAAATAGGGTTCGTTTCATAAGTTCTAGTGGTAAGTGAGTAGTGGCAGGTGGAAAGTTGTTTTGATCAGGGAAAATCATATCCTGAGGGTTGATACTTTTCACTTGTCACTTATAACTTTCAACTCCCTTTAATCGGTTGCAACGGCTATGTTTCGCCGTCTGCGGGCGCGGGCTGGGGCTTTATCCCGATCGGGATTGGGCCAGGCGGCGACGATGGTGCCGAAAATGAAGACCCACGAGCCGATCCACATCCAGTTGACTAAGGGGTTGTGGTAAACCTTGAAAGTCGCACTGCGGGAGCTGATCTCCTGCCAGTCGACCATCAGGATGTAGAAATCATCTTCGATAGTGCTGCGCACGCCGGGGATCGTCATCGGCTGTTGGGCGTCGTAGTAAAAGTCACGACGGGGGTAAAGCTCGCCGATATATTCATCATTTTTGTAAACGCTGATGATGGCCCGGGCAATGTTGCGGCCATCGGGGCCGTCGAACACGGCCAAATCATCGTAACGGATCAGATATTCATTCAGGGCCAGGGTTTCGCCTTGGGCTAGGGTCCCCTGGGTTTCGGTTTGGAACATCTCGATTCCGATGATCCCAATCGCTAACATAGCCATCGAGATATGGATGATGTAGCCCCCGTAGCGGCGACGGTCGCGTTTTGCCAGGGTCCACAATGCGGTGAAATAGCTTTCACCATGGGCCTTGTGCCGGGCGTTGGCGGCCCGCCAGTACTCATAAAGTGTGACTGCCAGAACGAGTGAAACCAGGAAGAAGCCGATCAGGGCATAGGGATTGGTTACCCCGGTAACGACGGCCACAATGACGGTAATAACGGCGATGATGGCGGGTTTCCACACCGCGCGCCCAATCGTGCGATAGGTTGATAAACCCCATCCGGAGAGCGGGGCGATTGCCATTAGAAGTAGGAGTCCGGCAAACAGCGGGCCATTGGCGCGTTCATAAAATGGAGGGCCGACAGTCACTTTTTGGCCAGTCACCAATTCAGAAATCAGGGGGAAAATCACGCCCCAGAAGCAGACGATCAAAATCCCGATGAATAAGAGGTTATTCAACAAAAATAGGGCTTCGCGCGAGAGCATGGAGTGCATCTGAGCTTCACCTTTGAGATCGTTCCAGCGGTACATCACCAATCCCAGCGAAACCGAAAGGGTCAATCCGATAAAGACGAAGAACAATGGCCCGATAGCGCTCTGAGCAAATGAATGGACCGATGAGAGCACTCCGGAGCGAGTCAGGAAGGTGCCGAAAATGACCAGATCATAAGTCAGGATGATGAGCACCATATTCCATTGTTTGAGCATGCCGCGCTTTTCCTGGATCATGACGGAGTGCAGGAAGGCGGTGCCAGTCAGCCAGGGCATGAAGGCCGCGATCTCGACCGGGTCCCAGCCCCAGTAACCGCCCCAACCGAGGACGTCGTAGGCCCAGCGGCCGCCAAGAACGAGTCCCAACGAGAGGAACATCCAGGCCCACAAGGTCCAACGGCGGGTCAGACGGATCCAACGGTCGTCGGTGCGTCCGGTGGCCAGGGCCGCGATGGCGAAGGCAAAGGGGATCACGAAACTGACGAAGCCGAGATACAGCATGGGGGGGTGGATGATCATCCCGGGATGCCGCAACAGTGGGTTGAGACCTTTCCCATCTTGGGGGAAGAAGAGTTCAGTCCCTGTGGGTTGGAACATGTGCTTCTCAACCGCGCCGGAGGGGAAGGCCCACAACCGGGCGAAAGGATTCTCAACAAAGACGTTCAGGGAGAGGAAAAAACCCAGTGTGACGAGGGATACAATAATCACCCAGGGGAGAAATTCGCGGTCGCGATCCCACTTGCGGAGCGTAACAGCCGATGCAAAGGCGGCCATCAGCCAGGACCAAAAAACGAGTGAGCCCGACTGCCCGCCCCACAAGGCGGTGACCTTGAGGTACATGGGCATCGAACGGCTGGTCACGTTGGCCACATACTCCACTTCATAGTGGTCGGTGACCAACAAATAGATAATGCTCACCGCCGAAATGGTGAGCAAGGGGAAAGTCAGCAGCATGGCATTACGGGCACTATCAACCCAGGCGGGCAAATTCCGCCGCAGGCCATACAGGGCAGCGACAATACCATAGATAGAGACTAAAAATGTGATGACGAGAGCGCCATATCCGAGGTTTGCGATCATAATGATTGGTGAGGCGTGAAGCGCGAGGCGTGAAGCGTGAACTAAATCACGGATCACGTTCTACGTATCACGATCTTATCCTTCCGACTGCTCAGGAACCGCGTCTTCGTATTTCGTCGGGCATTTGAGCAAGAGTTCGTCGGCTTCGAAGGTGCCGTCGGGGGTTAATCGGCCCGTCATGATGGCCTGGGCTTCGTGTTGGAGCAGGTCGGGTTTCGGGCCGACATAGACTACGTTGAGCCGGTTGCTGCTTGTGTCATTGACGGCTTTGTTCAAGACCGCGGCCAACCCCCCTTCTGCGTCGATTTCGTCGTTATCGCCGGGGATGTGGGCGATTTCGAAGGTCAGGGTCAGGGTTTCGAGGTCGTACTCAATGGAGTCACCGACCACGGCACCCGAGAGCCGTAAATCGCGATCGGCAACTTCGGCACCTTTGGCATAGACTTCGTCAACGGTCAAGAAATATTGGGCACTGGCCTGAGTGGATGAGGCAATTAAGTAAATAACGGCGGCTAAAATCAAAAACCCGCCGATAAAAAATTTTGTCCGGCTGCCGGAACTGGTTTGAGATGTGGTTGTTTCTGTCATTTAAAACCTCCAAAAAACGGTGGATACCGGTAAAGTGGAAATGAGGGAGTTTTCTCTCGGTGCAAATTTCGGAAATCCTGAACCGAATTTGCTAATGCTAAGTGGTAAAACGTGCTGATTTTAGCCAAAAAAATAGCTGCACAACACATTGTAGATTCTGTCACGATTTCATTAATGGATCATGAGAATGCGATATTTACTAGATTAGAGTATTGTAAGGCTTCCATATTTTCATTAAAAATGCGTCGGTTGCACACTCCAGCTAGCTCTTCGATAAAATCACCCTGAGATTGGGTGAGGAAGTTGTCTTGCCGACAGAAAAGTCCCCCCGATCTCGGGGGGATTTAGGGGGGTGTATCTTGGGATAAAACTCAAATTTTTGACTACTGTGCGCGTAATTTCGTCCCGCACGAACGACAGAATCGATCTGTGCCGCCCGCCCGTTTGCCGCATTGGTGACAGTAGACGTTGCCTTCAGCCGCAGTCGCGGGTTTGCGACTCGTTTTGCCGCGCTGACCGCGGCTGCGCTTGCGGGGTTGGGGGTCGGCCTGACCGGTGCGCCAGTACCACACACCGCCGCCGACCAACAGGGCAATCCCTAAACCGCCGACCAGCCAGGGCAGATAAGTCATGATATCGCCGCGCCCCGAGGTCGTTGGGGTGATCGGGGCGCTGGGTTGGACCTGTAGGCCCTGAAAACTGAGATCATCAGATTCTTTCTCATAACTGATACCAACCGAAACCGGCGCGTTAACCAGTAAACCACCCATCTCGATGGTGTGATAGGTTAAGCCATCGGAGGCTGGGTTGGCCCGATCGGCCACAGGTGACGTTACAAGGTTGGTGGCGCCGACGGGTTGTTGGACATCCACCGCAAAGGATTCGACCGGGTAATCACTGAGCCAGGAAAAATTGAATTGGCGCTGAGCCCCCTCAAATTCCAGGCTGTTGTCGTAATATTCCAAATGAATTTCCGGCATCGAGGCCGTAACCGTAATTATGGCCCAGTCCCCAGCTATACTTTGCTCATAGGGCGCATTCAGGAGAGCACCGTCCATATCCTGAATGGCAACGGCCAGCGGTTGGCCCACTCGGGCCGGAATGCGGAGTTTAACGTCGGTGGGGAATGATACTTGGGTGTTGATCGTTACCCGATAGATTACCAGCATACTGGGTTGATCGTATTCGGGCCATAATTCGACTTCGAGATCCTCGATGATGATGGCTTCTTGAGCCTGCGTCGTTATTGGGGTAAAAAATAGGCATGTAATCGCAATTAGAAAAATCCAGCGTTTCATAATTAAAACCTCCTGCAAAATTGAGGCACATCTTACCATGTCTTCATGAGTCAGGAATAAATTTTTATCAAATTCTCAGTATAATGGTAGTGATGTCCACAGCTGATCGTGATCGGATCCTCAAATTTATTTTGGCGGCTGCCCTGGCCTTATCGCCCCTGTTGATGGTGGGGATCGTTTTGAGCCTGCAGCCGCAACCCGCCGTGGAGACCTCCCCCGCCGCGTTGGAGATGGTCCCAGATGCTATTCCGGTGGCTGACCTCACAGTGGATCAGCACGGATACCCCATTTATTTCCCTTTGATTTTGAATTCTGGTGGTGAGCCAAAGGTGGCAGTTACTGCCGCGACGGTCCAGGATGATCTGACCCAAACCCAATCTGTTTTTCAACTAGGGGACCCCATTAATTATGTCGCCACCTTCAATAACTCCTTCACCGAGACGGTTTCAGTGCAACTCAGTTGGTCACTGAGCGGCCCCTGCGAGATGTCTGAGATATTCAGCGACACGCTCAACCTGGAACCTGGGGTTTGGGGCCATACTTATCGTGATTTCACCCCCAATTGTGCCGGCGTGTACACCGCGACCGCCCAACTTTCTTACGATGCAACCCCGACTACCCAAAACACCACTTTCGAAGTCCATTTCCCCAGCCACATTCAAGTCAGTACTAGGCAGGCCTTCGATCGCTGTGGTCTTCCTACGGTTGAAGAAATGCAATCGTGGTGGAATGAAAGCCCCTACTTTGCCTTCAATGTTTATCTGGGGGGCATCCATTTCCCATGTTCGCTTGAAAATTTGACCCCCACCTGGCTGCAAACCGTCGCTGACCAGGGTTGGGAGTTCATCTTTACCTGGGTCGGGCCCCAAGCCGCCTGCTCCAACTTCATCCATAAAATGAGTGCCAATCCGGTAGAGGCCTACGGCCAGGGCATCGATGAGGCTGCCGCTGCACTCGAAGCCGCCGCCGCACTCGGATTGAGTGGTGAAAAGATCATCTACTACGATCTCGAAGCCTATGCCGGGGCGGATGATGACTGCCGCGCGGCCGCCAAAGCCTTCATCCAGGGCTGGACCCAATGGCTACAACTCCAGGGCGACAAAGCCGGGGTTTACGGCTCTCCCTGCAACTCTTATTTGCCCGATTTTGCGACCAATACCCCGCCCCCCGATGATGTTTGGATCGCCCATTGGCTGCTCCCGGCCCAATACCGCTCCACCGCTTCCATCTTTGATGTCGCCTGTATGTCGAACGATTACTGGCCTGACAATCAACGTCTGCGGCAGTATGCCGGCGATCATACCGAAACCTGGGATGGCGTGGCCCTGACAATTGATAGTAATATCCTCGGCGGCGAGATTACGGTGATCACCCCTACGATAGCCGCCGACGCGACTTCAGCGCCCCCTCAAATCTGGGATATGGGCTTGATTTCACCAGAAATTGGTTGGGTTGTTCAAAATAACCGCCTGCGATTAACTTCTGATTTTGGGATCAATTGGCGAGACATTTCTCCCATATTAGATTCGACGATCATTCTCGAAACCGCATTCTTTGACGCTGTTTCAGGGTGGTTGCTGGCTTATTCTGTTAATCCCAACGCTGAAAATTCTCTCATCCTATTCCAAACCCAAGATGGCGGTGGCAATTGGAAGCAATTGCCAGCCCCTGATACCTCGACTCCAATCGCAGCCGCCCAACTCGATTTTGTTGATCTCAACACCGGTTGGCTCCTATTTGAACATCAAACCGGCAGCAGCTTTAGCCAGGGCCAGCTTTTCTTCACCGCGGATGGCGGTCGAACCTGGGATGAACGCGATATTCCTGTCAGTGGAACAATTGACTTTTCCGATACCCATACCGGCCAAATTTTCGGCGGACCCCAAGGCGACGAAATCTACCAAACCGCCGACAGCGCTCAAACCTGGACTCTCACCCCTGCTCCCTCACCCCCTGATGCCCATATTGGTTCATTAGATCAACTCCCCGCTCGCAGCCTCCCTGCTGGTCATAAAACCTACGCCTTCACCACCCCCCAAATCGGCTGGGCCTTAGTCCAAACCGACGCCTGCCAGGGTACAAAAATCCCTCTTCGTCTCGAAACTGCAATAAATCAGTCCAGCTTACACTGCGGTACCCAAACCCGCCTCTTAGCCACCATCGATGGCGGCCACACCTGGACAGAGATTACACCCTAACCAACCCACAAACTATCCAACACATTTTAGGAGACATCCCCCATGCAACAAGCCATCATGACCGCTCCCGGCCAAATCGAATTTCGCCAAGTCCCCGAACCTGAACTCCAACCCGACCAAATCATGCTCCAAACCAAACGGATCGGAGTCTGTGGGTCCGACATCCACGTATTTCACGGGATGCATCCCTACACCAGCTACCCCATTGTCCAAGGCCATGAAGTATCTGGTGTGGTCGCTGGAGTTGGTGCCGAAGTTACTGGATTTGAAGTCGGCGACAAGATCACTTTCGCCCCCCAGGTTGTTTGTGGGGAATGTTTCCCTTGCAAAAATGGGATGTACCACATCTGTGAGAGTTTGTTGGTGATGGGCTTCCAAACCAACGGCACCGCTCAGGATTACTTCCCACTCCCGGCCGTAAATGTATTCAAACTCCCCGCCGATATGTCCCTCGATCACGCCGCCATGATCGAACCGATCGCGGTTGCAGCCCACGCGGTTCGTAAAGGCGGGGATGTTAAGGGCAAAAAAGTCCTCGTCCTCGGGGCGGGGACGATCGGAAACTTGACCGCCCAGGTTGCTAAAGCCTTTGGGGCTGAAGCCGTCATGATCACCGACATCAGCGATTATAAACTTGAAAAAGCCCGCGTTTGCGGCATCGATTATGGGATCAACACCGCTAAAGATGATCTTTTCTTGGCGATCTCCAACCGCTTTGGTCCCACCCGTGCTGATCTGATCCTGGAATGTGTGGGGGCCCAGGAAACCATCACAGATGCGGTCAACTATGCCCGCAAAGGCACCACCATCGTCATTGTTGGGGTGTTTGGGGAAAAACCAGTCGTTGATTTAGGTTTAGTACAAGACCGTGAGTTGAGCTTAGTCGGCACATTGATGTACCAGAACGATGATTACGAGATTGCCATCGACTTGGTCAAAAAAGGAAAAATATGTCTTGACGATCTCGTTACCCACCGCTTTAAGTTTGATCAGTATCTCGATGCCTATCACACCATCGAAAAATCCAATGGGGAGTATATGAAGGTGATGATTGAGTTGGATTGATACTCCCCTAAATCCCGCCGCAGGCAGGGGGATTTTGAGTGGTTGAAAAACAGCCGTTCTCCCCCCGAGATCGGGGGGCGTTAGAGGGGGTTAAAACTCAAACCCATCTTCAAATTTCTGCAATTCCGCCCTGATCTTCGGATTATTTAATATTTCCCGCGTATCCCCCTCAAGCTCATACGGCGACAAACCCCGCAATCCCAACACCTGCCTTACTTTGCGTTCAATCGAATTAATCTTCTGCCGCATCGCAAACCAGCGAATGGCTTTGAACTTCAAGCGAGTGAATGGGTGCTGCCATTCCTGGGCGAACGCTCCGCTGTCAATTTCTCCATAAATTTTTCGCATTTTTGGCTTTAACCCCATATCCATAAACCGAATACCCCGCGACATAGCCCCATATTGTGAAGTCGGTGAGTGGAATAGGGTTTGGTGCACCAGCCCAACCTGGGCCATCTTTTGATAGGTGTATGCCATTTCCTCGCTGAGATACATTTCGGTTAGTACGGCTTCGGGGGGGAGGCCGTTTTCGAGCAAAATAGAGATGGAAGTCAGCAGCACCCGCCCAAACGCGGGGCCGAAAGCCTGCTCATTGAAGAGATCGAGAATGGCTTCTTGTTTGAAGGTGACCTCAATCGCGGGTTTGAACAAACCACTGACGGCTGCTGTCAGGGCAATTAATTTTTCCTCCGCTTGTCCATTGGCATCTTGATGGACCCCGACAAGACAGAAAAATCCCTCTTTTGTCAGAAATCGCTCCCGAACGCCGATACCAATCATGCGCGGAGCGATTAGCAGCACATCATTGTTTGGGGGAAGTTTGATTTGGTCAAAAGCAACATTGTAGCCACTGGCGAATACCAGCGTGGCATTGGGTTTCAGGTTGGGATCAATTTCCCCCCTAAATACTTTGGGTAAAATCTCATCAGGGATTAGCAGAAAAATAATATCGGCTTTGGCTGTCGCAGTAGAGATATCAAAGGCCCCAAATCCATCGGCTGCGGCTTGTT
Source organism: uncultured Anaerolineales bacterium (assembly GCA_964453155.1). Lineage (GTDB taxonomy): Bacteria > Chloroflexota > Anaerolineae > Anaerolineales > UBA11858 > CAYVQU01. The sequence continues at coordinate 37,685 of CAYVQU010000012.1, read as the reverse complement.
CTCGATAATCATCATTGCGATTCCCGATGATGACTTGCATACGGCAATCCCGGAGATTAAGGGCCTGAGCCCGGCCCTGGTTTCCATATCCAATGACCGCGACCGTTTGCCCTTTAAGAACTGTGAGATCGGCTTCTGCTTGAGAGAAAATTCGGGCGCTCATACCGGTCTTTTACTATTTTTAAAGGCCGCAGAAACCCCAACGACAACGCCAATAATCAACAAGATGAAACTCCCAGACACCAAAATCCATTTGATGGCTGTAAAGAAGGGAGCAATATGAGCTATTCCGGGCGTCAGGGTGGGGTAGCGGGCCATTACCAGCGAAGTTGATCCATTCTCGAAAAAATCAAAGATCATCGCCCAGATTGGGAGGATGTTTGATTTTTGCCAGTTGCTATTTCGTGCCAGCCCCTTGGCAAACAGCCAACTGATCGCGGTGACCAAAAACGCGGTGTACACCAATGGCCAAATTACATCGAAACCGAACCGGGCTTTGACATATTCAACCCGGCCCACCGCTCCATAGGACTCGGCCATCCCATAAAGTTCATCAACCGAGTAGAAAAATGACAAATCGGGTGAACCGACCTCTTCACTACCCGGATCGGCTTTAGCGGATTGGGCCGGCAACACTGTGGCCGTGAAAACGAGAAAGATGACAGTAAATAAGGCGGCGAGCCATCCAGTTGAATTTTTTTGTAGCCAGTTTGATAGTCGTCTCCACATAATAATCTCCTTTGGGATATTCATTGAGATATTGAAATTTAAAAATAAATCAGCGTTCATCAGCGTGTATCTGCGTCCAATTTTTTCGAACATTTTTATCATATCGCAGTATTTTCTTTTTTTCGGAAATTCTATCTTTTGTTCCAAATTATCTACATCTTTTTTATATATTCCGCTCCTGCTGGGGGTATACTTGGGGGAAGAAATGGTGTGGAATGATGAGCGCTCAAACCCTAACCTTCCAAACATTAGTCCGCCTGAGTTTTGCTGAATCTGTGACCTGGCTCTCGCTGCAGAGTGAGTCCGACTTGGCTGTTCAATGGGTCGTATTAAATATGACTGAGATTCAGCCGGGTTATGTGTTGTTGATTTCGGGGCTAGCTATTGATTCTGATGTTTTATGGAATCTCTCAAGTCGCGGCGGCTGTGGCCTCATCATTGTTGGGGATGCGAATGTCGAAACCGCTATACCCCCTGGGTTGGCAGTGGTCACCGTTCCGCGTGAATCTGATCTCGCCGAACTGCATCGTACGCTCCTTACAATTCTCATCAGCCAGCGAACTTATATGTTGGAACGCGGCCTCCGGATTCATAATCAACTTTCCCAATTGGCTGCTGAAGGGGATGATTTAGACGAACTTACCCAATCCTTGTATAATCTATCTGGACGGGGGGTCGTGCTCCAGGATAAGCGCTTGGAGGTGCTGACCGCCGCTCCTTCTTCAACCTTGCTTTCTATTTGGGACGATATCCTTGAGCACTTAGAAGACCCTGACAATCTCCCCAAGCCTTTTCAGGACCGTAAGGTTGCCGGAAAGCAAATGACCATTTTGGGGCAAACTTTCCAAGATGGGCTTGAACGCTTAGTGACTCCGATTAATGTAGGTGGAGTGGCGCGTGGGTATCTATCTTTCGTCGATGTTGAAAATCAACTCGACACCCTGGATCACCTCATCATTGAACAGGGTGCTTTGGTTTACGCGGTCGAAATGGCCCGGGCCAAGGCAGTGCGCGAAACAGAGAAACGGCTCAAAGGGGATCTGCTGACTGCCATTTTGCAGGAAAATATTACTTCTCGAGATGCGGTTCTGTGGGTCGCGGATATGGGGCTGGATGACACGCAGGCTCATGTCGCCCTGCGATTTTGTTGGGATGGCACTAAAACCCCCTCCATGCGGCGCTTGGAAACTATAATTAATGAAGAATTAACTCGTCAAGGGGCCCAGGCTATCATCGAGATTATGGGAACCGAGGTGATTTGCATTTATCAAATCAAACCCGATTCGGGGCGACCTGACCTAGCGATCCAATTGGGAGATGCCGTTATGGCCCGGTCGGGAGAAAAAAAATCACAGGCGCCAATCCGGTGTGGAGTCGGTTTACCAGCCCAAGATCTAAGTAATTGGGGAAATTCGTTCCGGCAGGCCGGGCAAGCCCTTGAGATGGCCCGACGACTGACTCACAGTCAGGTCCAATATTTCCCGGATTTGTCTGTTTACCGGTTGTTACTCCAATTGGAAAATCACCCCGAACTCCAGGCTTTCAAACAGGAGATTTTGGGATCCCTGATCGAATATGAAGGCGGCGGCGATCTGGTCCCCACTCTGGAAGCCTACTTCGATCATAATGGCAATCTGTCTCAGGCCGCCGAAGCCCTCTTTGTCCATCGCAACACCCTCATCTACCGCCTGGAACGCATTGCCGAAATCAGTGGATTAGATTTGGACAATACTGAGACTCGCTTAGCGATTCAGTTGGCATTACGAATTCATCGCATGATGGAACGGGGATAAATCGTATCCTGGGGGGACTACATAAAATCATTTTTTACTGGACTCTGTATGTTTTTTTTTACCACGGAGACGCAGTGCGTGCAGAGAAAAAACTCTGTGAACTCCGCGTCTCCGCGGTTTAGAACTTCCCATCATATGTGCAAATCTATTTGATTTTCACGAAATCTTTATGCTTTTTCAGCCGATTTTCCGCTAAACTCATACCCATAGTCTGCTGTTTGGCAGAATCTACAAAAAGGCTAGTTGTATTTTTGGATTATCTACCAATATCCAAAAAAACTTCTCCGCCGTATACTGTGTGAAATCGTTTACATAGGATATTGAATGCCGTTCTTCTCATTAATTTTGGTCTTGATTAGCCTGTTGGTCCTGGTTCTTATTATCGGGAACCAGAGTTTAGCATGGGCAGTCAGATCGGTGAGAAGAAAGTAAAACGAAAACTGACAAAAAAGGACAGGGCTGCCCACCAGGGCAGCCCTTTTTATTTGCTTATGCGCTCAGATAATATCAAGAAAGGCTTCGAACGAGCCCCCCACCGATCCCTACTTAAAGCGACCGGCGTCGTCAGTGATGAAGATTTCAACAAACCCTTCATCGCGATCGTCAACTCTTACGTTGATATCGTCCCCGGTCACGTCCATCTCCAAGACTTTGGGAAAAAGGTCAAAGATGCGGTCCGGGCTGCGGGTGGGGTCCCCTTCGAGTTTAACACCATCGGCGTGGATGACGGCATTGCGATGGGCCACGCCGGGATGAAATTCAGCCTGCCCTCCCGCGAGTTGATCGCCGACTCGGTCGAGACCATGATCCAGGCCCACCAGTTCGACGGCATGGTTTGCATCCCTAATTGCGACAAAATTGTCCCCGGGATGATCATGGCGGCCTTGCGGGTGGATATCCCAGCGATTTTCATCTCTGGTGGCCCAATGGCTGCCGGTAAAACCCCCGACGGTGAAACTGTCGATTTGATCTCCGTTTTTGAGGGGGTCGGTGCTTACAAAGCTGGCAAGATCGACGCCGCCCGTCTCAAAATGCTTGAAGACCACGGCTGCCCGACCTGCGGTTCTTGCTCGGGACTATTCACCGCCAACTCAATGAATTGTCTGCTCGAAGTTTTGGGATTGGCCCTGCCCTATAATGGCTCCGCATTAGCCCTCACCGCAGAACGCGAAGACTTGGCCCTCCAAGCTGCAGCCCAAATCATGAATTTGGTCGAAATGGATTTGACGCCTCGGAAAATCGTGAACGCCGAGGCCATCGACGATGCCTTTGCCCTCGATATGGCGATGGGCGGCAGCACCAATACGGTTCTGCATACCCTGGCGCTGGCCCACGAAGCCGCGGTCGAATACGACTTGGAGCGCATCAACGCCGTCGCCGACAAAGTACCCCATCTGACCAAAGTTTCACCCTCCGGCCCCTGGCATATGGAAGACATTCATCAGGCTGGTGGCGTTCCAGCGATCTTACATGAAATTAAGGATGTTTTACACCTCGATCGCCCCACTGTGACTGGAAAAACCCTGGGCGAAACCATCCAAGGGAAAACAATCCAGGATCACGATGTCGTTCGACCGATCGACAACCCCCACACCGTTACCGGCGGTCTCTCTATTTTGTTTGGAAACCTGGCCCCTGAGGGTGGCGTCATCAAGACAGGTGGCGTGGCAGCCTCCATGCGGAAACATGTCGGTCCCGCTCGGATTTATGAAAGCCAGGAAGCTACGATGGCCGCCATCATGGCCCAGGAAATCCAGGCTGGAGATGTCATTGTCACCCGCTACGAAGGCCCCCAAGGTGGCCCGGGAATGCAAGAAATGCTCTCTCCAACATCCGCCCTGATGGGCATGGGTCTGGTTGATAGCGTCGCCCTGATCACCGATGGCCGCTTTTCCGGAGGAACCCGGGGAACCTGCATCGGTCACGTCAGCCCCGAAGCCGCCGCGCGCGGTCCCATTGCAGCTCTCCAAGACGGTGACATCATCGAAATTGACCTGGATGCCCGGACGCTGAATGTCCAACTCTCGGATGAAGAAATCGCGGCCCGTCTCGCAGCCTTGCCGCCCTTCGAAACCCAAAATCCAAGCTCCTGGCTGCGGCGCTATGCCCGGATGGTAACAAGTGCGTCTACCGGAGCTGTTTTAGTCTAGTCCACGCTTCACGCTTTACGTTTCACGTCCTAGTGAGGCGTGAAATGTGATCGTAAATTTGAAATGCCAAAGGAAAAATCACTTATGAAGAAAACTGGTGCCGAAATTGTCTGGGAATGTCTGGTTCGCGAAGGTGTCGAAGTCGCGTTCGGGTATCCCGGGGGCGCAATTATGCCGGTGCATGATGCCATGCTGAAGTACCCGGTGCATCATGTCTTGACTCGCCACGAGCAAGGCGCGGCCCATGCCGCCGATGGTTATGCGCGGGCTTCCGGAAAAGTGGGTGTCGCGTTGGCGACCTCCGGTCCTGGTGCGACCAACCTAGTCACTGGGATTGCCACTGCCATGATGGACTCATCCCCAATTGTGTGTATTACCGGGCAGGTGGCCTCCCACCTGATTGGTGGAGATGCTTTCCAAGAGGTCGATGTGACCGGGATCACTCTCCCGATCACCAAGCATAATTATCTGGTCACCCAGGTTGATGAGATTGCCCCAACCATTCGGGAGGCCTTTCACATCGCTCGCAGCGGACGCCCCGGCCCCGTTTTGATTGACATCTGTAAAGATGCTCAAATTGCCACGACCGAATTTGAATATCCCGATGAACTCTCTTTGCCGGGTTACAAGCCCCAAACGCGGTCGCCCCAGCGCTTTTTGGAGCGCGCCGTCAAATTGATCGAAGAATCCGAGCGGCCCGTCATCTTAGCCGGGCAAGGGGTATTGAAATCAGGTGCGATGGAAGAATTGATGATGTACGCCGTTAAGACCCAGACGCCGGTCGCCATGACTCTGCTTGGGTTAGGTGCAATCCCAGCTTCGCATCCCCTCAGTTTAGACATGATGGGCATGCACGGGGAGGCTTACGCCAACAATGCTGTCCAAAAAGCTGACCTGTTGTTAGCCTTTGGGATGCGGTTTGATGATCGCGTTACGGGCAATTTAAGGACTTATGCTCCCCGGGCCAAGAAAATTCATGTTGAGATTGATCCCACTGAAGTCCATAAAAATGTGGAGGTAGATGTGGCCATGATGGGTGATCTCAAAACCGTCTTGACTGACCTGATCCCCATGGTGGATGAATATGATCATGATGAGTGGTTGGCCCAAATCGCCGAGTGGAAGACCGAATCGCAGGAGCGCAACATTCTTTCTTGGCCCGATGATGGCAAACTGTATACCTCCCACGCCATCCGCAATATCTGGCAAGCCACCCAAGGTGATGCCATTGTCGTGACCGGTGTTGGCCAACACCAGATGTGGACGGCGCAGTATTACCTCTTTGAGCAACCTTACCGCCTGATCACCTCGGGTGGCGCGGGCACGATGGGCTTTGGCCTCCCGGCCGCCCTGGGGGCCTGGTTTGCTCACCAAGATAAGGATATTTGGGTCGTTGATGGGGATGGCAGCTTTCAGATGTCGCAGGCTGAATTATCCACCGCGGTTCAAGAAGGCGCGAATATCAAAGTTGCCATCATGAACAACGAATTTTTGGGGATGGTGCGCCAATGGCAGGAGTTTTTCTTTGATAAACGCTACGCCGCCACGCCCATGACCAGCCCAGACTTTATCAAACTCGGCGAAGCCCACGGGATCCCCTCGGTGCGCGCTGAAACCCCCGCAGAAGTGGGACCTGCAATTGAATTTGCTCAAAATACCCCCGGGCCAGTCATCATGGAATTCCGGGTTGAAAAAGAAGAATCGGTGTACCCCATGGTCGCCACCGGCGCGGACCTGGACGATATGATCCGCCGCCCCATTCGCCGCGCTAAGGCTGCGAAGTAGAGGAGAAAAATCATGCATCATACAATGATCGCTTTAGTCGAAAATAAACCTGGTGTGCTCAATCGGGTAGCCTCCCTATTCCGCCGCCGCAATTTCAACATTGATTCTTTAAGTGTTGGCAAAACCGAACGATCCGATATCTCACGGATGACGATTGTAATGGACGACAAGGTCGATGCCCGTAAGGTGGAAGCCAACTTGTATAAACTGGTCAACGTCATTGACGTTCAAGATGTGACCAACCAGCCTGCGATTGCGCGCGATTTAGCGCTCATCAAAGTGAAATGCCCCCCCGAAAAACGCACCGAGGTTGCCAGTCTGGCCGATATTTTCCGAGCGCATATTGTCGATGTGGCCAAAAACTCGGTCATCGTCGAAATTGCCGGGACCGAAGACAAAATCGAGGGCCTAGTTGAACTCCTGCGTCCCATTGGAATCTTGGAAATGGTTCGTACCGGTCAGGTCGCGATGATGCGCGGCACCGGCGATGGCATCCGCTACACACCGGGGACGAATGGACATAATAAAAGTGAACAATTGGCAGTGAACTAAACCCTGATCACTGCCTACTGCTAACCGCTTACTGATAACTAATAACTAATAACCCTGAGGAACAAATGGCAACCATCTATTACGACAACGACGCAAACCCTGAACTGATCAAAGCAAAGAAAGTGGCCGTGATTGGCTATGGCTCTCAAGGTCACGCCCACTCGCTGAACCTGAAAGACAGCGGTGTGGATGTGCGGGTGGGCCTCCGCCCCGGTAGTAAATCCCAGCCCAAGGCCGAAGCCGAGGGCCTGGAAGTAATGTCTGTGGCCGACGCCACCACCTGGGCCGATGTGATCATGATGCTGGCCCCCGATACGGCTCAAGCCGATATTTATGATCAGGAAATTAAACCGAATTTGAGCGCTGGGAAAACCCTGATGTTCGCCCACGGTTTCAACATCCGTTATGAGACCATCTCGCCCCCCGCGGGCGTGGACGTCAGCATGGTGGCTCCTAAAGCTCCCGGCCACCGAGTGCGCGAAGTTTTCACCGAAGGTGGCGGAACTCCGTGTTTGCTGGCCGTCCACCAGGATGCCAGCGGGCAGGCCAAAGAGCAGGCCCTATCCTATGCCTGGGGCGTTGGCGGCACCCGCGCCGGTGTGCTCGAAACCACGTTTGCCGAAGAAACCGAAACCGATCTATTTGGGGAACAAGCCGTCCTGTGTGGCGGGGTGACCGCCCTCATCAAAGCCGGGTTTGAAACTCTAGTCGAAGCCGGATACCAGCCCGAACTGGCCTACTTCGAAGTTCTCCATGAGCTTAAGCTAATCGTCGACCTGCTTTATCAGGGCGGGATGAATTACATGCGCTACTCGGTTTCCGACACCGCCGAACATGGCGATTACACCGCCGGAGCTCGCCTGATCACTGAAGAGACCAAGTATGAAATGAGCCAGATTCTCAAGGAAATCCAGGACGGCACTTACGCCAAAGGCTGGATTGATGAGAACAAAACCGGCCGCCCCTGGTTCAACGAACAGCGCCGCCTGGGTCAGGATCATCTCATTGAAAAAGTTGGCGCCGATTTGCGCGAGATGATGCCGTTTGTCAATCCGGTCACGATTAAGCCGGGAGAATAAGGGTTGTGCGGTTTGTCGGTTTTTAGATTTCTACCCCATTGCCGCACAACCTAGTGCAAATTTCGGTTTGAACAACTGTTTTATTTGAACACTCTTCCGAAATTTACCTCTAAGAAATGATTATGAATACAAATCCAAATTACGTTCGAATATTTGATACCACCCTGAGAGATGGTGAGCAATCCCCCGGTGCAACTTTAACTTCGGCAGAGAAGTTGGAGATTGCCCACGCATTGGCCCGGATGGGTGTCGATGTGATCGAAGCCGGGTTCCCGGCGGCCTCACCGGACGATCTCGAAGCCGTCCGACGGATCGCGGTTGAAGTCGGCAATCCTCCGGAGGGGGCCTCGGTGCTCTCGCAGGAACCACCCATTATCTGTGGGTTGGCGCGGACTACCAAAAATGATATCGACAAAGCCTGGGAAGCCGTTCAGCATGCTCAGAACCCTCGCATCCACACTTTTTTGGCAACGTCGCCCATCCACATGAAGTACAAACTCAAAATGGATCCCGAAGATGTGGTCGAACGAACCCGGGAAATGGTCGCCTATGCCAAGGCCTACTGTGACGATGTCGAATTTTCCCCCGAAGATGCCGGACGCAGTGAACCCGAATTCTTGTATTTGGTGTTAGGCGAGGCCATCAAGGCGGGTGCCACAACGTTGAATATCCCCGACACCGTTGGGTACACCACCCCCGATGAGTTCGGCCAGTTGATCGCCGGGATTATGGAGCACACCCCTGGGATCGAGAATGTGACTGTCTCGGTTCACACTCACGATGACCTGGGGCTGGCCAGCGCCAACGCCCTGGCTGGCATTCAGGCCGGTGCCCGTCAAGCCGAAGTCACCATGAACGGCCTCGGCGAACGAGCTGGTAACACCTCCCTCGAAGAGATTGTTATGACCCTGCACACCCGGCGCGCCGTTTTGGGCCTGGAATCCGGGATCGACACGACTCAAATCTCGCGGGTCAGCCGGATGGTTTCCAATTACACCGGGATCATGGTCCAACCCAATAAGGCCATCGTCGGGGCCAACGCTTTCGCTCATGAGGCCGGGATTCACCAAGATGGCTTGCTTAAAAATCAGGCCACCTACGAGATCATGCGCCCTGAAACCGTTGGACTGCAGAAATCGTCTTTGGTGTTGGGCAAGCACTCCGGTCGCCACGCCCTCCGCGTTCGCCTGGAAGAGTTGGGCTTTGACCTTGATGATGACGAACTGAAGCAGACGTTTATGCGCTTCAAAGATTTAGCCGACAAAAAGAAAACCATCACCGACGCCGATTTAGAGGCCCTCGTTTCCGACGAAATTTACCAACCCCAAGAAATCTTCTCCATTGATGGGATTCAGGTTTCTTGCGGGACGATGGGGCTGCCGACCGCTACCGTGCGGCTAATTGGCCCCAATGGAAATTTACATGTCGAAGCCGCCGTCGGTACCGGCCCAGTAGACGCGGTATACAAGGCCATTGATGAAGTTATCGAGGCCAAGAATACCCTCCTGGAATTCTCTATCCGGGCCATCACCGAAGGCATTGACGCCCTGGGTGAAGTTACCGTCCGCCTGAAAGCTGAAAACGGTTCTGCTCCTCGCCGGACCTCACCCCAAAGCGGCCGCGAACGTCGGCTGACCTTTGGTGGCCACGGGGCCGATACCGATATTATCGTCGCCGCGGCCAAAGCCTACCTAGCGGCCCTTAATAAACTCCTGGCCGCCAGCGGCCGGTATGGCGACGCCGAGAAAATTTCTAAAGTTGGAGAACCAGTTCAATAACATTTGAACGTCCTAACGTTATAAGGTTTTTAGCAATCATTTTTAGGAGAGAAAATCATGACGCTGCCCAAGAAGAACCAAGAAACTCAGCCCTCCAAATTTCCCAAACCCCGCACGATGCCTTCCAACTGGGATGGAGATGCCTTGACGGAAACCAATGGCCACCCCATCAACGAAGATATGGTCCCCCCCGCGGAATATTCTGAGAAAGATCCCAACTACCAGCCGGAAAAATTCCCCAAACCGCGCACCCACCCGCGTTGTTGGTCAATAGATGACTAATTGAGAATATCGAACACTGAAAAACGTCAAAATTGCCGCACACAAAGACGCAAAGGCGCCAAGTTTATGTTTTCCCTTTGCGACTTAGCGTCTTTGCGTGAGATTTTCTAGAACCGCGTCAGTGTTCTATTGACATTATGCCTAAAACTCTCTTTGAAAAAATCTGGGACGCTCACATTGTGGCGCAGGAACCAGATTCACCCGCGATATTGTATATTGATTTGCACCTCGTCCATGAGGTGACTTCGCCGCAGGCATTTACGGGACTGCGTGAGAAGGGTCTCTCCGTACGCCGGACGGATCGCACCGTGGCGACGATGGACCATTCGACCCCAACACTGGGATTGTCGCTCAGTCTGGTCGATGACCAGAACGCGGCCCAAATCCGCCAGTTCGAACAGAATTGTGATGATTTTGACGTTCCGCTCTACAATATGGACAGCCTCGAACGCGGTATCGTCCATGTGGTCGGACCGGAACAGGGTTACACTCAGCCGGGGATGACCATCGTCTGCGGTGACAGCCATACGTCCACGCATGGGGCCTTCGGTGCCCTGGCATTTGGGATCGGCACCAGCGAGGTCGAACATGTTTTGGCGACCCAATGCCTGCTGCAATATAAACCCAAGACCGCCCGCGTCAATTTTGAGGGCGAACTTCAGCTTGGCGTGACTGCCAAAGATATGATCTTGGCGTTGATCGCCGAGATCGGCATCGGCGGCGGAACCGGGTATGTCTTCGAATACGCGGGATCAGCCGTAGAAACTCTCGACATGGAAGCCCGCATGACCCTGTGCAATATGACCATCGAGGGAGGTGCCCGGGCTGGGTTAGTGGCCCCTGACGAGGTGACTTTCGAATACCTTAAAGGTCGACCCCACGCTCCGCAAGGTGCTGATTGGGAAAAAGCGGTGGAATATTGGCAGACTTTGCCCTCTGATGCGGGTGCCGAATACGATTGGGAAATCACCATTGACTGTGATCAGCTGGCCCCGATGCTGACCTACGGCACCAACCCTGGAATGGGTGCCCCGCTCACCGGGCAAGTACCCGATCCCGCGGCTGAAACTGATGAAGCCAAACGCGAATCTTTGGAAAAAGCCCTGGATTATATGGGCCTGACAGCGGGGGAATCTCTTGCCGGTCGTAAAGTGGATGTCGTGTTTGTTGGCAGCTGCACCAACGGCCGGATCGAAGATTTGCGCCAAACGGCCGCGGTATTAGACGGTAAAAAAGTTGCCGCCAACGTTAGGATGATCATCGTTCCAGGTTCGGGTTTGGTGAAAGAACAGGCCGAGGCCGAAGGGCTTGATCAAATCTTTGTCGAGGCGGGCGCCGAGTGGCGCTTCGCGGGCTGCAGCATGTGCATTGCCATGAACGGTGACCAACTCTCTCCGGGTCAATACGCCGTCAGCACCAGTAACCGCAACTTCGAAGGTCGGCAAGGCAAAGGTGGCCGGACGTTCCTCGCCAGCCCGCTCACCGCCGCGGCTGCAGCCATCACGGGCAAAGTCACCGATCCCAGGACAATGCTGTCATGAAACCTTTCGAAAAATTAACTTCCAAGCTCATCCCCCTCCCGATCCGCAATATCGACACGGATCAAATTATCCCGGCCCGTTATCTTAAAGTGACCGACAAGGCTGGATTGGCCGAGGGGTTGTTCCACGATTGGCGCTATCAGGCCGATGGGACGCCGGATCCCGATTTTGTGTTGAACCAACCCGAAAATCAAGGTACTCAAATTTTGTTGGCCGGAGATAATTTCGGGTGTGGGTCCTCACGGGAGCACGCCCCCTGGGCATTAACGGGCTGGGGTATTCGGGCGATCATCTCGACCTCGTTTGCCGACATCTTCCGCAATAACGCCCTCAAAAACGGTCTACTCCCCGTCATCGTGGATGAAGAAACCCATCAATCTCTGTTTGACTTAACCGTGGAAGCCCCCCAGGCCGAAATTTCCATCGACCTGGAGAAACTAACCGTCTTCCTGCCCGGTGAAGTCACCGTGGAATTCCCCATAGATCCTTTCGCCCAAAAGTGTTTGCTTGAAGGTGTTGACCAGTTGGGCTATATTCGTACATTTGAAGACCAGATCGCGGCCTACGAAGAGGCCCGCAATATTAGCATTATTATTTGATCGCAATCTCCGAACTCAGGATGTGCCGAAACTCGCAACCTGGGTTTCGGCACAATTTTTATGTAGGGTAGGGGTCAGGTAACCTAACCCCTACCCTACACCGGAGTACTTTTATGAGTAAACAGGTATTTATTTACGACACGACTTTACGGGACGGCACCCAACGCGAGGGGATTTCGCTCTCCTGCGATGATAAGCTACGGATCGCGCAGAAATTGGACGATTTGGGCGTGACCTATATCGAAGGCGGCTGGCCGGGCTCAAACCCCAAAGATGTCGAGTTCTTTGAACGGATCGGTGAATTGGATTTGAAACATGCGAAAATTGCCGCCTTTGGCTCGACTTGCCGGGTGGATAGCCAACCCGCGGAGGATGCCAACATTCAAGCAATGCTCGAATCAGGTGCGCCGGTGTGTACCGTGGTCGGTAAATCGTGGACGTTGCATGTCACTGATGTCCTGAAGACCAACCTGGACGAGAATTTGCGCATTATTGAAGACAGTGTGGCTTACTTGATCTCAGAGGGGCGCGAAGTAGTCTATGATGCTGAACATTTCTTCGATGGCTACAAGGCTGATCCGGCCTATGCGGTGGACACGCTCAGGGCCGCGGTCAAAGGCGGTGCTGAGACGGTGGTGTTATGTGATACGAATGGTGGCGCAATGCCCTGGGAAGTCTCACATTACACGCACCTGGTCCAATCTGAATTTCCCGAGACGCAGATTGGCATCCATGCCCATAATGACAGCGATTGTGGAGTTGCCAACTCGCTGGCCTCGGTGCAGCAAGGCGCGATTCATGTTCAGGGAACCATAAACGGTTACGGTGAGCGCTGCGGCAATGCCAACCTGTGCAGCATCATTCCTGATCTGGAATTGAAGATGGGCTACCAGTGTGTGCCAGAGGGGAATTTGCCCGATATAACCGATGTCTCTCATTTTGTGGCCGAGGTCGCCAACCTGGCCCCCGACGAACATTCCGCGTATGTTGGGCAAAGTGCATTTGCCCATAAAGGGGGGATTCATGTGGCTGCGATGCGCCGCAATGTCAACAGCTACCAGCACATCAACCCCGAACTTGTCGGTAACCAGATGCGGACGGTGGTCTCGGAGCTTTCGGGCCGCGGCAATCTGTTCTCAAAGGCTGAAGAAATGGGCCTGGATCTTGAGAACACAGATGCGGTCTCCCAGGTCTTGCAGGATATCAAAGCGCTCGAAGCCCGCGGTTTTTCATTTGAGGCCGCCGAGGGATCGGTTGCGATGATGCTCTACCGCCATAAGGTCAATTATGAAGCGCCATTTGAGTTGATTGATTACTCCGCCAATGTTGAGCATCGGATGGGCCGCGGCGTGTTTGCCGAAGCCACCGTCAAAGTGTTAGTGGATGGTGAAGTATTACATACCGTGGCAGAGGGGAACGGACCGGTCAATGCGTTGGACAAAGCATTACGTAAAGCTCTATTACCCGTATACCCCAAGTTGGGCGACTTCCAACTCGCTGACTACAAAGTCCGTATTCTGGATAGCACCAGTGGGACGGCGGCGATCACCCGTGTGCTGATCGATACCCAAAACCATCACAACCGCTGGAGTACAGTTGGTGCGAGTGAGAACATCATCGAGGCCAGTTGGCTGGCGTTGGTGGATAGTGTTGAATATGGATTGAGGTTGAGTTAATCGAAATTAACATCATTGCGAGCGTAGCGAAGCAATCTGCAAGACTATCTCAAAGAATGCTTCGTCGCACACCTGCCCTGGGGGACGGTGCCAGGGAAAGACGCTCCTCGCAATGACGTTAATGGGGCAGTATATTTTTACTAATTGAGGAGTTTATGCAGAAGAATATCGTTTTACTCCCCGGTGACGGGATTGGACCGGAAGTAGTCGCGGCGGCGCAGCAAATTTTAGATGCAGTCGCAGCCAAGTTTGGGCACAATTTTCGCTATGCAGATTATCTGATTGGTGGTTGCTCGATTGATGCCCATGGGACCGCGTTGACGGATGAAACGCTGAAAGCCTGTCAGAATGCTGATGCCATTTTATTGGGCGCAGTCGGCGGCCCCAAATGGGATGACCCCACGGCCAAGGTCCGCCCTGAACAGGGGTTATTGGCTTTACGGAAGGGTTTGGGGACGTTTGCGAATCTCCGCCCGGTGCGGCCCCATGCTGATTTGTTGGATGCCTCCCCGCTGCGCCCCGAACGGTTAGAGGGCGTGGACTTTGTGGTGGTTCGCGAACTGACGGGGGGCATCTACTTTGGCGAACCGCGCGAACGCCGTCCGGTGGACGGTGAAACCATGGCCGTCGATACGATGGCCTACGCCGAGAGTGAAATCCGCCGTGTGACTCGCCTGGCCTTCAAGATGGCGCAAGGACGGCGCGGCAAACTAACATCCGTTGATAAAGCTAACGTGCTTGAAAGTTCGCGGCTGTGGCGGCAGGTAGTCACCGAAGTCGCAGCCGAATTCCCCGCTGTGGAACTCGAGCATATCCTGGTCGATGCCGCCGCGATGTTTCTGATCCAGCGCCCGGCCTCGTTCGATGTCATGGTTACTGGCAATATGTTTGGCGATATTCTCACCGATGAAGCCTCGGTGCTGACCGGCTCGATGGGGAACCTACCATCGGCCTCGGTGGGTGAGGGCGGTCCCGGTTTGTACGAACCCATCCACGGTTCGGCCCCCGATATTGCCGGGCAAGGTGTCGCCAACCCTATTGGGACGGTGCTCTCGTCAGCCTTGATGCTGCGCTACTCTTTGGGGATGGAGGCTGAGGCTGCGGCCGTTGAAGCCGCCGTCGACGCGGTTCTCTCTGCCGGTCACCGCACTAAAGATTTGACCAAACTCGGCGAAATTGACCTGAATACGGCCGAAATGACAGAATTGATTGTAGCAAAGATAAACTAAAAATTTACCGCAAAGACACAAAGAGCGCAGAGATTTGGAATATTTTTCTCCGCGATCTCCGCGACTCTGCGGTGAAGTATTTATGGAGGCAGGATGAGAGCAGATTATATTTGGATGAATGGGGAGGTGGTGCCTTTTGACGAGGCGACGGTGCATTTTATGTCGCCGACGATTCATTATGGTATGGGCGGGTTTGAGGGCATCCGGTGCTACAACACCCCCAAAGGCCCCGGCATTTTTAGAAATACCGAACATTTGCAGCGATTTTTGGATACGGCTCACATCATGGGGGTTCAGGATTTTCCCTATTCGTTGGGAGAATTGCGGAACGCGACCCATGAAACTGTCAAAGCCAATAAGTTGGCTAATTGCTACCTCCGCCCGGCGTTTTACATGCTCGGAGGTTTAGGCCTCGATATGGATGCCTATTCGACCGAAGTCGGGATTGCAGCCTGGGAGTGGGGCGCGTATTTGGGGGAAGAAGCTCTCGAAAAAGGGGTTCGGATGGCAGTCTCCTCCCTGACGCGGCTGCACCCCAATGTCCACCCGACGAAGGCTAAGGCGGCCGGAAATTACGTCAACTCGATTATGGCGAAGACTCTGGCGCACCGCACCGGCTTCGATGATGCTATCATGCTCGACCCCGAAGGTTACGTCTCGGAGGGCAGCGGGATGAATCTCTTTGTCGTTCGGAACGGGGTGATCTATACCCCCTATCGGGCCACTATTCTTGAAGGGATCACCCGCGATTCGGTCATTACCCTTGCCAAGGATTTGGGCTACACTTTGGTGGAAGAACCCCTCGTGCGGGATCAGCTTTACATCGCCGATGAAATCTTCTGCTGTGGTACCGCGGCCGAAGTCACCGCGGTTCGCGAAGTGGATACCCGTCAGATTGGAGAAGGTAAAATGGGGCCGATCACCCGTGAAATCCAGCAAGCGTTTTTTAAGACGGTGCGCGGTGAAGGTGAGCGCTCCGACGAATGGCTGGATTATATCGTTTAACAAAAACCGCCCGCAGGTGAATAGCCTGCGGGTGGTTGGATACATTAAGCCGGTTATTCGGCTTTATTCGTGATCGATGCGGCTGTACCTCCCTGGTAGGGGTA
The DNA here is from genome assembly GCA_964453155.1 of uncultured Anaerolineales bacterium. Classification (GTDB taxonomy): domain Bacteria; phylum Chloroflexota; class Anaerolineae; order Anaerolineales; family UBA11858; genus CAYVQU01. The sequence goes on along the minus strand of CAYVQU010000012.1, from coordinate 21,383 downwards.
AATTAAGATTTTGATTTCATCTCCCAGTTCGCAATTTTCAAAGGTAAAAACGATTGCCTCCATAGCTGAACCAGATTCATACACTAGAGCACACCCATATGCGAGTAGCTGATTTTTGTAAAACGTTGCAATTTGTGGGACCGGAGAAGGATTGCTAAAAGCCAATTTGCTTTGATCTGCTGAAATAGTAATCTCAGTCGAATAATCGGGGATTGGAAATGGTGATGGAACCTCGGTTTTAGTGGGTTGGGGGATTGGTGTTTCGGTTGGGGAGGTTGTTGCCGTTGACAGTAGTGGTGTGGCTGTTGACGGTGCTACCGGTTCGGCAGGTTTACATGCGGAAACCAATAAAATAAAAATGATTCCAATGAAGAAAATGATTTTGTTTACGGTCATAGTCGGTCCTTTGTTGGTAGAATTTTGATGATTTGAGTTATTGTTCTCTTACAACCGTGGAATTATAAATGAACCTTCCAAAAATTGCATTTCAAGGTGAGAGCGGGGCTTATAGTGAGTTGGCCGCTTACGAGCATTTTGGTTCCGAAATTAACTCCTTGCCCTGTGACAGTTTCGAAACTGCTTTTGAAGCGATTGAACGCGGCGCCTGTACTCATGTTTTACTCCCATTTGAGAATTCGTTGGCGGGCAGCATCCATCGCAATTACGACCTGATATTACGGCATAAAGTCCATATTGTGGGTGAACATCACCTGCGCGTGCAGCACTGTCTGTTAGGGTTGCCCAATTCAAAATTGGAGCAGGTGTTAACTGTCCATTCGCACCCCCAGGCACTGGCCCAATGCGAACACAGCCTGGCCCGGATGGGATTCCGGCAAGTTGCTGAAAAAGATACCGCCGGGAGTGCCCGGTTGGTCAAAGAGTGGGATGATCCTTCGATCGCGGCGATTGCTTCCAGCCGGGCGGCCGAAGTCTATGGGTTAGAGATTCTGGTGGACAGTTTGGAGGATAACCCCCACAACTATACTCGTTTTTTAGCCCTGACAACCGACCCGCTCACCACAAATAATCCTGAAGATGGGGATTTCAAAACTTCAATTGTATTCAGCCTGAAAAATCAACCTGGGGTGTTATTCAAAGCCTTGAGCGTTTTTGCGCTGCGGGATATCGACTTGACCAAAATTGAATCCCGGCCCATCCCAGGGCAGTTGTGGCAGTATATGTTCTACGTCGATTTTTTGGGGCACCATCAGGCCCAAAATTGCACCCGGGCGTTAGATCATTTGGATGAGTTGGCGACGTTTATTCGAGTTTTGGGGTCCTATCCAAGGCATGTCGAAATCTGAAAGGTCTTACTGGTCTAAATCGTCTGAATGGTCTTATTCGTCGGACGGACTCTTTAGACGGTTTAGACGAATTAGACACTTTAGACCTCTGCGACCAATGCCTGCATCCCCAATAAATACGACCGCCAGCCAAACCCCGTAATTTTCCCCACACAAACTGGTGCTAACAAAGATTTGTGCCGAAATTCCTCGCGAGCATAGACGTTTGATAGATGGACCTCTACGACCGGGATCCCAATCGCCGCGATCGCATCCCGCAGCGCTACGGAGGTATGCGTATAAGCTCCGGGATTGAACACTACGCCGCCAGCCCATTCCTGCGCCGCATGGAGGGCATCAATTAACGCTCCCTCACTATTCGATTGAAAAGTCCGCACTTCGACCCCCATTTCCTGCCCAGCTTTCTCCAGTTTCGAATTAATATCCGCTAACGTCAGAGAACCATACACCTCTGGCTCGCGCGTGCCGAGTAGGTTCAGGTTTGGGCCGTGTAGGATGAGGATGGATTTCATGGGTTACTCCGCATTTCAGTTAGTAGTGATCGATTGTCAGTAATCCGTGGATACTTAATTTTCCAGCACTGAACACTGATTACTTTTTACGGATCAATGTCTCCCAGTTTTTAACTTCTACCCCGACGCGCACATCTCCAAATGCTGTCGGGAGTGCAAATTTGACCACACCGCCAGCCTTCTTTTTGTCACGCGTCATGGCGGTCGCAATTGCACTGCGGTCTAAATCAGGAGGTATCTCGGTCGGAAGGTTGACAGATTTCAATTCAGCAGCAATCTCAGTCGAAAGACCGGCTTCTGCCAGCCCAATCAGCTCCGCCAGCCGGGCTTCGGCGACCATCCCGATGCCTACCGCTTCTCCATGTCGGATTTTGAATTCCGAGACCAACTCCACCCCATGCCCAACGGTGTGGCCTAAATTCAACGCGGCCCGAATGCCGCGCTCGTAGGGATCAATTTCAATCACATTTACTTTTGTAGCCATTGCCTTGCGCACCAAAGAATCCCTCAACTCCCCCCCCTCAACCCTCCACCCCTCGATGATCCCATGCTTGATCACCTCCGCCATCCCATTGACGTATTCGGCTTCAGGTAAGGTCGCTAGTGTTTCGGGGTCCGCCAATACCAAACGGGGCGGATGAAAGGCCCCGATTAAATTTTTGCCCACCGGTAAATCGGCTCCGGTTTTGCCCCCCATGCTGGCATCGACCATTGCTAACAAGGAAGTCGGTAACGCCACCCACGGGACACCCCGCAGCCAGGTCGCGGCTGCGAACCCGGCTAAATCGCCAACGACCCCGCCGCCCAACCCGATGACGGTGCTGGTGCGCTCAATTTTGGCAGCCAAAAACCCATCCCACAGTTGGGATACCGTTTCCAAAGTTTTGTTCTGTTCCCCCGCTGGGATCGTGATCCCATGGGTTTCATACCCAGAATTTGCCAGTGATTCCCTCACCCTGACAAGATACGCCGCCCCGACATTTTCATCCGTCACCACCGCCACCGGGCCATTTAGTCCCCGTGCGTTCAGCATCTCTCCGATCTGATCCAACCCCCCAGCCTGAACCCGCACATCGTACCCCGCACTTTTCACACTCGCCATCCCCCGCAGATGGAATTTCCCAACCAACACCTGAATTTCCCAGGCGATATCGGCTGGCGATTTCCCCCCGGTCTCTATCTGGATAGAAAACGATTCATAATGATCTCTGCGGGTTGCCAACAAATTCTCCAGCTGAGATTTCGCATCCCCCGCCAATAACGGTCGTTCAGTGGAATCAGTGTTCAACCTTGTAATCAGTGTTTCCACCGCCGCATTCAACACTACCACCTGCCCACACTTCTCGGTCAGCGCGCGATTTTCAGGGACGGTTAACGCCCCCCCCCCAGGGCGATTACGCGCTCCTCAGTTCCAACGATTCCTCGTAAAGCCTGGGTTTCTCGGGCTCTAAAACCGAGTTCACCCTCCGCAGAAAAAATATCAGGGATCGACATGCCACTCTGGGTTTCAATTTCGGCATCCAAATCTACGAGAGGCAGGTTCAGGGCGTCGGCGAGAATTCTGCCGACTGTACTTTTGCCTGAACCGGAAGGCCCGTATAGATAGAGCTGAGAGTTGTAAGTTGTGGGTTGTGAGGGTGTCATTTTTCAGGCCAGAAAATTTGGGGTGAATTTTTCATCTGTAAGTCAGCTAAGGTTGCCTGGCGGAGGGTTTCAAACCGCGGTCTCATCTCATCTAACGAGTCGCCACCAAGTTTTTCGAGTAAGGCATCTGCCAGGATGAAAGCTACCACGGCCTCTAGTATGGGGACGGCGCGCGGCACTGGGCAAAAGTCCGAACGTTCGTATACGGTGGGTGTTTCCTCCCCAGTCGCCAAATCGACGGTTTGCTGGGGAGCGAGCGTAGTCGCGATCGGCTTCATCGCGGCTCGAATGATCAGCGGCTGCCCGGTCGTGATCCCTCCTTCCAGACCACCGGCGCGGTTTGTCGGCCGAGTTAATTGGGACGCAGATGAACGCAGATCAACGCTGATTTTTTTATCTATATCTGCGTCTTCTGCGTTCATCTGCGTCCGGTTTAATTCTATGGCATCATGGACTTGGGTTCCGGGTGATTTCGTGTTTTCAAAGGCAGGCCCAAACTCGACCCCCTTCATGGCCTGGACGCCCAGAATTGCCGCGCCCAACCGAGCTTCGAGTTTGCGGTCCCAATGGACGTGGGAACCTAAACCCGGAGGCAAGTTGAGGGCAATGACTTCGATTGTGCCACCCAACGTATCACGTTGGTCCATAATTTGGCGGATTCGTTGTCGCATTTTTTCGGCGGCAACAGGATCGGGACAGCGGACGTCGGTTTTCTCGGCCCAGTGACCGCGTTCTGACAGGGGGATAGAGCTCAAATCGGAAGTAACCTCGCCAATTGAAGTCACATATCCAAAAGTTTTGATGTTAAATTGCATGAGCAAATGTTTACACACCGCTCCAGTTGCAACTCGGGCGGCAGTTTCTCGGGCCGAGGCTCGTTCTAGGCCTGGACGTAAATCATTGTAGCCATATTTGATGGCAGAAGCTAAATCGACATGACCCGGCCGGGGTGTAGTGAAAGGGTCAATCGATTGGCCGCGCCATTTTTCATGATTCAGATTGACGATTTGCATGGCGATCGGCGCGCCGATGGTTTTGCCAGCCATCACGCCACTCAAAATTTCGGCGTGATCGCGCTCCATCTTCATTCTGGGTCCGGCCCCATAGCCGCGTTGACGTCGTTCAAGATCGCGATCGATGATCTCTGAAGTTAACGGCAACCCAGCCGGAATCCCCTCCAAAATGGTGGTCAATACCGGTCCGTGGGATTCTCCGGCGGTGAGAAAACGTAGTCTATTAGTTAGGTACATAATTCAGTTGGCAGTTTTGGGTTGTGAGTTGAGGGTTGATACGCGCGTAACCCTCAACTCGCCACTAAGAACTCCTTAATTCTATCCATTGCTACTCGAATTTGCTCAATTGTTTGGCACAGCGAAATACGTACATATCGGTCAGCGAATTCGCCAAAAACAGTCCCCGGAGTTATGGAGACGTGGGTAGTCTCGAGCAGCGATAGTACAAATTTCTCGGCTGAGTCCCACCCGTCAGGGATCGGTGACCAGATGTAAATCGTCGCCAAAGGAATTTGGGGGGTGAGACCCATTTTTTGGAGCGCGTTCACGATCAAGTCACGGCGTTCGGCATAAATTTTATTTCGATCTGTGATCCAGGTTTGATCGCCTAACATCGCCGCAACCGCGGCATCTAGGATGGGTTTAAAGTGGCCGCTGTCGGTATGGGTCTTCAATTTCAACAAGGCTGCCAGATTTTCAGGGTTCCCTAGCGCGGCGCCAACCCGCCACCCGGCCATATTGTGCGATTTCGAGAGGGAATTGAGTTCAATTGCTACCTGCGCGGCACCAGGAATTTCCAAGAGGCTGGGAGCACTGACGCCGTCAAAAATCACCTGCGTATAAGCGGCGTCGTGGCAAATGATTATATCGTTTTGAAGCGCAAATTCAACCACACTTTCGAAGAATTCCAGGGATGCGATGGCTGTGGTTGGATTATTGGGGTAATTGAGCCAGAGTAGTTTGGCTCGTTGTGCGATTTCTTTGGGGATCGCGGCCAGGTCGGGGAGATATTCGTTTTCAGGGTGGAGGGGTAATGTGAAAATTTCGGCCTGAGCAAACCGCGCCCCTTGCGCGTAAGTCATGTAACCGGGATCGGGAACCAGCACCACATCTGCAGGGTTGAGAATGGCCTGTGAGAGATGGAAAACACCCTCTTTGGATCCCAGGAGGGGGACTACGTTTTGGGGATCAATCGCTACCCCATGAACGCGCCGGTACATCTCTGCCCAGGCTGTTCGCAACTCTTCCGAGCCATGATGCGGTTGGTAGCCGTGATGCCCTGAATTTCCTGATGATTGCTGTAATGCGACGATGATATCGGGCGCGGGGGGTAAATCCGGGGAGCCAATATCCAGGCGGATAATATCGGCTCCGCGTGCCTGGAGTTCTTTGACTTTGTAGTTGAGGGTCGCGAAATAATTAGATGTGAGGCGGTTGGTTGGATAGTTGGTTGGTTGGATCATTTTTCGACGGCCTCCCGCATCGCGCTTCGGGGTGCTGCCAACCCCGTCCAGCGCTCGAAGGCCAGGGCGGCTTGTTCGATCAGCATCCCCAGTCCGGTGGTGGCCCGTAATCCTGCAGAACGGGCTTGTATGACGAGTTGAGTCTCTGGAGGATTGTACACCAGATCATAGACGATCGCGTTTTTGGGAAAGGGAACTTCTGCTGACCAGGGAGTAGCGTCGGGGTAGGGGTGCATCCCAATGGGGGTCGTATTAATGATGAATGGTGAATGGTGAATGGTGAATTGGGAATGGTTGAAATCGCAAATGGATAACTGCTCACTGAAAACTGAAAACTGATCACATAGTTCTTCTGCCTGCTCAACCCGCCGCGCGGCAATAGTGACATGGAAATCTTGCACTAACAATGCATAAACCACCGCTCGCGCCGATCCCCCCGCTCCCAAAACCAAAGCATCTTTGGTTTCTTCCCACTTCCCACTTCCCACTTCCCACTTCTCCAAGTCTGCCCAAAACCCCGGCGCATCCGTATTATCGCCAACCAAGCTTCCCTCTTGGATAAAAACTGTATTGACGGCCCCAATGGCTTGCGCTGCCGGAGTGAGTTCATCCATGAGTGGGATCACGTTCTGCTTGTGAGGGATGGTGACATTCAGGCCGTGGATTTCGTCCAAACGCATCTGTTTGAGTAAAGCTTTAAGTTGTTCAATCCCATTTTCGTTTGGTGGGATTGGATATAAAGCATACTCACCGTTCAATCCTAACTCATGTAATGCCGCGGAATGAATCTGGGGAGATAGACTGTGCCCCAATGGGTAACCAATCAGCCCGAAAGAGTACCCCTCACGTTTCGCGTTTTCACGGTTCACTTTCATTTCAGTTCCCCCAATACCTCAAAATAATTCGGAAACGTCTTCGCCACACACCCAGGATCAAGAATTTCGATGCCGGGTACCCGCAACCCAATCAGTGCGAAGGACATCGCGATGCGGTGGTCGTCGTAGGTATGGATTTGGGCGGGTTGAAGGTGTTCACACGGGTATATGGTCAGTCCATCGGGGTATTCATCCACCGTGACACCCAGGCGGCGGAGTTCGGTGGCGGTGGCGAAAATCCGGTCGGTTTCTTTAACCCGGGAGGAAGCGATCCCCCGAATTGTGGTGGGAGAATTAGCAAAGGGTGCGATCGCAGCCAGAGTCATGAAGGTGTCAGAGATATCGCGCATGTCGACCTCGATGCCGCGCAATATATCGGGGGCATTTACTCGAATAGCGTCGTCCATTTCAATGACAATACAGCCCATTTTCTCTAGTAATTCTAAAAACCGAATATCACCCTGGCGTGAATTTTTCGAAATATTCTTGACTTCGACCCAGCCACCACAAATTACGGGGGCAGCAAAGAAGTAGGATGCCGCGGAAGCATCACTCTCAATGACGTAATTACAAGGTGTTTGATACTTTTGTGGTTGGATGCTGAAGTGTTCATATCCATCCCGAAAAACTTCAACCCCAAAATCGGCCATCACACTCAAAGTTAAATCAATGTAGGGTTTTGAGTGTAGTGGTCCCTCCACAATAATTTCCACTGGTCCTTGAGCGTATGGTGCGACCATTAATATTGCACTCAAATATTGACTAGAAACATCACCGCGGATCGCCGTTTTCCCGCCAACCAATCCCTTTGCGGAGATCGTGAGAGGCGGGCATAGTGAATGAAGTTCCGACTGCTGACTGCTGACTGCTAACTGCTTACTTCTCCTTTCAACCTTAGCCCCCAACCCCTGCAGTGCAACCACCAAATCCCCAATCGGGCGTTGACGCATGCGTTCGTTTCCGTCTAACCGATATTTTCCCTGACCAAGGGTTAACATTGCGGTGAGAAACCGGGCGGCGGTCCCAGCATTGCCGATAAACAAGTCGGCACTTTTCGCCGGGATATCGCCTCCTAGCCCGTGAACGGTCATTGTTTTCTCGTCAGGATTCAGGCCAAGCTCGAATCCAAGATTGGTTAATGCCTGGGCGAAATACTGGGAATCATCCGAAAATAACGCGTTTTTTAGAGTCGTTTTTCCCTCCGCCAAGGCGGAGACCAACAAGGCCCGATTGGTATGGCTCTTGGAACCCGGAACAGAGACACGAGTGGAGAGTGGAGCGTGGAGCGTGGAGAGTTTGAGTGCAGTCATGTTTGTTTTACGATCGAAAATTCAGAAACCAGGGCACTTTAGTGTCCTTCAGCGCTGAGCCGGGGGTTTTCAATCCCCGGCGGGCTCCAGGCGGGCAAGTACACAGTATCGGTTCCGCCTCCCGCCCCTAAATTCCCGTTAAAATCGACCGGTGCTCCGCGCCATGATCCAGTAAAATTTTTAAAGTCGTGTAATCTTGTTGGGCGAGTGATTTCTCCAATTCTTCTAATTCCTGCCGGAAATGGGCGATCATCTCTAAAACCAATTCACGATTAGTCTCCAAGATTGGCAGCATCACCGATGACGGGCTGCCAGCCAGACGGGACGTGCCCCTAAAACCGGTCCCAACCAGATGGGAAGCTTCCCCTGGGGTAGACAGCGTTAGGGCAGTGGCCAACAAATAGGGCAGGTGGCTGGTCGCCGCAACCCATTGATCATGGGTTTTGGGCCCGACCCATAAGGCCTGGGACCCAAGAATTGCTGCCAACTCTTCTGCGGTTTTCAATGCTCGCTCCGTCGTCTGGGATAGGGGCGTGAAGGCAAAGGGTGTGTCTTGGAATAGTTTCGCTTCAGCATGAGCCAGCCCACCGGCAGCCTTGCCGCACATTGGGTGCCCGCCGAGGGGTTCGAACCGCTTTGGCAGTTCATTAAGAACCTGACAAATCTGATCCTTGGTCGATCCCAAATCAATAATAACCGGATTTCCGGGATGCAGTGCAGGCAGTTGGGGGATGAATTCCAAAATGGCATTCACTGGAGCGGCCAAGAAGATAATATCAGCTTGCGGGATGATCTCGGCTGGGTCGCCCGAAATTTGTGCGACAATTTTCTCCTGTAAGGCAAATTCTCGCGTTTCAAGATCAAGGTCCACAGCCAGGATTTGGCGGCAATGACCGCGCAACCCCAATGCCAGGGAGCCGCCCATCAGTCCCAGGCCGACGATGGCAACGGTTTGATCGCGAAAAAATTCAGGTTCCATTACCCACCACTAAAACACAAAGACACAAAATGCCACAAAGAAAGATTTCGTGTTTCTTTGTGACTTCGGGTCTTTGTGGTGAAAATTCAACCGAGTAATATTCATTAACTGTGTCCAGAATTAATGGTAGGTTGGAGCGGCCGGTTGTGGAGCCAGTTTACGTCCGACGGCTTCCGCAATCGCTTTGACCTGTGTCACCAATTCGGCATATCGCTCCGGTTTGAGCGACTGCCCGCCATCCGATAGGGCCTCATCGGGGCGGGGATGAACTTCGATCATCAATCCATCGGCCCCAGCCGCGATCCCGGCCTTGGCGACTGCGTTGACGAACTCCCAATGACCGGTGCCATGACTGGGATCCAGAATAACGGGCAGATGCGTGCGGGATTTCAAAACTGGGATCGCATTGATATCCGTTGTGTTACGTGTGGCGGTCTCGAAAGTCCGGATGCCGCGTTCACAGAGCATCACCCGCTGGTTCCCATGAGAGAGTATGTACTCGGCGGCCATGAGTAAATCATCAATCGAGGCGCTCATCCCTCGCTTGAGCAGCACTGGGTGTTGACTTTCACCGACCGCGTGCAGCAGGGCGTAATTTTGCATATTTCTAGCCCCAATTTGAAGCACATCGGCATACTTGGTGACTAAATCAATCTGATCAGGAGCCATTACTTCGGTGACGATGGGTAACCCTGTCAACGCCCGGGCCTCAGCCAATAACTCCAGCCCTTCTTCACCCATTCCCTGGAAGGAGTAGGGTGAAGTCCGCGGTTTGAAGGCACCGCCCCGCAGGACATGGGCCCCAGCCTCCTTGACCGCGATGGCCGTCTCCAAAATTTGATCCCGATTTTCGACCGTGCATGGCCCGGCGATCAATAAAATCTCACCAGGGCCAAACTTGACGCCATCTAACGGAAAAGTCGAATCGTTAGGGATAAATTCCCGCGAGGCCAGTTTATAGGGGCGTGAAATCGGCACCACCCGGTCGACGCCGGGGAGCCGCCGGAATTGGTCCCGGTTGATGGGGCGACCATCCCCAATCGCACCGATAATCGTTCGTTCTTCACCGCGCGAGATATGGGCGCGCAGCCCCCCGTCTTCTACTCGGGCAACTACATTGGCGATTTGGACCTGGGTTGCTTCGGTTCGCATGATGATCATCATTTTGGATCCTCCTTTGCCTCGCTATTGGCGAGATCAGGACGTAATTGGGCGGCTTGACCCAGGTAAATATGGCTGATTTTGGCTTGAGGGCGGTCAGTGTTCCAGTGGAGTAAAACCCGAATACACTTTGGCAAGCTGCCCGGTACTGGAATTTCAGACGCGCACATCAAGGGGGTGTCAGTCCATCCGAGTTGGCGCGCGGCTTTGGCGGGGAACTCGGAACGGAGATCGGCTGTCAGCGTGAACCAAATACTGGCGAGGTCGTTTACCTGCAAATCTGGGTTTGCTGCCTGAATTGCTACCAGCAATTCTCGAGTCGCTAGTAGAATTTCTTCAGGGGTATCATGTTCCACTGTAATGGCACCGCGTATTCCTCTGATGGGCATAGTTATCTCCTGTTTCGGGCGGATACGAGATCCGCCCCTACCGGAATGGAAAACAAAAAAATGCGAGACCATTGGCCTCGCATTTCAGTTTGACGAATTTTATATATTCGCGTCTACTTAAGCACCACCAACGGCAACCTGGGGGGAAGCCGTAAAATAATAGTAGCTAAAAAAGAAGACACAATTTGGGTTCATGTTGGGCAGAATTCTAAGTCGGAGTGCAGGATGTGTCAAGGGAATGATAAAATTCCTCGGTAGAGGCAGGTCTCAGACCTGCCCCTACTACGGGGTATTTCGATTAGTTTCGGGCACCAGGAACAGAAAAATGAACGCGGCGATTAAACCACTGCTGCCAATGGCAACCGCGGCCGCGGGTAGGGCTAAGGCCGAAGCTACCGCGCCCGCGATCAGCGGCCCCGAGGTGGAACCAATATCCCCAATAAGCCGCCACATCCCCAAAAATTCGCCGCGGCCTTCCTTGGGGGCTAGATCGGCCCCGAGAGTCATCATTGATCCAGAGCCCAGGCCATTACCAAAACCGATCAGGCAGCCCACTATTGCGAGTCCTGAAAACCCTCCCGTCAATGGGATTAGGGCCAAGCCAACCCCTTGAACGAAGAAACTAGGCACGATGGCGAACTTGCGGCCGAAGCGATCCATGATGATCCCGACGGGATAGAACAGGAGCATATCAACGGCCGCGGCCAGGCTGCCAATCCAACCGATTTGAGCCACATCCAATCCCAGAACATCCGCCCCATACAGGGGGATCATCACCCCGCGGCCGGTACGAACCATCTGGGCAAAGAGGGCGCCAACGCCAACAGTTGTCAGGATGCGATAATGGGCTCTGGCGGTGGTGATGAGTTCATTTGCATATGATTTTAGGGCTGTTTTTTGCCGGAAATTGGTCCCTGGAGTGCGCGGTACCATCGCAAACGTGATGATCAACGCCAGCGCCATGATGCTCCCAGTAAGCAAAAACGGTGCCCGGAGACTGATGGCATTCCCAATTAAACCACCAACCGCGGGGCCGGAGAAACGGCCGATGCGGTTGATCCCACCGAACAGAGCCACCGCCCGGCCGCGCACCCCGATGGCCGCGTTTTCGGTAATGTAAGCATGCCGGGCCACAGCCAGGATGGAGAATCCTGCCCCTGAGAGCAAGCGGTAAACGAAAGTTTCGAGCACCGAACCACTCCAAAACAAGGCCAAGGTTGAAAGCACGATGACCCCAAAGCCGGCGATCATCGCTCGCCGCTGACCCAACCGCCGTAAAACCATGCTGCTGGGGACATCACTGATGAGCATCCCGATGGCTTGACCGGACAAAACGACCCCAACTACGCCATATCCCGCCCCAAAATCGCGCAAAAACAGCGGCAGGACCGGGATTAAAATCCCCGAAGCCAGAGACATTAAAAAAGTAGGGACGTAAACCGGAAAGATAAGTGGGTGTTGGTGGATAACCTTCGTTTGGCGAGTGGTCATAGCGGCCAATTATAGTCGAGAACGTTCTCAATAGAATCAAAAAGGAGGCCGTTTCCCCCGAACCAGCCTCCCGGTGAAAAAATTAAATCCAGTCGAGACGCCCCGGCGGGGCGCCTCGACGTTTTGGTTAGAACAGCCCAGTCACCTGACCCGTTTCCAAATCCAGGTCCACATCGTAGTAGACCGGGCGGGTGGGCAGGCCGGGCATGGTGGACATTTGTCCGACCAGCGGGTAGAGGAACCCGGCCCCGACCGAAGCGCGGATATCGCGGATCGGAACGGTGAACCCGGTCGGCCGGCCCTTAAGCAGCGGGTCGTGACTGATGCTCAGGTGGGTCTTGGCCATGCACATCGGGAGTTCATCGAAGCCCAGCTTGGTATAGAGTTCGATCAACTTTTCAGCTTCTTCGGAGTAGGTCACGCCATCGGCGCCGTAGATCTTCTTGCAGATGATCTCGATTTTGTCTTTGATGCTGGTGCCCTTGAGCGGGTACAAGAAATCGAAATTGCTGGGTTTTTCACAGGCTGCCACGACGGCTTCAGCCAAAGCAACCGAACCTTTGCCGCCCTCCATCCAGTGACGGGAAACCACGGCATCTTCAGCGCCAGCTTCGATGGCCATCTTGCGGACGAGTTCGACCTCGGCCTTCGTGTCATCCTTGAAGCTGTTGACGGCGACCACCACTGGAATACCAAAGCTCTTGGCATTTTCGATGTGGGCGGCCAAGTTGGAGCCACCGGCCTCGAGTAATTCGAGATTCTCTTCGGTGTATTCGGGGGCCAACGGCGCACCGGCCTTGACGGCCGGACCACCACCGTGCATCTTGAGGGCCCGGACAGTAGCAACGAGAACGACACAGCTGGGGATCAAGCCTGAGTAGCGGCATTTGATGTTGAAGAATTTCTCCATGCCAATATCGGCGCCGAAGCCGGATTCGGTCACAACATAGTCAGCCAGTTTGAGGGCAATGCGGTCGGCGATGATGGAGCTGTTGCCGTGGGCAATGTTAGCAAATGGACCCGCATGGACGAAGGCGGGGGTGCCTTCGAGAGTTTGCATCATGGTGGGCATGATGGCGTCTTTCATCAAAACGGTCATCGCGCCCGCGCAGCCAATATCTTCAGCGGTAACGGCCTCACCAGCTCGGCTGGTGGCAACCACAATGTTGCCGAAGCGTTCGCGCATGTCGGCTAGATCGGTGGTCAGGGCCAGGATGGCCATAATTTCACTGGCAACGGTGATGTCGAAGCCGGTCTCGCGCTCGGCGTCGATTTCTTTCGGGCCGCGGCCAATGGTAATGCCCCGCAGCATGCGGTCGTTGAGGTCAACGACGCGCCGCCAGGTGAGGGTATCGGGATCAATATCGAGCCGCACGAAGCGGGAAATTTCTTCTTCGGTCAGATCATTCGGATCGGTCTTATCGATGCCCAATTTCTTGAGCCGTTTGAGCATCGGCAGGGCGAATTTTCGGCTACCGTCTTTGGCGGTCGGGCACAGGCGGCGGAACAGCGCTTCATCACTCTGGCGCGATTCGTGGTACATCCGGGTGTCGATGGCGGCGGCCAGCAGGTTGTTGGCGGCCGTGATGGCGTGGATGTCGCCGGTCAGGTGCAGGTTGAAGTCTTCCATGGGGATGACCTGGCTGTAACCACCACCGGCGGCGCCGCCTTTGATCCCGAAGGTCGGGCCTTGGGATGGCTGGCGGATGGCGGTGAAGACGTTCTTGCCCAGGTGAGCGCCCAAGGCCTCGGAAAGACCGACCATCGTGGTCGATTTACCTTCGCCGAGGGGGGTGGGGGTGATGGCGGTCACATCGATGTATTTGCCATCCGGTACATCTTTCAGCCGGTCGAGGATCTCCAAGCGGACTTTGGCTTTGAAATTCCCGTACATTTCAAGTTCTTCCGGCAAAATCCCAACTTCTTCCGCGATCTTGTCGACGCGCTTCATATTGGGCTGCTGCGCCTGAGCGATCTCGATGTCGGACGGGACCGGTTGAAGCAATTCCAGGGGAATGGGTTCAAATTCGATCTTGGCGTTCTTGTACTTAGACATGTGCTGCTCCCTTTCTTCTTAGTTTTTATTTTCTCTTGAGTAGATTAAATGAAAAAGGACGCGGACGAGCGCGGAATTACACGGATTTTGGCTTTATGTTTGAATCCGCGTTTATCAGCGTTCATCTGCGTCCCAAAAAATCTCAACAATGATTTAAACTTCGATCAAACCGTTGGCAATATAAGCCGCTCGAACGGTATTGCGCATCAGCATGGCGATCGTCATCGGGCCGACGCCACCGGGGGAGGGTGAAATCCAACCCGCGACTTCGCTGACTTCGTCGTAGGCCACGTCGCCGGTCAGGTAGTAGCCCTTCTCTTTCGTGTCATCATCGATGCGATGGGTGCCGACGTCAATGACGGCCGCGCCCGGTTTGACCCAGTCCTTCTTGACCATTTCAACCCGGCCAACCGCGGCGATCAGAATATCGGCATTGGCGCAGATTTCGGGCAAATTCTTGGTACGGGAGTGACAGATCGTCACGGTAGCGTTGCGCTCCACGAGCAGGAGGGCGGCTGGCATCCCCACAATGTTGGAACGACCTAAAACCACCGCGTTGGCACCCTCAAATTCCACGCCCGAGCGCTCTAAAAGGTACATACAACCATCGGGGGTGCAGGGCACGAACAAGGGTTCGCGGCCCTTTTGGGCCAGTCGACCAATATTGATCGGGTGGAAGCCATCGACATCTTTTTCGACGCTGATGGTCCGTAAAACGGCCTCGTCATCCAAATGATTGGGCAGCGGCAATTGGACCAAAATCCCATTGATGAGCGGATTGTCGTTCAGCTCTTTGACTTTATTTTCGACTTCTTCTTGGGAGGCGTCGGCGGGGAGGGTGTAACCGAAGGATTCAATCCCTAAGCGTTTACACATCCGCTGTTTCATGCCGACATAGACCTCAGACGCAGCATCGGCACCCACCAACAGGGTTGCCAACCCAGGCTTAGCGAAACCTTTTTCGACCAATGCGGCTGCATCCACCTTGGCTTGCTCACGCACTTCTTTGGCGATGGCTTTCCCATCAATGATTTTTGCTGTCATATAGCGTGCTCCTTTGTGATATGAATGTTCTGAACCCGAAGGGGGAATCAAACTGGATTTATGGGGGACGAGCGGTCAATCAAACAAACCTCCGCCCCAAATTAGATTTGATTAAACTTAAAACTAGGCGGTTGCCCACCACATGATATTATTCCTGAAAACCGCAGGGGTCACAAGTTATTTTTGTCACCATCTAATGGAAAAAAGTCTATTTAAAGTTGCCCTTTGGCGCGCTTTCACGTACAATAAACCCCCGCGAGCAAAAAGATGAAATTAATTTCTATTTTGGACGCACAACTGAAGTTACACACAATGATTAAGATGATGCGCGGCATGATGTGGATGTGGATGTGCGCAGATAATTTGCTATAAGTCGCCAGGTGAAAAATAGCCTGGCGATTTTCTTTTTTGATCGTGGATGTTTCGGATTTTTGGTATTCAATCTTCCCAGCACCGCTATATCTCCGCAAAGACGCTAAGATGCCAAGTTTTCTCTAGAAAATTTCCTTAGCGCCTTTGCGACTTAGCGTGATAATGCGTTTAAAAACCATTTTTGGAGGCAAATATGACCGAACGTAAGAAAGTAACCATCGCGACTTTATTTAATAAAGTCCAGAAAGAAGAACCGATCTCTTGGTTGACCTGCTACGACTACCCAACGGCCTATTTCCAAGAAGAAGCCGGGATCGACATGATCCTGGTCGGCGACTCCCTCGGGATGACGATGTTGGGTTACGACAGCACCTTGCCCGTCACGATGAACGACATGATTCGCCACACCCAGGCCGTCCGTCGGGGTGCGCCGAGTGTGTTCCTGGTCGGCGACATGCCCTACATGACCTACCAGCCCAGTGTGGAAGATGCCATTCGCAATGCCGGACGCTTTATGGCCGAAGCCAGTTGTGATGCCATCAAACTCGAAGGTGGAGCCGAAATGGCCGACCGGATTGCCGGTGTGCGCGCAGCGGGGATTCCAGTCGTGGGGCATCTGGGATTAACTCCCCAAAGTGTAGCCGCTCTCGGCGGTTTCCGAGTTCAAGGACGGGGTGCCATGCAAGCCAAAAAAATCATTGATGACGCCAAAGCGCTTGAGCAAGCTGGAGCCTTCGCCATCCTGCTTGAAATGGTCCCTGATCGGGTCTGCCAAATCATCACCGAACGGGCCGAAGACTGCATCATCATGAGCTTGGGTTCCGGTCCCGATGCCCACGGCCAACTCCTGATTTATCACGATATGTTTGGGCTGTATCCCAAATTCAAACCCAAAATGGCCAAAGTCTATGGCAATGCGGGTGAAGTGATCCTGGCGGGACTGACGGGCTATAACACCGAAGTCAAAGATAAGACCTTCCCACAACCGGAGAACTGGTTCACGATTAAGGATGATGAGTTTGAAGAATTGTTAGGCTTGTTAAATTAATCCGATTCCGTAGGGGCACAGCATGCTGTGCCCCTAAATGATTTTAGGAGATGATATGACCAACCTACGCGAACGATTAGTAATCCCCACCGACCGCCTGACTGCGATCAATGATGTTTTGCTGGACCCAAATCAGAATGTGGTCAGTGATTTGTTGGCGGTCGTCGCCAAATATGGCACGCCGGAGGAGATCAACGCCAAACACAAAGAGGCGCGGAAACTGGAAAATTTACTCAAGAAAGTTGAAGAGATCAATCCCGATCATTTGGCCGATCTCCATTGGCTGATGGAACAGCGGGACGCGGGGGCCTTCACCACGGTGACCGATTATCGGCAGAAGGTTTTGGGTGATAAAGCCGCGGGGATGACCTTCAAGGATGATTTTGCGGTCACGTTGGAAGTTTCGGCTTTGCAATATTTTCCCTGGGTCAAAGTGATGGCCGAACGGGCGATCAAAGACCGGAACCTGATCCCCGGGCGCTTCATCGCGGTCCGCAAGATGAAAGAATCGGAAGAAGATGGGGATTTGCCTGCGATTATTGCGGCCCTCGACATCATGGGCTGCTCTTTCGTGGAAACCCTCGACACCAAAGGGACGGATGGTTCCAACATCCACCTCGGCGGCCCGGAAACAATCACGGGCTATTTCGGGGGGGTCGGGCAGCCGAACACCCATGCGTTGAAATGGCTGGACGAATTCCTGTACTACTATACCGAGTTTGGCCTGCGAGAAGTGCTTAATATCAACCCTGGCACGGTTTTAGTGGGCTATCTACTCTATCGCTTGGGCGTGGACATTAATTTCAAGATTTCGGTCTTTATGGGCAACGACAACCCTTACGCCGCGTTTTGGACTCTGATCGGGGCCCAACTCTTTAGCCGCGATGACGGCACCAGCCCCCTGATCGGGTTCAATTGGTCGAACTCGGTCAACAACGCCAGCATCGAGATCACTTCCCAATTCCGCAAAGCATTGGGCTTTGAAGATGTGGTCCGCTTTGAGCACCACATCACCGAGACCTGGAAATCCATCGTCCGGCAACCTTATGACCGCCGAGAAGAATTGGTGGCTCTAGCCGATCACGTCCCCAATATTTCGGCCAAGCACGAGGGGGGCTTGCCCGATACCGATTCGAATCGTGAGCATCCCTCCGATATTCTCGACTATTTCCGGGATAAAAGCGAAGTCATTGAGACGGGTGATTGGGCCGCCATGGAGCAGAACTTCCTCGATAAAGTTGACGCCTGCAATTCCTCCGCCTGGATGTTGACGGAGAAGGGGTTATCCTTCCTGGCGGCGCAGAATTTGCATAAGTAAGGATCAGGCAATCTGAAATCAGGAAACAGGGTAGCTGGGATAAACTCGGTTACCCTGTTTGAATTTCAGACCGTTGCAGACGTTTTCAGCCGGTTTCAATCTCCAGAATTTCTAAAACCTGGTTGAAATTAATATCGGTGGGGATTCCGTCTGCGTGCCAATGCCAGGGGCAGCCGCAATAATCGAGCAAGATGCCTTGGGCTGGCGTACCAATTTTTTTCATCTCCCAGCCCCCGGCCGCATTGGTCAACGGGCACGAAACCCCCAAAACACCGATCTGACCGACCGGGGCAGTCGGCATACCGTTCCCCGAAAAGACATCGAGTTCATGAGGCATTACCAGAACCTTAAAGCCATGTTTCTCACCGAGTTTGGTCAATTGATGGACCCGGCAACTGGGGGTACAGGCCATGCAATGTTCACCGAGAGGGGTTTCAACGGCTTCACAGCCCGCTTCCAGTTTGGCCTTCATGCAAGGGGGCAGAATGACGACTTTGCGGTCGGTGGCCAGGAATTCGGTGCGGAAGGAGCGGTTTAGGATTTCGGTGCCAATCATAAAGAGATGATATTCCACCCGTTGCCGGGCACAAAAGATCACATCTTCGCGCCAGCGGAAGAAGGGGTTTTCTTGGGATATAAAGGCTTCGACATTGGGGGTGTAGGCGCCTAAAACTTCTCGGGAACGTTTCTCAAACCAGACCGCCAATGATATTGTTGTTTGTAAGGCCACGACTCTCTCTTGGTCAGGCAGCGTTTCAAAGTAGGCGGCCCAAGGTTGTAGTCGGGCTAACTCTTCGGGGAAATCTCCAACCGCGGCCAGCCAGCCTAAAAGCTGAGTCAAATTCTGGCTGGTAGGGTTCGAATCAATTTTAGCGTTGGATTTTTTAGGTGTCAGATAAATCGTTCCTAAAATTCCTCTGAGAAAATCTATCGTCGGTTTGAAAAAGTCAGACTGTTTCCGCCAGCGGCCCAAATTAGCCAGGATGCGTTGGGGTAGGCCGGATAAACGTTGGGCTGCCGGTAAGTGAACGCGCCAAAAAACGCCCAGCATCAGGAGTTCAAAGGCATATTCATCCGCGGTGCGAACAGATTCGAGTTGATTTTCTTGTAAATAGGCACCGAAATTTTCGGTGAGGGGCGCCGCCTGGTTATGAATGTGGCTTAAGACTTCAGTGGTGAAGGTCGCGATATCGCGATAGTATTGATCGGAGCGCTGGTGTTCATTGCGCAGGGAATAGGTGATGATTTCAGTCATTGGATTTCTCGGTATGGGGGAAATTTTCCCGGTTTTGGATTCCGTTCAGGACAAATTTCAAAATGTTTTCAGTATCAAACCAGATGCGGCCATCCGGACCCAAGAGTGAACTGCCGCCTAGGTAAATGCTCATTAACAAAGCTGTGGTTGCGTTTGGATCGTGGGGTTTGAATTCTTGGCGTTCGATGCCATAGCCGATGATATCGGTGATCAAGAGTTCGAATAGATCCTGATAGGCGGTGTACGTGTGTTCCTTGAATTCGGCATCAAACCCAAAAACTGCGTTGATCGCGACCTGTGCCTGGGCCGGAAATTGCTCTACGAAATGGAAACCGGCTGTAAAGAATTGTTTGACCCGCTCGACGGATGAATCCTGGGGTCCAACCTGGGAAATAATAAATTGGCTGTGCTGGGTGCCGATTTCTTCAAGGAGAGCCAGCATCAGGTCACGTTTGCTCGGGAAATAATTGTAAATCGTCCCTTTGGCGAACCCGGCAGCCTGGGATATTTGATTGATGTTGGCGCCGACGAAGCCCTTGGTGGCAAATTCTTGGGCCGCGGCGGCCAATAATTTTTTCCGAGTCTGGGATTGGGTTTCTGTTTTGGTCGCAGTTGCTAACCGGGGCATAACTACTAATCCTTAATATGGGTGGGCGGTCACCCATATTATAGCAAGCGACCATTGAACGAAGATCACCTTTTGCTTGGATGAATATCATCAAAATTGGTCAACAATAACTCAACCAGATGGCATTGTCAGCAGTATATATCATAGAGATTTCAACAGAGAACTTTTTGCAGGAGAAATTATGCGTTTCAATCAACATAGTTGGTTGTTTCACCGCAATCGTTTTGTTGCCTGGTCGAGCACTTTGCTATTATTTGCGGCCTCGGCTCTGACACCAAATACGGTTTTTAAATTGATATGGTTTATTCCGGCTATTTTTCTACAATTCCTAATCTGGCGGACGTTTTGGACAGTTCATCCGCGCCGGGTTTGGATTTTCAATCAAAAATATGTGCGTAAATATGTGCAGTATGAGGTTGTAAAATTTGAAAGCCGGGATGGGATTGCCCTCACCGGGTGGTATTCGCCGGGGACCAATGGCAAAGCTGTGATTTTGGTCCATGGCCTGGGCGCTTCAAAAGCCGCGCTCCTTGAACATGCTGTTCCGTTCAAAACCGCGGAATATGGCATTTTGATGCTCGATTTAAGGGCGCATGGTGAGAGCGGTGGCGATATCTGCACCTTTGGGGTTATGGAATCTTTGGATGTTTTAGGTGGCTTGGATTATTTGATGACCCGGCCTGATGTTGATAACGATAAAATTGGAGCCTTGGGAATTTCTATCGGCGCGCAAGCCGTTTTGCGCGCGGCAGTGCGAACTCACGCAATTCGAGCGATTATTTTAGATGGGCTCGGCCCGGCGATTTTGGCTGATCATGGCGGTCGGCCAACGACGCTAAGACGGTGGATCAACTATCCCCTCAATTGGATGCTGTATTGGCTGGGGGATTTCATGCGCAACGAAATTGAAACCGTTGGGGTTATGAATCTCATCCGTCGAATTGCACCGCGTCCCTTGCTACTCATCTCAACTGGGACTCGGGCAGAACGGTATTTTAATCGCCTGTTTTATGAACGGGCCGCCAACCCTAAAAAATTATGGGAAATCGAACATGCCCGGCATGCCGCGGGCCTGTATGTCGAACCCCAGGAATATCCGGCGCGCATAATCCAATTTTTTGATAAAGCCCTATCCTGATAAAAATTATCCAAATTTGACACCCGGACTTTGGAGTGGTAAACTCAGCACTACAACTAAATAACTCATCCAGAGAGGTGGAGGGACCGGCCCTGTGAAACCTCGGCAACCAGTTAGTTGGCAGCCAATAGTGGATAGTCGTTAGCACTGCTAACAGTTAATTACTATCAGCAAACGGCTAAACATGGTGCCAATTCCGGCAGTAGTGACCGCCCTTGTGGCTGTTCAAAAACTGGAAGATGAAGAACCCTGACTGAATTTCAGCGCCTCTCTTCCAGGGAGGCGTTTTTGCGTTATCATCTAAGCTGTAATTTATTGTAGTTTCTTGATTAATACTATCGCCACTTATGGCGACGAAAGATGCACATTAACAGGATGAATAC
>CAYVQU010000011.1:0-55384 GCA_964453155.1 uncultured Anaerolineales bacterium | reverse complement strand
TTGTTAATGTCCTTTTTGACACTTATTTGTCTACTTATTTCTGAACCATCCCGAAAATTTTATAAAAAAACGGCGCCGATTGAGCCAGATGAATTTCACTGCTGCTTTTGACTGGCTCAACCGACTCTAGGTTGAACTATTATATGGATACTTACACCGAAATAGCCGATGACTTAGACTCCGCCCGGACCTCTTCAGCGGTCACTTCGCGACCCAATTTACTGGAAAGATAAATTCCTTCGGAGATCAGCATGGTATTGAGGGCCAGTTCGGCTGAGGGGAGCAGATCGACCCGGCCCTGCAGCGCGGCGACCCAATGCTCTTGCGGGCTATCATAGATATCACCCTGCTCGTGGACATTGTGCATCCGGTAATCGAACTCACCCAGGTTGGCGGTGCTGTCGAATGAGATATCGCCCACCGAATGGAAATACCCAAAGGGGTTGAGTCGAATCCCACCTTGGCTGCCAACCACATATGAGCCGGGGAAGTTGTCTAAATGAATGGCCCAAGATTCGATAATATCCAAAATCACATCCCCGTCCAAGCGGACAAAACCCATCCCTAATTCTTCGACGTTATAACCGCTGATTTCTTGCCGCCGGGGATCAACCGCGGTTTCCTGGTAAACCTGACCCGAAATCCGGAGCGGCTGGGGGTTATCGAGCAAATACAACATCTGGATGATGTTGTAAACACCCATATCGTAGAGGGCGCCCCCCGAAGCGACTTCTTTCTGAACGAACGTGGGAGTACCATAGCCATCCACATAGGGCCGACCGCGACGGCGGAACCCATATGACCGGGCGTGATAGCGCTTGCCCAGCAATCCCTTATCAATTAGGTAGCGGGCCGCTTTGGTCTCGGTTTCGAACAGCAGCCGGGCCTGGATGGCAATCTTCAAACCCAATTCTTGGGCCTTTTTATACATCGCTTCAGCATCGATGTACGAACCCGCCATCGGTTTCTCACAATAAACGTTCTTCCCGGCTTCTAGGGCGGCAACCGTCACCGGCATGTGCAAATTGTTGTGCAGGCAGACATCAACGGCATCAATATCGTCTCGTTCCAGCATTTTGCGGAAGTCGGTATAGGTGTGCTCAATCCTGTATTTGGCACTCACCGCGGCCAGTTCGGTTTCGTTAATGTCGGCGATCGCCACCAATTCGGCGTTTTCAATTTGGGCGTAGTTATCGAGGTGATGCTTGCCAATCTGCCCCACCCCGATGCAACCGATACGTACTTTGTCAGTCATTTAATTCTCCGTTTTGGAACCACAGATTCACGTAGATGAACACAAATAAAAGCGCCGGCGTTCATCTATGTTCATCTGCGGTTTCATTTACCATCCTGCAGACCGTAAATATTTCAAGCTTTTTTCGGCGCTGGTCCAGGGGTTGAATTCCTTTTCTTCTTGCTCCAAGATGTACCATTCGGGTTGGTGCAGATCTTCGCAGACGGTGTAGACTTCGTTCCAGTCCACCACCCCGTCGCCGATGGCCTCGGCCGGTTTCCCGGCTCCGAACTCTTTAATGTGGACTAAGGTGGCCCGGCCGGGATATTTTTTAAGATAGTGGATGGGATCGCCGCCGCCGCTGAGACAGTTGCCAATATCCATTTGCATAATGAAATCATCAGAAGTATTATCAAACAAGATTTCCCAAGGGATCGCGCCTTCAACAGGTTTGAAATCCGGTCCGTGGGCGTGGAATCCCACACGAATCCCGGTGGATTTAAGGCTGACTGCCGCGGCCTGGAAAGTCTCAGCCATCCCCGTAAGGATCGCCTTGGTTGCCATCTGTTCGGCGGGCAGGGAGGCCACCAAGGCATATTTCATCCCGATAGCGTCGCAAAACTCGGTCAGCTCAACCAGGCGGTCGGTCTCCAGCATATATGAAGGCATGTGAGTGCTGAGCAGGTTGATCCCGGCCTGTTCGCTGGCCGTTTTCAATTCATCCAGGGACCATTTATCAAACATATCGGTCCAGGTAAACCAACGGCAAAGCTCCACCCCGGCAAAGCCCATTTCGGCTAGCTTCGCCAGCGTTGCAGGCATATCCTTCCCAAAATCCTCCCGAAACGGCCAAATTTGAGTTGCTAATTGTTTCTGGGTCATAGTTGAGCCTCCTCTACTTGTTTGTGCTACAAAACTACCCGTTCAGCCCCGCCTGGGGATGAAATTCTCCCGCTACAAACTACGCCCGATGAATCAGGCTTATAGCGCAGCACCTAACCGGATTGATCCGGTGTAATATTTTAGCCCGGACACTTCATATCCGGGTGGGCTAAGATTGCGAAACACTTGTTTTTGACCCGGCCAAAATTCTCTGGTATGAAAACCGAATTGATATTGGGCAACAGGTGTAAGCGCTTACTTAACGATTATAGCCCCATTTTTGTCACTTTTACGAGTGAGTTTTGGCCTGTTCTTGCTAAACGCTTCTCTGGTTACTTCCCCTGCACCGGCTTCTGAAAATACTCAGCCACCAGCGGTTCAAAATCTTCATCCGTATGCGCGGCTAGCAGCGCAAAAAAATCATCTGTTGTCGCAATTTTCCCGTGTGATTGCTGGGCAAAATCCTGCAAAAAGGCGAAAAAAGCTTCATCTCCGATCAGTTTACGGAGGTGGTGGAAGAATTTGCCCCCGTTGAGATAGACCGCGTCGCGATAAGGCAGGTAACCGGGGGTGTCGTAGATGGTTTTGTCGATGAAACCGGTGGGCTGGTAGTAATTGACCCGCACATCCCACCACCATTTTAAGTCATCGGGGTAGACCTTTTCATAGAAGAGTTTTTCGCTATAGGTGCAAAGGGCCTCATCCAGCCAGGGTTCCAGGGCCTGATCGTTGCCGACCAACCCGTACCACCACTGATGGGCGGTCTCGTGGGCCGCGATGGTCACGAGAAAATTGCCCGCCTCACCATTGTATTGGTTATAAAATGCCTTGCTGAGATAAAACAGCCCAGTGTACTCCATGCCGTGGTTGAAATCGGCTTCGATGACGGATAAGGATTCGTAGGGGTATGGGCCAAAGTATTTATTGAAAACTTTTAATGCGGCCACGGTGGCGTTGAAGGCTCCCAGGGCGGGATAATCATCAATGGCATAGGAATACCCTAAAACCAGGGTTTCACCGACCCGTTCGCGCCGGATTTGATACTCTGGACTGATGGAAACCACAAAATTCCGGGCTTGCTGAATTCGATAACGGTGAATCGGACCTTCGCCCTGGTTTAAGGCACTGGCGGCAATCACGGTCCCGTCAGGAGCATTGATTAATTCCAGCGTCACCTCAAAATCGGCAGCCGGATATACCAGGTGCTCGCCATAAAACCAGGGGTTGTGAACCAGCCAGCCCTCCCCCGCATTGTAAGGGGGCACAAACGGGTACCAATCGGTCAGGTTCATCTGGCGGATGGTGTAGCCGAAGGGGTTGGGGCCAAAGTCTTCAGATGTCAGGATGGGGGGAATGGCGATTTCGTAGGAGAGGCCGATATTGAGATACTCACCAGGGGGCAGGGATTCGGGAAGCTGGGCGTTGAGTTTAATCGTTTCCAGGGTGTAAGTGGTGATGGGTTGGGCGTTGAGGGTTAATTCCCGCAGCTTAAATGCACCCGAACGCCAATTGGATTGGATCACTAGGGTCAGGTCGGTGATCGTTTCAGACGAGGTGTTAGGGTAGGCGATGTGTTGGGTGACTTCGAGAAAGCGCCAGCCAAAGTCGAGGGTTGCTGAGATGGTGTAGGTCGTTTCGAGGTCGAGAGTTGTGGTTTGGGGGGGAAGGGTGGGGGTTACCGAAGGGGAAATTGCGGTTAGTGTCGGTGATGTGGGTTCGGTAGTTACAGTAGGAATTACCGGTGTGGCAACCTGCTGGGTAGTCGTCGGACTGGCAGTTGCAATTTGGGGTGAATTTGGGTTACATGCCGTAAAGATTAATATTCCGGCCAGTAACCCCAAATAAATCTGCGTTTTCTGCGCAAATCTGCGTCCGCTTTTATATTTTTTGATACATCTACTCATGTCTGACATCTTATCATGTGAAGCGGTAACCTTCAACTTTGTCAACGCTGTCAGGGGATTATCAGCAGCTTGTCAAACATCCATCAAGCAAAATTGAACCCGGAACACTATCCTTGAGCCAAGTATTCTTTTTAGATTTAGAGGAGCGTTCCATGAAAACCAAAACCATTGTTATCACTTTTATCTTACTCGCCGTCCTGATGACCGCCTGTGCCGCGGCGGCCACGCCGGTTATCGAAGAAGTTATGGTAGAGATGGAAGCTGCGGCTGAGGTGGTCGCGGATCAACCCGCACCGCAACAGGAAGCCCCACCCCCTGAAAATGGCCCATCTGAAGAAGCCCCCAACCCAGATGACCCCGGTTCAACCGATCAGTTGGCTTTTGCCCCGGTCGGCAAAAAAATGGTCATCAAAGATGCCGAACTAGAAGTTTTGGTGCAAAACACCGATGTCGCTATTGCCCAGGTCAATCAATTAACCGCCGATTACGACGGCTATATCATCAGCACCCAATCCTGGTATGTCGACGGGTTCAAACATGCCACAGTCCGTTTGGGAATCCCATCCCAAGCCTTTGAAACCGTGGTCAACCAACTGCGCGATTTGGGGTTACGCGTCATCTCAGAAACCGCCGCCGGCCAGGATGTCAGCAATGAATATGTTGATTTGCAATCGAAACTGACCAATCTGGAAGCCACCGCGGACCGGATTCGAGTTTTCTTGTCAGAAGCCGAGACGATTGATGAAACGCTAACCATCAGCGCCAAACTCTCGGAATTAGAAGCCCAAATCGAGCAGGTCAAAGGGCAGATGCGCTACTACGAAGGCCGGTCGGCTTACTCGACGATCACCGTCAACCTGGTGCCCCAATACCCCACGCCGACCCCCACCATGACCCCCACCCCCACCGCCACACCAGTCCCCACTTTGACCCCAACCCCGGTTCCCGGTTGGAACGCCCAAGACACCTTTGAAGACGCCTCCGAGGTCATCGTCAATGTCACCCAAGACACCGTGGATATCCTGATTTGGTTCTTCGTGGTACTCGCTCCCATCGGAATTTTCATCGGGCTGATCATTTGGGCCGTCCGCCGAGGCATGCGAGCCATCAACACCAAATATGACCCGCCAACGCCCAAAGATGAATAAATAACCACATAGACCCCAGGGGTTTCCAAGGAATGTTCAGTGATCGAAATCTATCAACAACAAACATCTTGAGTTTGTAATGTTGCTTCCGAAAACTCCTGGGGTCGGCGTAAGGAAATACCCATGTTCAAAAAAATCTTATTTCTTCTCCTTATCCTGCTCACCGCCTGCTCTCCCACTGCCGAAGAACCCCAACGCATTGCGGCCTACCCGGCTGAAAAGCAAATCGCGGTTCATCCCCTTTCACCTGATAAAGTGATTGTAAATACCGCTACTATTGATCTGGCCGTCTCAAATGTGGATAAAACTGTGGACAAGGTGCATAACCTGGTTTTCGAATATGGCGGGTATGTGACCCGCTCCCAAGCCTGGCTGCAGAACAATGATAAATTTACCACCATGACAATCGCTGTTCCCCAGATCTATTTCGAGGCCGTACACCGCAATATTTTAGCTTTGGGCGATTTGAAATCAGAATATATAACGGGGGATATCCAGCCAGAAAGTCTCCCCGAACAATCGCCCCCATACGCGTACATCACCATAAATTTACACCCCAAGGCATCGGTTTTTCCCGCCCTGACACTACCCGATTGGCGACCGCTGCAAACTTTGGCCAAAGCCTGGAACGTGCTCGCCGGAATTTTGGGATTTTTATTGGATATTCTGATTTGGGTGGGTGTTGTTGGGGGACCGTTTATTCTCTTGGGGGCCGGGTTACGCCGCTGGCTTCGGAGACGTTCAGTGTCCAATTGACGAGAAGACCTGCCAGGTTTTGGACCCCTGGCAGGTCAAATATTACCGCGCAAAGTCGGAGACCCCAGGGGTTTCCAAGGAATGTTCTTCAATCGGGATCGTCAATAGTATCGCAGTTTGGGGGTGTAATGCTGATTTTGAAAACCCCTGGGGTCTAGGCTGCTCACTATTCTTCAACCTTGCGCGGCAATCCAAATTCCCCCTGTCAAGTGGTTTTCGGAAAGAATTTTGGAATGGAAAGCCCATTCAAACCGAAAACTACTCCGGCGTGGCGGTAAATTTTGCCAGTTTTATTTTAGAACCCAAACCGACCCGCACTTAATAGCGCCGACTCTTTTTTTGCTTGATGATATCTCGCTCTTTTTGGGTGCGAATCCGCCCCTCGAGATAGGCTGTGGTTAACCCGGCCACACACGTCTTATCGAGATGGCTGCCAATTTCGCTGTGAAGAATATCGAGGGCTTCCTCCGCACTGATGGCCTGGCGATAGGGCCGGTCAGACGTAATTGCATCAAAAACATCGGCAACCGCCACAATCCGCCCGAAAAGCGAAATATTATCCTCCACCAGCCCATTGGGGTAACCCTTGCCATCAATTCGCTCATGATGTTGCTCAATAGCTGGGATTTCTTTCTGCAGCATACGAACTTTGCTCATGATCTTGGCCCCAATCGCTGGATGCTGCTTCATTACTTCGAATTCGGCCTCGGTCAGCCGCCCGGGTTTGATCAAAATTGCATCCGGGATCCCGATTTTGCCAATGTCGTGAAGCAGGCTGCCGATGCGAACATGATGGACATCCTCCTGCGGCAGACCAAGTTCCCGGGCGATTTCTATCGAAAACTCGCTGACGCGGTGCGAATGCCCTTCGGTATAGGGATCTTTGGCATCGATAGCAGCCACCATTGCACTGACCGTATCGAAGAAGAGTTCATTGGCATCGGCATACAGGTTAGCGATATGCAGAACTGTCGCGGCCTGTTCGGCTAAAGCCCGCATCATCTGGGCATCTTGTTCGGTGAAGTTCCCACCGATCTTGTTGATAGCTTCCAACCCGCCAATAATCTGCGAATCCGTCGCGCCTCGGTCCTGCCCGAGGACCACTGTTTGGGCAGAAAGTGGCACAGCCAATATCGTGCGCGTGTTGATCCCGCTAATATCATCAACAAAGCCATAGTGGCGTTCATCGGCTTCAGCATCATTGACCAAAACAGTCTCACCGGTTTTGACCACATAGCCGATGATACCCTGTCCGGCCGGAATTCGAATGGGGGGAAGTTGAGTCTGGTGTAAGTCTCGGGCGATATGTAGGATTAAATCGTTTGTATTTGGATCAATCAGAAAAAGTGAGCTGGCCTCGGCGTTGAGCAAATCGCGCGCTTTTTCGATGATCGCATTGAGAATCTCATCCCGATCGAGAGTCGAGCTAATTTCATTAATAATCGAAACCAAAACTTCCAACCGCTCGCCGCGTCGCTCGCTGGCTTGCAGCAGTTGGGCTTTCTCGATTTCAGAGGCCATCCGATTTCCCAGAAATTGGGCCAATTGCAACGGTTCGTGGGTATAGTTGAAGACCTGAACCACCCCAATGGCCCTCCCCCGCAACAACAAGGGGATCGAAATTGCATTTTTCAATACAAGGTGATGATCGTCACCCAACGGCCGATACCACCGGGGGTCTTGTGATAAATCGGCAATGACCAGAGGAGCTGCCTGATGAATCGTCGCGCCCACAATCCCGGTATGGCTGTCAATCCGCTGCCCAACCAGACGATTTTTGGCCTGCTCATCACCCTTGACGACAGTAAATATCAGTTCATCGGTATTTTGATCTAGAAGATACAATGTCCCCGCTTTTGCCCCGCAAATTAGAATGATGAGATCAAGCATTTGATCAAGGAGATCATCCAATTCGGTGTTACTGGCAATCTGATTGGCGCGGGCTAAGATCCGATAAAGTTGTGAGGTCTCATCGGTAGCTCGTAAAGGTCCTGTACCACTTTTTTTGCGCCTAAACATATATCAGTTCACCAGTGTGTAGCGGTTTGGTCTTAGGAATAAAATCAAAAAGGTTTTCCGATACGCAGACCTATTCAATGGGCCGCCGTTGATGCCAGTCGGTGACTTGTTGATAGGCCTGTGTCACCTGTAGCAAAGGCCACTCTTGAAAATGGGCGCCCATCAACTGCATCCCAATCGGCAAATTCTGCTGATCGAAGCCCACCGGGAAAGATATGCCCGGCACCCCGGCCAGATTCGCCGGGAGGGTGAAAATATCCTCCAAATACATCGCCAAGGGATCGCCAGAATGATCCCCGATTTTAAACGCCGTCGTCGGGGCGACCGGGGCGGCGATGACATCCACAGTTTTAAAGGCCTGCTCAAAATCTTGGCGGATGAGCGTCCGAACTTTTTGAGCTTTGCCGTAAAAGGCGTCATAATAACCGGCAGAGAGGGCATAGGTTCCCAACATGATCCGGCGTTTGACTTCCCGTCCAAACCGTTCTCCCCGGGTTTTACGGAAAACATCCCACATGACGTCAGCCTCCGCTCGGGGCCCATAACGAACGCCATCAAACCGAGCCAGATTGGCTGAAGCTTCGGCCGGGGCGATTAAATAGTAGACCGGCACCGCGTATTGCGTGTGGGGTAAATTGATCGCGCTGATCTCAGCCCCCAGCGATTCCAGGGTTTGGATCGCGGTTTGAACGGCCGCATCTACTTCAGGCTGAATCCCGGCACCAAAATATTCGGCGGGAACGCCCACCCGTAAGTTTTTCAGAGCTGGAATATGCCCTTCCGGGTTCCCAAATTGGTATTCCCCCACCGGAACAGTGGCACTGGTCGCATCCAAGGGATCATGACCGGCCATCATCTGGAATATCGCGGCGACATCCCCTGCTTCCCGACCTAAAACCCCGACCGAATCTAACGAAGACCCATAAGCAATCAAACCATAACGCGAAACCCGGCCATAGGTGGGCTTCAAGCCCGTCACGCCGCAAAACGAAGCGGGTTGGCGAACGCTGCCGCCAGTATCGGTTCCCAAAGCAACGGGAGCCAATTGGGCAGCAACCGCCGCCGCACTCCCCCCACTTGAGCCCCCGGGAACCCGCTCAAAGTTCCAAGGGTTCCGCGTAACCTGATAGCCCGAATTTTCCGTTGAGGAACCCATAGCAAATTCGTCGGTGTTGGTTTTTCCCAAGAAGACCATCCCGGCCGAACGCAAGCGTTCCACCGCAGTGGCATCATAGGGCGGAACGAAGGTCTCCAATATCTGAGAACCTGCGGTGGTGCGGATACCCTGAGTCGCCAGCACGTCTTTAATTGCGATGGGGATCCCCAATAAGGGTAATGCATCCGTCTCATCCCCATTGTTTCGGTTTCGAGCCCGGCGCTCATCCGCGCGCGCGGCCTGTGCTAAAGCCAAATCGGGCGTCAGGGTGATAAAGGTCTTAAGCTCCGGTTCAAGTTTTTCAATCCGGTCAAGATACGCCTGGGTGATCTCCACCGCTGAAAAAGCACCTTGCTGCAGCCCCTGATGGA
Organism: uncultured Anaerolineales bacterium; assembly: GCA_964453155.1. Classification (GTDB taxonomy): domain Bacteria; phylum Chloroflexota; class Anaerolineae; order Anaerolineales; family UBA11858; genus CAYVQU01. Next base: position 45,914 of record CAYVQU010000011.1, on the reverse strand, counting down.
TTTCAGGGAGAGATTTCGCCACCAATTCAGTCATGATCAAACACCGGCGGCACCTGGAATTGCTGGTCTTTAATCTCAGGCGCGTTTTGCATCAATTCGTCAACACTTAATCCTGACCAAGATTCATCGGGACGCAAAGTGCTGGTTAAATCAAAACCACTGGCGGTAGGCTTGATATTTTCAGTTTCCAACTCCTGAAGTTGGGTGAAATACGCTAGAATGGCCGAAAGTTGCTCTTGATAACGGCTTAGTTCTTCTTCTGATAGCTCTAACCGGGCTAAATTGGCAATGTGTTGGACTTCTTCATAAGTGAGGGACATGTCTCGATTATATCAATGAATTGAGGTCGGGCTAATATCCCGACCTTTATTCATTGTTCCCAATTTTGGGCGTACCAGCGGAGATAATCTTCGGTGTGAGCGGCCCAGTATTCTTCCATGTGACTGCCCGGATAGAGATGAATTTCGTGGGGGATATCATATTGATCGATAAGTTCTTCAAACCGGAAAATGTGCTCTACCCATTTATCGCTGGCCCCGATATCCATATAAATCGTTGGGGCCTCATCCATGGGGATTTCTTGTAACCAACTCTCGATTTTAGAGGGTCCATCGGTAACAAATAAGGGTGCACTGTGGGCCCCTATTTGGCCGAACACGTCCCAATTCGTTAAACCGATATGAATGGCCCAATTACCGCCACGCGACAGCCCTCCGATGGCGCGATATTTGGGCGTTGGCAAAGTGCGATAGGCTTCATCAATTTTACGGACTAAGTCAGTATGTAGGGCTTCGCCGAATTGATTCTCTGGGGGTAGGACATTATGATCCTCGTCATAAGGCATAACGATGATAAAAGGAGAGATTTCTCCAGCCGCGACAAGCTGATCAACCAGCTGCGGCGCGCCCAATTTGATCCATTGATCCCCATCATAGCCATAACCATGGATCAGGTACAACACCGGGTATAACCGAAAAGATTCAAACTCGTAGCAGGGCGGGAGGAAAACCCGGTACTCAAGGGGATCTGGCAACCAGATCGTGTTGAGTTGGTGCAGCTCAATCTGGCCGGGCTCATCCCAGCAAGTTATGGGGGTGCTGGTTGCGGTCGGTGTTATTGTTTGGGTGGGGGTCGGGGAAAGTTCTAGGGTCGGGGTCGGTGGTAGATTGGTTTCGGTCGGCGGGGGTAAATACGTCGGGAGGGGATGCTCTGCTAAATCCAGGGGTTGCCCCGCGGTGGGTTGACAGGCAATCAGCCCCCAGCAGAGTATCAGTCCAATTAGGGCAATCCCAACGTTTTTCAACTTTCGGCTGGTTCTTCGGGTTGGTTTTCAGGTTGGGCATTCGGTGTCGGGAGACCCACATCCACCGCATCTTCCATCGTGATTTGACCCCGTAGAAAAGCCCCTTCTTCGGTCGAGAACGCGGCCGTAACCACATCACCCCAAACGCGCCCGGTACTGCGGATTTCAACCTTCTCGGCGGTGATATTACCCTGCAACCCCCCGGCAACGATGACTACATTGGCCCGCACGTGTTCACAGGTCACCCGGCCAGTTTCGCCAACGACCAACATACCCCGCAAGGTGATATCGCCTTCAAACGCACCCTCAACTCGGACACCGCCGCTGCCATTGATTGAGCCACTCCAACTGATGCCGGGGCCTAATACCGAGGTCACCCGCGTGGTTGGAATGGGCGCAGCTTGAACTGCCGGTTGAACTTCATCTCGTTTTCGAAACATTCATACTCCCAAATTTGATAACCCCAAAGGACACAAAGTAACACAAAGTTTTCCTTCGTGCCTCTTTGTGTCCTTTGGGGTCGATTCGCTATTTTCTGTGGGAATTCTGGTTCAATCCGCTCTGCGGTGGAACCAAAACGACGCCCAATACTTATTTACAAGGCGCCGGCACACCCATAATATTGTACCCCGAATCGACGTAAACGACTTCCCCCGTGGTCTTAGCAGCCATATCGGAACACAGATAGAGCGCAGTCTGACCGACATCGTCGGGAGTAATTTCCTGTTGGAGGGGAGCAAACTCGGCGAACATTTTATACATATTTTTGAAGCCCCCCACACCCGCGGCTGCCAGGGTACGAACCGGACCGGCCGAAATCGCATTGACGCGGATATTTTCGGGGCCAAAATCATAGGCCAGGTAACGCGTGGAAGCCTCCAACGCGGCTTTGGCGACTCCCATGACATTGTAGTTGGGCGCGACTTTGACACTGCCGTAGTAGGTCAGGGTTAACATATTGCCGCCGGAGCGCATCAACGGAGCAAAAGCCTTCGCCAACGCCACAAACGAGAATACGCTGATATCCATTGCGGTCTTGAAACCCTCCCGCGTGGTGTTGTAATACGGCCCCTGGAGTTCATCTTTCCCCGCATACCCAATCGAGTGAACCAGGATATCAATTTGCCCGAACTTAGCTTTGGCTTGCTCAACCACCATGGCAATATCATCATCAGATGAGACATCGCAAGGCTCTACAAAATCAACCCCGATTGATTCAGCCAGGGGTTTAACCCGACGTTCCAGCACCTCACCAGCATAACTGAACCCCAAAGTGGCGCCCTGGTCATGAAAAGCCTTGGCGATGCCCCAGGCAATGCTATTTTTATTCGCAATTCCAAAAATCAGGGCGGTTTTTCCCGTTAGTAATCCCATTTCCTACTCCTTCGACGTTTTATATAACTACAGATAAATACAGATGAACGCGGATTGTTTTGTCGGTGTCCATCAGCGTTCATCTGCGAAAATTTCTATAAAATTTTCCAAATTTTACCAATAAAGGTCTAATATGTACATTTATAAACGTTGTAGGGGCAGGTCTGAGACCTGCCCCTACGCATAGTGGTTTTTCGATTGTTTAGAATTGTTCGGCTAATAACGTCTCTCGAGCTTCAAGTGGCGTTTCATCCGCGGCCAGAATGGCCTCTCCCGCCGCGTGGACTTTGGGGAGGTGTTCGGCCACATAAACCTGAACCAAATCCCGTTTACGCTCAGAAATCAGGGCATCCTGCAGCAGCAGCCAGGAGTTGACGATATAGGCGGCCATGTCGGTTAGATCGACGGCGTAAAAATCGATGATCGCGCGGTCTTTGGATTTGAGGCTATCGGTGGCATGCATAAACAACTTGACGGCATCTTCAAGCTGCTCTTTGAGATCGGCTAAGGCCTCGCCATAATCAATTGCGGCCCATTCAGCCAGGAGCTCATCCAGGGCATGACCGAGTAGTTTGCCCAAAGCGGCGACGATCTGTAGTTGGCTGGTGCCCTCATAGATATTCGTCACCCGGACATCGCGGTAGTGCCGTTCGACGTTGAACTCCCGCATGTACCCGACCCCGCCGTGGACCTGCATGGCCTGGTAGCAAACCCGGTTGGCCATTTCGGTGCAGTAATACTTGGTCAGGGGGGTCAAGACATCGGCCAGGTTAGCAGCCTCTTTTTGTTTTTTACGCAAATCTGGGACAGATTTATCCCGAGTCGCTTTGAGATGATCGTACACCTTGAGTTTATCAACGATGACGGCCGTCCTGGCAATCAGAGCCCGGGCGGCTTCGATCTCCCCCCGCATGGATAGCAACATCCGGGAGACCGCGGGCAAATTGAGAATCGGCTGATTGAATTGGATGCGTTCGCTGGCATATTTGTAAGCCTCGCGATATGCCGCTTCAGCAATCCCGGTGGCCTGAGAGCCGACCGCCAGCCGGGCCCCATTCATCAGGGCCATCGAATAGCGGATCAGCCCAAAACGCTGCCGGCCGACCAGCCAGGCGGGGGTGTCTGTGTATTGGATTTCACAGGTCGGGGAGGCGTGGATGCCCATTTTATTCTCGATCCGGCGAATTTTGACGGTTTCATCGCGCTCAATCGCGAACAGGGATAGCCCGCGGGCATCAGTAGACCCGGCTTCACTGCGGGCTAGTATGAGTTGAACTGTTGCATTGCCGTTGGTGATGAACCGCTTGACGCCATTTAGGCGCCAGTGCCCAGCAGCCTCGTCATAGGTCGCCCGGGTCTGGACCGCACCTAAATCCGAACCGGCGTCCGGCTCCGTCAGGACCATGGCCCCAGTAACCTCGCCGCGGGCGAAACGCGGTAAAAACCGCTCCTTAAGTTCATCATCGGCAAATTCATTAATCGAGAGGGCGATTTCTTGCAGACCAAAGACGGTCATCAACCCGGCTTCGGCGCGGGAGACCATGTCGATCATCAATTGGTAGATCGATTCGGGCAGGTTCAAACCGCCATATTGCCAGGGCAGGGTGGCGCCCATCAGGTCGGCCTGAATAATGGCGTCGATGGCCTCTTGGGTAACGGTGGCGTATTCGACTTCGCCATCCGCATAGGTGGCACCGGCTTCATCGGCCTCGGGTGCGGTGGGGGCGACGATATTGGCACAAATATCACCCAAAATTTCCAGGAGCAGGCCATAATTGTCCATCGCATCGGCATAATTGCGGGGAGCGGCAGGATGTTCGGCATTGTGAGCGTAGCCGTTTTCTTTGTGTTGCAGCACTTCCTCCAAATCCAGTTGGCTCAGCCGGAATTGAAGATCAAGATTATCGGTAAAAAAGTTATCGGTCATGTTTATCTCCGCCTATTTGGCCTTCTCGCGCAAAGCCTGGATCAACAAGGGCAGGACTTCTTTGAGATCGCCGACGATTTTATAGTGGGCGACGCTGAAAATCGGGGCCTCCGGATCAGTGTTGATGGCGATGATCTTGTTGGCTTCATCCATCCCGGCCCGATGTTGGATGGCTCCCGAGATCCCGGCGGCGATATACAACCGCGGCCGGACGGTGGTCCCCGTCTGCCCGATTTGATGTTCGTGCGAAATCAGACCGGAATCGACGGCCGCCCTTGAGGCCCCCACTTCCCCACCCATGATGTGGGCCAATTCTTCGAGCAGCCGGAATTCATCCGAATCACCCACCCCGCCACCACCGGCGACAATCACGGGGGCATCTTTCAGCTTGACCGTCGGCTCCTGGACCTCGCGGCTCAAAACTTGGAGGGCAAAATCACTCGGCTCAAACTCGGGTTCCACAGTGATAACCTCCCCGGTTCGGCTGGTATCGGGCGCCTGGCTCTGCATCACCCCTTCCCGCACAGTCGCCATTTGGGGCCGAGTTTTGGGGTTGACAATGGTGGCAATGATATTGCCGCCAAAGGCTGGGCGGATTTGGTAGAGTAAATCTTTATATTCTTTCTTCTCTTTACGGTAGAGATAATCCCCAATTTGCAAGTCGGTGCAATCGGCAGTGAGGCCGGCTTCGGCCGCACTGGCAACCCGCGGGGCTAAATCACGCCCCACTGGAGAAGCGCCAAATAAGAAGATGTACGGTTGGTGGGCCTTAATTAATTCTACAATTACTCGGTTATAGGGTAAGGTGCGGTACAGTTCCAGTTCAGGGTGATCAGCAACCAAAACTTTATCGGCCCCATGGTGAATAACAGTTTCGGCCAACTCGGCAATATCACTACCGCATAACACAGCCCAAACCTGGCTCTCCAGCGTTTCTGCCAATTCTCCGGCCTTCGCCAATAATTCCAAACTGACTTCGGCGATCTCTCCATCGGTTTGTTCAATAAAAACCCAGATGTTTCTATTCGACATAGTTTTCTCCGAAAACGTGCGGGGTGCGGGGTGCGGGGTGCGAAGTACACTTGTTCGATCAGTACATCGTACGTCGCACGCAGCACGTCTCTACCCCACCACATACTCTTTGACTAATTCATCAATGAGGGCCTGAATTCCGGCTGCCGTTGGCTCGATTGCCTTGCTCTCCATGGCTTCCAGAACCACATAATTGACCTTGTGTACCTGGGTTGGGGAGCCCCCCAACCCGAGTTGGGCTTCAGCAACATCCAAATCAGCGGTGGTCCAGACGGTAATTTGCAGGTCGCGAGATGCTAAGTATTCTTCCAGCGCGGCCTCGGTCTCGAATTCCGGCCATTTTTCGAGTAGGGCGGGAAATTCGGCCGGGATGGCAGCCAGTTTGTACTCGATTCGTTTGCGAGCGGAGGCCGGACGGGGCCGGTTGGCCGAACCGACCACAGTCAGCAGGCAGGGTAGGGTGCATTTGACGAGTTCAGTGCCGAGATCAAAGGCCCGTTGGACGATAATGCCATCGGCGCCAATTTCAACCACCTGATCAGCATAGGTGATCTGGGGCAGGTTAAGTTTTTCAGCGACCTGTGGGCCGACCTGCGCCGTATCCCCGTCAATGGCCTGGCGACCGGCAAAAATCAAGTCGAATTGGCCAATTTTATCGATGGCGCATTTTAAGGTATATGAGGTCGCCTGGGTATCGGCGCCCGCGAATTTGCGATCGGTCAGCAAAATGACGCGGTCGGCGCCCCGATACAGGGACTCTCGCAGGATTTCGGCCGCTTTGGGTGGACCCATCGTCAAGACGGTCACACTCCCGCCGTAGCGCTCTTTGACCTCCAGCGCCATTTCCAGAGCGTTGAGATCTTCGGGGTTGAAGATCGCCGGCAGCGCCCCGCGGTTCATGGTGCCCTTCGCCGACATCACCTCCCCGGTGACATTACGGGTATCGGGCACTTGTTTGACAAGTACGATGGAATGATAGCTCATCTATTGCTCCATAAATGTTAATTGAAATTGGTCAGTATCCTGAGCGACCGGTTCTTTTCCGGTCGTATCGCAGGGTGGATGCCATCTTACAAACTCGCACCCTTCGATACAATCTTCATTCTTCCGATCTGCGGGATGCTGGGGTCTGACGCTATTATTTTGGTATCACTCTAAATCGCCATGGAATGCTTTTCCAGGGTTCCAACACCTTATTAAAACCCACTCTGGGGCCAATGGTGACGCGGGAATCTGGAATTGGTGCTCCAATTTCGATGAAGATGGGGGAATCGGGGTGACAACTGTCGAAGTTATTGTGATTTTGGTCGATATTTAGGGCCTGACAGAGTTTGGCGGGACCATCGGTCCATTGCGATTTGGGCCGTCCCACCCGGCGATCAGCAATGATATCTAAACCTTCGGAGGGTTCGAACCCTCTGATTAGTACGGCGGCTGGAAACCCCTCGGCTTCGGTGACGAAATTCAGCAGCCAGTGAATCCCGTAGTTGAAATAGACGTAGGTGAACCCTGGGGGCCCGTACATCACCTGGGTGCGCGGGGTTCTTCCAGCCCGGGCATGACAGGCATCATCTTCTTCGCCGCGGTAGGCCTCGGTTTCGGTGATGATCCCCCCAATCCGGCGTGAGCCCTCGCGCTTAATCAACTTCATGCCCAATAATTGGCGCGCGACCGTGACGGTATCCCGGTCAAAAAATGAACGTTCCAAGCGGTTGGGGCTCATCACGGCGCAATTGTAACGCAATCTTCTCAATCGATCTCCACAAAATAAGGTATCATTGAATTTATCAGCCGCATTTTTCCATAAGAAAGCGAGTACTGTGATGGCAATCAGCGCCCAAATTCGGTCGGACTTTATCAGTTTGGTTAATGTGCCCGAGGCCTTTGAATTTTTAAACATTTACAAGGGGATTCCCCTAGTTTACAAGGCCACCCTGCTCAAAATTGGGGGAGATCAGGTGAAATTTAAGGTGGATCATCCTTCAGCGATTTGTCTGCAATGGGAGCTGAATACCACCATTTTGGAAGAACGAAATGGATTGGCTATTTCGGCCAAGATCGTAACCTTCGACATCGCAACCGGAACAGTAACGCTTTCAAATTTTACCTACACCGACCGAGGTTTCGGGGTGCGCACCATTGTGCGCGTCGAACCACCAGAACCGATACCGCTAGAAATTACCCGTGAAGATCAAACGATCACCGGTGAGATGCTCGATGTATCCTTAACCGGATTTGGGATCCGCCTCCCAACTTTGGGAACCGAACCGCTAAAAGTCAGGGATGATGTTCGCCTGGCCGTGAAGCTGATGGGTAAATTGGTCAACCCGATGGGAACAATTATTTCGATTACCCCGGAAGAAAATGCCTACCGGTTGGCAGTTCGGTTTGCTCTCGAAGTCACTATTCCGGTGGTGATTGCCCGGTTTATCACCCACCGCCGGGCTGAAATCCATCGTGAGCTCCGCTCTCGGTATGAGGCCGCCCTTGAAGCTGCCAAGAAATAATCAGCGCCAACCTATCAGACTTTTGGGGGTCGCAGCCCTCTTTGTGGGCCTCTACGCCCTCAGTTTGACCCTGGCTCCCGCGGCTCGCAATCGCTCTTGGGCGATAACGTATAATTTTTCTCACTGGATCGGATTCGTAGTCTGGTTGGGGGGCTTTGTAATCGTCAAATACTTCGCAGATCATTACGTCCCAAGGCACGATCCTTACCTTTTACCGCTTATTGCCATGCTGACCGGCTGGGGACTGCTTGCAATCTGGCGATTGACCCCCGCATTCGGCTTGCGGCAGACAATTTGGGTGGCAATCGCGTTGGCTGTGTTTGGTTTTGGCCTGCGGCTCCCCGCAAATTTGAATTTTCTCCGCCGGTATAAATATCTCTGGTTGACCAGCGGCCTGCTCCTGACGGCGCTGACCCTGATCTTCGGGACTAACCCGATGGGCATTGGTCCCCGGCTATGGTTAGGAGGCGGCGGCGTCTTCTTGCAGCCTTCAGAACCCCTCAAACTACTGTTAGTGATTTACCTAGCAGCGTATTTTGCAGACTGGCAGGGTCTATTAGGGGGCAGGGGCTCAGGGGCTCAGGCTTTCCGTTTCACATTTCACGGCCCCCAATTACAAATTCTAGTCCCAACCATCCTCATGACGGGGATTGCCTTGCTGCTACTCCTGGTGCAGAGGGATTTAGGTACCGCCTCCATTTTTATCTTCCTGTATTCCGTTATGGTCTATTTAGCGACGGGCTGGCGGTGGGTGCCAGTGGTGAGTACGGGGACCTTGGCTGGGGCCGGTCTGCTGGGCTATGTAGTCTTTGATGTCATCCGGATTCGGGTCGATGCCTGGCTCAATCCCTGGTTGGACCCGGCCGGGCGCTCATATCAGATTGTTCAGTCACTGCTCTCCGTGGCCAACGGGGGTCTGCTTGGTCGGGGACCAGGCTTGGGGAGCCCTGGTTTAGTGCCGGTGGCCCACTCAGATTTCATTTTCGCTTCGATCGCGGAGGAAACCGGTTTCCTGGGGGTAATTGGTTTTTTGACGGTGTTGGGTTTACTAATCCAACGCGGGGTACGAATTTCTTTCCATGCGGCAAATCCTTTCCAACGCTATTTAGCGGCCGGGCTGACTGCTTTCCTCGCGGCCCAAAGCATCCTAATCATTGGTGGCAACTTGCGCTTGCTGCCCCTCACCGGGGTAACCTTGCCATTCGTATCGTATGGGGGATCGTCGCTATTGGTTTCTTTTGTAATTGGGTTAATTTTGCTCAAAATCAGCACATCCGCGGAAGAAAGTGTCAGGGGTCACGTGGTAAGAGATAGAAGCCCGCTTCCCCCGTCACGCCTCGCACTCAGCCCAATCGCAAATTTATCCACGCTCTTACTCTTGGCCTTAGGGGCGACCGCGCTCATCGCCGGTTGGTGGGCCATTGGGCGCGGCCCAGACTTGCTGACCCGAACGGACAACGCGCGCCGATCAATTGCCGACCGGTTTGTGGCCCGCGGCGAACTACTGGATCGGAATGGCACCCCACTAGCGATCACCAATGGTGAACCAGGTGAATATTCTCGGCGGGTAACGGTCCCCACACTCAGCCCGGTATTGGGTTACAACCATCCAGTTTACGGACAATCGGGTTTGGAGGCCAGCCTAGATGCCTATTTGCGCGGCACCCAAGGATATGACGCGCTGACAATCTGGTGGCACCATTTACTTTACGGACAACCGCCCCCGGGTCTGGAGGTTCGGTTAACACTGGACCTAGACCTGCAACTGCGGTCCGATGAATTACTTCAGGAACAGGCCGGTGCGCTGATCGTTCTAAACGCTAAAAACGGCGAGATTTTGGCTTTAGTCTCCCACCCCACTTATGATGCTAATCACTTAGATAAAAAATGGGACGCATTGATCACGGACCCCCAGGCCCCGCTGATCAACCGCGTGACCCAGGGGCGCTATTCTACCGGTGAACTGGCCGACTTATTGCTAGGCAGCACCCCGCAAGAAATCCCCGCTTTGCGGCTGCCGCTGGTCGATTCGGCCCGTCCAGCAGAGGCCGCACCCCTCGAGATGGCGCTGGCTGCCGCGACCCTCACCAACGGTGGTGTTCAACCACCTCCCAAAATTGCCCTAATGGTTGCCAATCCACTCGGTGGATGGCTGCTGCTGCCGGCCCTCGAAGCTGAAACAACCTTGCTTACACCGGAGGTGAGTCACAACCTGCTGGCCCCGCTCAGTTCGACCGCGACAACCTGGCAAACAACGGTCATACCTCCTGGCGAAGATTTGACCTGGTTTGTCGGGGGAGATTTTGAACAAGCGGTAGTCGTCGTGGTTGTATTGGAAACCGCAGATTTGGAATTAGCAGCAACCATTGGGAAATCGATTTTGGCAGACTAAGTGTGTGGCGGTTTGTGCTTTTATATAAAACAGGCAAAATCTACCGCCACACCTGAGCAGTTTTCGGTTTGAACTGAATTTCTATTTCAAGATTCTCTCCGAAAACTGCTTTCGACTCACGAGAATTCAATCCAGCGTCGGTTGATGCCTCTTCGGATATGGTCTTAAATAGATTTTTAGGAGAATGATAATGAATCTTGGTCGCAACGTACTCCAGGCCATTGGAAAAACATCTATGGTCCAACTACAGAAGGTTGTGCCGCCCGACTGTGCCAAAATTTTGGTCAAGCTCGAGTGGGAAAACCCAACTGGCAGCATGAAAGACCGCATGGCGCAAGCCATGATCGCTGGCGCTGAGGCCGATGGCCGCTTGAAACCGGGGGACACAATTGTGGAATATACTGGCGGCAGCACCGGTATTTCATTGGCCTTAGTCTGTGTGGCACAGGGTTATCATCTAAAAATCATCACGTCAGATGCCTTTAGCCCTGAAAAACTCAATCAAATGACCGCGTTTGGGGCCGAACTCACCCTGGTTCCCAGCGAGGGTGGGTTGACGACGAAAAAGCTAATCTTAGATATGATCGCTGCGGCCGAAAAAGTTGCCCAGCAGCCCAACACCTATTGGACCGATCAACTCAACAATGTCGATAGTATTGCCGGTTATTACCCCCTGGCTGATGAAATTTGGGCTCAAACCGATCGGCAGGTGGATGCGTTTGTTCATTCGGTTGGCACGGGAGCCTCATCCCGCGGGGTCGCTACGAAATTAAAGGATTTCCGCGCCGATATCCAAATTATCGCGGTTGAACCAGGGGAATCGGCGGTGTTGAACGGAGGCCAACCTGGTCCGCATAAAATTGAAGGCGTTGGGATTGGTTACACACCCCCACTGTGGGAGCCATCTTTGATCGACGATATCATCCCAATCAACACCGCCGCTGCCAAAGCAATGGCCCGTCGCCTGTCAAAGGAAGAAGGGCTGTTCGCCGGAACTTCATCAGGCGCCAATGTTCTGGCGGCGATTGAAATTGCCAGAAAACTGGGCCCCGAGGCCACGGTTGTGACCCTGATGGTTGATTCGGGGCTGAAATATCTCAGTACGGATGTTTATAAGGGTTGAGGGTAGAGGGGGTGAGGGCGGTGAGTTGCTGGAGTAACCATTGTACTCATAACCCGCAACTCACAACAACGATTATGTTACCGCCAATCTTTCTTCTGAATACTGCTTATATATCTGCTCGGCCACAATAACCCGGATCCGTTCGAGAGCTTGATGAATTTCAGTGAAAGTATTGTAAAGTGGGGCAACCCCTAAACGGATATTATCGGGCGCGCGGAAATCGGGGATGACGCGGACAACCTGTCCTGCTCGTGAATCTCCGTTGAGAACCGGATCGATCAGCGCCCGGTTGATACGGTAGGCTTCGGGGTGACGCAGAGAAATATGGGAGCCGCGTAAATCGGGATTCTCCGGTGAGCCGAGATCAAACCCCAGGGGCAGCAGCCACGCTCGGGCCAGGTCGAGGAGATATTGGGTTTGAGCGACCGATTTTTTCCAAAGGGCAGTCATACCAGCCTCAAGATGAATATCTACAGCCGGTTCCAAGGCCAGTAAGGAGAGCATGGGCGCGGTTCCAACCCGGAAGCGCTGAATATCATCAGCGGGGGTAAAGTCGAGATCAAAATCGAACGGCTTTTGGGAGGCAAACCACCCCCAAATCGGCTGCATGAGTTTCTTTTGTAAATCCCGGCGAACATAGACAAACGCGGGTGAACCGGGGCCGCCGTTAAGATATTTATACGTGCAGCCAATGGCCAGGTCAACATTCCAGGCATTAAGTTCGAGCGGTACCGCGCCGACGGAGTGGGATAAATCCCAAAGGGTCACCGCAGCGCTGGCTTGGGCCTGTGCGGTAACAGCCGCCAGGTCGTAACGGAAGGCGCTTTTGAAGGCCACATGGGTCAGGCTAAGCAGGGCCGTATCATCGTCTAGTGCGGCAGTAACATCTTCAGGGTGGATATGGATGTTATCGCGCGACGGGATCAATTCGAGTTGATGCCGAGACCCTAATAAGTCGATGATCCCCTGAAAAATATACAGGTCGGAGGGAAAATTGAAGACGTCGCTGACGATTTTGGTCCGCTGGGGTCGGGAGCGGACGGCGGCGACGGCCAATTTGAATAGATTCGCCGAGGTCGAGTCGGTCAGCAGGACTTCGTTGGGTTGGGCACCAATTAGTCTTGCAATTTTCCCCCCCAAACGGTCGGGGGCCGCGACCCAGCCCTCGTTCCAACTGCGGATCAGACGATCCCCCCATTGACCTTCGACGACGGTTTGTAAGTGTGGAATCGTGGATTTCGGCAAGCGGCCAAGAGAATTACCATCTAAGTAGATCGTATTGAGATCGGTAATGACAAATCGATCCCGAAAATGAGCCAGGGAATCGAGCGAGTCGAGTTGTTGGGCGTAAGCCAGGGAGATATTCGTCATATTATGGAAATTGCGGGGTTGGAATTTGAGCGGTTAATATTGCGTATGCAATCGGGAAGAGTAATTGCACCCAGGCAGCATACATTTTTGGGGAGGGGTGGAGATCATCGGCCGCGATCAGGTCGGGATCATTCAGCACCTGGCGCGAAATCGGGGTGACATCGAGGTAATGGGTTCCAGCCTGCCAGGCGGCCGGGCAATTGATGGCATTGAAGGCTTCGATTTCGGCGCGTATTTGGCGGCGATTACGGTCGTTGGCAAAGGGGGTTTTCCCCCAATCGGGGATCGATATCACAATGACTTTGCCAGGGTCATTCCCCCCGTAAGCGATGGCCTGCCGCAGCAACAAATGGAATTCTTGCCGATACTCAGCTAGCCCCCAACCGCGATATTGATTATTGACCCCGATGAGCAGGGTAACCAGATTATACGGATGCTTTAGATTGGCTTTGTTCAATGCCAAGAGCAAATCTTGGGTGGTCCAGCCGGTTTCGGCGATGATCGTTGGGGGAGAGATCTCAATTCCTGTTTGACGCAAGGCCACAACGAGTTGGTTAGGCCAGTTTTCACACAGCGGAGTGCTTTCGCCAATCGTGTATGAATCTCCCAAAGCCAGGAAACGGAATGGTACTGAGGTCATATGGGAATTGTACTCGATTATGATTGGGACGGTTAGTTGTTGAAAACATAAACCGCCAGCTACTTATGGGTGGAGACGCCAAGAGATGACTTTCTCACCTGAAATTTAGCTTCCCGATTTGGCTTACAGCCCTGCGATGAAGTATAATTAAGCGCGTGACGGTTTGTACTTGAAAATAAAATCAGCGTGTTTTACCGTCACGCTTGAGCAGTTTTCGGTTTGAGCGGTTTCCTAACTCGATACACTTTCCGAAATCTGTTTAAGGTCTAGAAGGAGTTCACGTTAATGGAAATTACTTGGTACGGACATTCCTGTTTTCGGCTTACTGAACGCGGTTTAGCCACCGTCGTTACGGATCCTTATGACCATACCCCAATCGGGTACGGCCCGCTTAGCCTGCGTGGCAATATCGTTTCTGTTAGCCACGATGCCCCCGGGCATAACAATATCGGAGTGGTTAAATCTAAGCCATGGGAAATCACGGGGCCGGGTGAATTTGAGATCGGCGGTGTGTTTATCACTGCGATCCAAACCAACGGCAAGAAGCGCGATAAATCTGAAAAGCGGAATATCTTGTGTGTCTTCGACTATAGCGGGGTGACCGTGGCTCATCTGGGTGATATTCGGCGGGTTCCCACTCAGAAGCAGGTGGAAGCCTTGGGAACCGTCAACGTCGCCCTGGTCCCTGTTGGCGCGGGGAACGGGCTAAATGCGGCCAAAGCGGCTGAAGTAGTCAGCCTGCTCGAACCAGGGATCGTTATCCCGATGCATTATGCGACCCCCGATTGCAAATTAGATCTCGATCCGCTGGATAAGTTCCTCAAAGAAATGGGATTGAACGAGGTTGAAGCCGTCCCAGCGCTGAAAGTTACCAAATCTGGGGTCCCCACCGACACCAAGGTGGTCGTCCTCGATTACAAGAAATAGTGTGTTGCGGTTTATCCTACGAACTCAATCTAACATTATTTACCGCAACACCTAAGCAGTTTTCGGTTTGAACATGAATTCAAAACCAATATATTTCCCGAAATCTGCACAGAACTAAACATCCTAAATTCGGTTTGATTGACCTGCAGTTGGAGAAAAAAATGACCGTAAAATTGCTGATGACCTGGGACATCTTAGCGGGGCGCGAACAAGAGTATTTCGAGTTTGTGGTACGCGAATTAATCCCAGAGATGCAGCAATTGGGTCTGGAACCGACGGATGCCTGGGTTACGGTGTATGGCGATCAACCCCAAATTTTGGCCTCCGCCGAAGCCCGCGGCAGCGAATCACTGCCACAAATTTTGGGATCAGCCGAATGGGATGAACTGCTGGTCAAACTCCACGATTATGTTGAGAATTTGATCATCAAAACAGTCAAATCGAAGCCCGGTTTTCAGATGTAAATAAGACTGGGGATTAGAGCATGGAGATAGAGAGAATTCTGAGATCTATCTCCATTTTCTGTCTCTGGTCTTTTTCTTTATGCGCACCCCCTTTGCAAAAAAACTATTAGCTTGGTACGCCGTCCATGGCCGCACCCTGCCCTGGCGCGGCCATCCCGATCCCTATGCGGTCTGGGTGTCGGAAATCATGCTTCAACAAACCCGGGTCGAGACGGTGATTCCGTATTTTGAGCGCTGGCTGGTGAAATTCCCGACGGTATCAGACTTAGCCATGGCCCCTCAACAGGATGTACTGAATTTGTGGGAGGGATTAGGCTATTACAGCCGGGCTCGAAATCTGCATAAAGCAGCCCAAGTCATCGTTGAAGAGTATGCTGGGTTTCTACCTAAAGAGGCAGCCAAACTCCAAAAACTGCCTGGGATCGGACGCTATACCGCCGCGGCGGTCGCCTCCATCGCTTTTGGGCAGGATGAAGCCGCGCTCGACGGCAATATCCGCCGGGTGCTGGCGCGGGTTTTCAATGTGGATATCCCTGCTCGGTCAAAAGAGGGAGAAGCGTTATTATGGGATTTAGCCGCTGAAAATCTCCCTGCGGGGCAGGCCGGGGACCATAACCAGGCCATTATGGATTTAGGGGCAACGATTTGCCTCCCCAAAAACCCCGATTGCGATCACTGCCCCCTGCTTGATATTTGTGAAGCAAAAGCCTTAGGCGTGCAACCTGAACGGCCGGTTAAGAAACCTAAGGCCAAGATTCCCCATCACACTGTCACCGCGGCCGTTTTCCAACGAAATGACAAAATCATGATCGTCCAGCGCCCCCCCACGGGTCTTCTCGGCGGGATGTGGGAATTTCCCGGCGGCAAACAAGAACCCGGCGAAGACCTCCCCACCTGCCTAAAGCGCGAAATTTGCGAAGAATTAGGCGTTGATATTCAGGTCGGCGCACCCTTTGGAATTTATCAACACGCCTATACCCATTTCAAAGTTACTTTGCATGCCTTTTTATGCGATCTCAATGGCCACGAACCCCACCTCTACGAACACACCGATCTACGCTGGGTCACGGCCGCCGAATTAGCCGATTTCCCCATGGGCAAGATTGACCGCCGGATTTCGAATCGGTTGTCGGCCGGCAGTTGACTGCCACCTGATTCTGAATTATTGAACATCTACATTGTAAGTTCCAACTTATAATTTATGTTACCCAGAAAGCACCCTTCGATACGCTTTCGCTACTCAGGATGCTTTTTCTAGCATACTTTATATAATAGAATCAATCCCGACCAACAAACCAACTATGATCATTGTCGACGCACACCAAGATTTAGCCTGGAATATCCTGACTTTTGACCGCAATTATGCCCGTTCAGCCGCGGAAACGCGCGAACTGGAACTCGGTACCGATATCTCAACCAAAAATGACGATACGCTTTTAGGGTGGCCTGATTTTCAGAAGGGTCAGGTAGCCTTAATTTTTGCGACTTTGTTTGTGGCCCCCATCAAGGCCAAGCTCGGGGAGTGGGATGCCCAACATTACGAAGATGCCAACGAGGCCAACGTCCGCTACAACGCCCAACTCGATGCCTATTACCGTCTGGTGGATGACAACCCGGATAAATTTCAACTGGTGTTGGATCAGCCCACCCTCCAGGAGGTGTTATCTAAGTGGAAGAGTGAGGATATCGTCGCCGACCGGCCGGTAGGATTAATCCCGTTAATGGAGGGAGCCGAAGGCGTGCGCGCCCCCGGCGAATTAGAAGAATGGTGGGGCCGCGGGGTGCGGATCATTGGACCCGCCTGGACGGGAACCCGCTTCTGCGGGGGGACGCGCGAACCCGGTCCGCTGACTTCAGAAGGTTACGCCCTCCTGGAAGCGATGGCCAGCTTTGGATTTTCGCTGGATATCAGCCACATGGACGAGAAAGCTGTTTTTCAATCCCTGGATTCGTACGAGGGCCGGATTATTGCCTCCCATGCCAACGCCAAATCCTTACTCAAAGGCACCCAGAGCAACCGGTTTTTGTCTGATGAGGTCATCGCCAACCTGATCGAGCGGAATGGAATCATCGGGGTAGTACCTTTCAACCGGTTCCTGATCAATGGCTGGCAGCCGTCCGATGGGCGCCATGTAGTGACCCTTCAGCATGTGATCGCGCACATCGACCATATCTGTCAGATTGCCGGAGATGCAAAGCATGTTGGCATCGGCAGCGACTTCGATGGCGGTTTTGGAGTCCAACAAACTCCGGCCGAAATCGATACGATTGCCGATCTCCAGAAACTGGGCCCTCTCCTGGCTGAAAAAGGGTATACTCAAGCAGACATCGCCGCGGTTCTGGGCCGCAATTGGATTGATTTTTTAGCTGAAACCTTGCCGGAGTAAGAAAAACCGATGACAGAAGAACCCCCCCAACCTAAGAAAAAGAAACGTGTTGGCAGCCGCCGTTCACTGGGCGGTATGATCATTGCCGCCTTCGGTTTTCTGGTTTTCATCATGGGTACCTCCCCCGAATTATTCGGCCTGGACCGCAGCCCGGTGATTGGGTTTGTTCAAATCGCAGTCTTTCTGATCGGGCTGGCGATCATTTGTGTGGGGGGGTATATCAGTTTAAGTTCACTCTGGATTGGCACCCAACGAACGATTGGGGCCGACATCGGTTTACGGCTGGTCGCTACCGGCTATGTGATTGCGGTTGCCTCAGGGATGGCCGACGTCTTCGGGATCGGCAGCCAGCCCTGGCCCCTTACACCTAGTTTTGGACGGTGGCAATATCGCGGGGTATTAATCGGCGAGATTGTCATTGCAGTTGGGTTCCTGCTCATGCTGCCTCCGATCGCCACTCGAAAAAAAAGTCCAGAAAATAAAGGTTGATTCAAGCGTCATCTCACGCCAAGCCGCTAAGGCGTAAAAATTGAATGAAGGAAAAACTTGGCGACTTGGCGTCTTTGCGTGATTTTACATAAAATCGAAAGGACCTCCCATGAAGCGTTTCTCCTGGTACGACTACCTCACCATTAACATCTATTGGTTTGGTCTGACGGCAGTATCGCAGGCCAATGGTTTGATCCAGCCCTTGCTGGTCCAACGCTTTGTGGGACCCGAACAGCAAGGGACTTTTTATGGCAACATGCGCCTGTACTCGCTGATGATCGCTTTGCTGGTCCAGGCCCTGGCCGGGATGCTCTCAGACCGCAACATGGCCAAATGGGGTAAACGTCGACCTTATATCCTGATCGGCACTATTCTCAACGTATTTGCCCTAATCGCCATCGGCGCGTCGCCAACCTATTGGATTCTGTTTGCCGGAGTCGTATTCTCGCAAGTCGCTTCGAATATCGCTCATGGGGCAACCCAGGGCTTGATCCCCGATCTGGTTCCCGAAGAGCAGCACGGCCGCGTCTCCGGCGTCAAAGCGGTGATGGAACTGCTTCCCTTGATCATCATTGCGCTCACCATTGGGCCGATGATCGCCGCCGGAAAGATGTGGAGCGGGATCGCAGTCCAAATTGGGCTGTTGCTGGCCGCAATGGTTATTACCCTGCTCGTCAAAGAAACCCGGCTGGAAGAAAAACCCGATCCGCTCGATTGGACTCCGTTTGGACGACTGGTCGCCATGACATTGGTTTTCATGGTCGTCATTTTGGGATCAGGTGAATTTGTCGGTTGGGTTGGGAATTTTGCTGGGGGCACCTTGTCAACCGATTTAATCGTGATGGGGCTAGTCGGCCTGACAGGGATGGCGATCGCCGTCATTCTGGGGGTGTGGGGCAGCATTCAAATCAGTATCGGGCGAGAAGAAGCCAAAAAGAACCCGTCTTTCACTTGGTGGGTCATCAACCGGCTGGCATTTTTGGTGGGAGCCAGCAATCTGTCTACTTTCGCCTTATATTTCATTCAAGGTCGTTTGGGATACGATGGGGACACCGCGGCCGGACCGGCTTCGCGACTAAAACTTGTTGTCGGCGTTTTGATCCTGATCTTCGCCCTCCCCAGCGGGTTCCTGGCTGACAAAATTGGGCGCAAATTATTGGTCGCCTTGAGCGGCATTCTAGCCGCAGTTGGTACTGTCATCCTGCTGCTCTCGCCCAACATGACCTTTATCATGATTGGCGGCTGCATCGTCGGTGCGGGCGTCGGGATGTTCTTCACCAGTAACTGGGCCTTGGGCACCGACATCGTCCCCAAGAAGGATGCCGGCAAATTCCTGGGCATCTCTAACCTGGCTGGAGCCGGGGCCGGAGCCGTCGGGGCCTACATCGGTGGTCCGCTGGCCGATTATTTCACCGCCCAATATCCCCAAACGCCTGGATTAGGCTACATGCTCATCTTCGGAATTTACGCCGCCCTGTTCCTGGTCTCAGCGATTGTGTTGATCAAGGTGGATGAGGATCGGCGGTTTAGGAGAGCGTAGTCTAATTAGTCGTAAAGGTCTTATTTATCATTTATACCGCAGAGCCGCAAAGGGCGCAGAGATTTGTGGAATGAAGATAAAACTAAGCGGCTCTGCGGTGGATAACTAATTTCCCACCAGAATCAACTCCAAAAGATAGGCAGTTCTCCTAAACGACGCTTTAGACGATTTAGACCAATCAGACCTTTTAGACGTTTTTGTGGGATAAACGGGGGATATCACCCCTCATGTGGGTTTTATGTGGGATAAGTTGCGATTTTCTGTGGATAAATGTAGATAACTATAAGGATTCGGCGAGATATGCAGCTGTTAAATATAAGCAGTGCTTTTGATGGGAATCCAAATTACGGTATTTCAAGGCCCCCAGGCAAGAAAGGTAGAGCGCCAGCCAGTATTCGCGCGGTTGAGTGGGGTTGGCGAGACATTTTTCCGTGATGGCGTGGAGCGTGGAACGTAAGGTTGCGAGTTGAGGTGGGAGGGACGAGGGAGGATTTAGGATTTCAATGAATTCGTTTAGATCAGTAATCTGCGGCGCAATCACATGGGCAATAATCTCGGCTTCGAGATGGGCAAAGTCGGCGAGGGGGTGGCCTTCGCGGGTGGTGGCAAAGTCGATCAGCCAGACGAATTCACCAGGGCCGACCAGGATATTTTCGAGATTCAAATCACCGTGGATGATGGATTGGGTACCGCGGATCGATTCGGTTAATAATTTGGGCAGTTTTTCCAAGGGATCGGGTAGCCCAAACAAATCAAAACCAGCCACATAAGTTGTGAGCAGGTCCGCGCGGGTGGCAATTACCCGACCGGTGGGGCGTTTGGGGAGTTCAGAACCCAACCAACGGATTCTTAGGCGAGGTTGACCCGGAACGGGTTCTCCTTTTAGGCTGAAACTCTGTCCATCGGCGCGGCGCTCTTGGATCGGGAAATTACGCAGGGTCACGCGTTCCCCGGGAGACAGGTTTAATTCACCGGGCGGGGTATTGCCGTCCACCCCGCGGCCCACGCCAAAATCTGGTTCGAGGACGTAATGGGGCGGTAACACCCGGTCGTATTCCTGAGCCAGTCGGAATGTGTACGGATTACGCTGCATCCACCAGTTAGGACCGAATGTTTCAAACAGCTTAGTCAGCAGGGCGGGATTGGGATCAGCTAACAATGATTGCCGCAATGAAGTAGGAGTGGTGCCAGATTCGCCAATGAAGGTGTATTGTAATGCCGCGCGCCCCTCACCATTTCCCCCTCTCCCCTTGGTAGAAATGAACATCGGCGGGGTTTGAATCCGGGCCGTAATGGGGGGCAGCGTGTGTTTGACAAAAGTTTGGTAATTTTGGAATTCGTGCTGTATAGAGCCTCGCTCACCGAGTTTGGCAATGGTGTCGGCATCGGCCCGGCCATCAGAGCGGATGGGACGCAGCAAGAAGGTTCGGGCACCCGAATAGCCCGAGAGAAATTCCGATTGGATGATCAGCCGGGCATAGCGCGAGAATAGCGCTTGAAGCAATGCTTCGTCTTGGGGTTGGAGCTGCACACCAGCCGGACATTCGATTTCGAGTTGGGGGTTGGGGGTGCGGGTGATGAAGCGCGGTTTGGGCTGCCTGACCGGGCGATAAATCAGGGCGAACAGGCTCAATCCGCCCCCAAAAACAGCCCCGAAGAGACCGGTTGTCAACGCCTGGCCGCGAGTCAATCCAAAGAATGATGAAACTTGGATTTCCAGCCCCTTGGAATAAGCCACTGCTTCGCGAGTTTTGCCCGTGGTACCGGCCAGCGGTTCCCAACGGATGAGGAGTGTCACCGTGATCCGCTGGCGGCCGGGCTGCTGGGGTGTCAGCGACCAATGCCAGACCACCGATTCATCCACCGGCAGCACCCGGACCTGATCTTCATTCGGCGCAAGGGTGAACCCGACCCCATTAAGCCGACCGACCCCATAGAGTTCATACCCTTCTGGGCGGACGATGGGCACATCCTGCGTGATCGTCTTATGATCGGGGAATTCGGTCGTAATGGTATAGCCATCCGTTGTGGGGATCAGCGCCAATCGGACCACATCTGAATCCCCAAAATGCAATCTCTCGGGCCACTCAACCTCCACAATCCGGGATTCGACGAAAATCGTGGGCGTTGGGATGGGTTGAGTGGGAGCGGGGGTGGGAGTGTTGGGCAGGGTGGTCGGTTGCGGGGGCAGGGTGGCGGTGGGTGCGGTATCGGCCGGTTCTTCGACCTCGACTTCAACTTCCTTCTCGACGACAATTGTTTCGATAACTTCTTCGGCGGCTGGCTCTTCAGCCGCGGGGGCTTCTACTGCGGGTTCTTCCATCGCTGCGGGCGCGCAACTTACCATTCCCCAAATGAGACAGATCAAAAAGAGAAGAACCCAAATCCGTCGATTCATTGTCAGACCGAAGACGGGAGACGGAGGACGGGAGACATGATCGGTCCTCCGTCCTCCATCTAAATCACAAACGTCCCATCCTTATAAAACACCTCCCCATCCACCACGATCTCGCTGTTCTGCATGTCGCAGAGCATATCCCAGTGGATGCCGGATTCATTTTTGCTGCCGGTTTCGGGATACCCGGCCCCGACGGCTAAATGGATGGTGCCGCCCATTTTCTCGTCGAAGAGCATATTCTTGGTGAACCGCTGGATGCCATAGTTGGTGCCAATGCCCCATTCTCCCAAGAATCGAGCCCCCGCATCGGAATCGAGCATCTTAGTGAGCAACTCCTGACCTTTAGTAGCCGCTTCCTTGACCACTTTGCCGTTCTCAAACCACAGTTCAATATCCTCGACTTCCTGGCCACCGTAAATCGCGGGGTAAGAGTAGCGGATGTACCCGTTGACTGTATCTTCCACCGGCCCGGTAAAGATCTCGCCGTCGGGGAAATTGTTGGTTCCGGCGCAATTCTCAAAGCCGCGGCCCTTAATCGAAAACTTCAGGTCCACGTTTTCACCTTTGATCACGATCTGTTCCCGCCCGGTGAGCCATTGGATATAGCGGTCTTGTTCCGCCTCGATCTTTTTCCAGGCGGCAACGGGGTCGGGCTCATTTAGCAAACCGGCCGCATAGACAAAATCTTGGTAGTCGGTCAGGCTCATGTCAGCTTCTTGAGCCATCGCATGAGTCGGATACACCGTCAGCGACCATTTGATCTCTTTTTTGGCGGCGCGCTCGAAATAGGTTTTGGTAATATCGGCGTGAGTTTTGCTAAACTTGCTCTTCTTTTCGGGATCAATGGCCGAGAGTTCGCGGGTGTTGTGTTCGGCATCGATGTACAAATCAGCGTCAAAGGTCTCGGTGATCAATTTGGTGATTGGGGAGACAAATTCGAGCTGAGTTTCACTGGCGTATTTATAGAAAAGTTCGGCCGCACCGGGCACACTGTTTTGGACCATGATATGGGCCCCGGCTTTGACAGCTTCCGCGTAAACGGCCAGGGTTAATTCTTCAGCCAGGGGCGAAGTCCGGATGCGAAACTTGTCACCCGGATTGATTCCGATTGAATACTGCACTAAAACTTGGGCTAACTTGGTGACACGGGGATCGGGCATAGGTGGGACTCCTGTTTAATGGTGAATTGTGAATTGGTAATGGTAAATGGGTAATTGGGTAACTAGGCGACTGGGAAAATCCGAATTACCAAGTTACCTGGTTACCCATTCACCTTTAAGGGGCTACAAACAATGTCGGTTCAACCGTCGCTTGCAGGTTGGCAGTCTCCGCGGGCCAGAAAGAATACATGAGGGCCGCTAAGGAACAAAGCACCAGGGCCAGACCAACCAAAATGAGGGTCAAACGCAAACGACGGGACATTTCTCTCCTAGGGAGAAGGTGATTAGGTATTGGGAATTCGGTAACTGGGAAAATCAATTCCCTAATCACCCAGTTACCCAATAACGCCTCACCAGCCTCTCCTACAGTATAATACAAACGACTAATTTGGAGGTTCAACATGTCTGTTTGGGACACCTATCCAGAGACCTATCGACAATCAGAAGTTCAGCGCATTCTGGCAGCAGTGCGGGCGGGGGAATGTGCCGCCGTGGTGGGGTTGAGCGGAGCCGGGAAGAGCAACCTGATGGGATTTTTGGCCAATCGGGCGGACGCTTTTCCGCATCCCAATGCCTTAGTAGATTGCAATCGCCTGCGAGAGAAATCGGTGGAAGCCTTCTTCCGGCTGATCCGGCGCGCCCTGGGGGATACCGCACCCGTGGATGACGAGTGGCTGGCCCTCGAGACTGCAATCCAAGGACGTCTAGATGCCCATGAAGGTTCCTTCACAATTTTGTTAGACCGCTTTGAAATCCTGGCAGATTCGCCCCGCCCCGAAGTTTTCAGCAATCTTCGGGCCTTGCGTGATACCTACAAATATCAACTCACCTTCGTGACCGCCACCCGCCGCCCCCTCGATCCCAACACCGAACTGGCCGAACTTTTCTTCGCCCACACCCTCTGGCTGGGCCCGCTCAGCGAGTCCGATACCGCCTGGAACGTGACCCGCTATGCTCAGCGCGTCGGCCAGGAGTGGGATGCCACGGTTGCGGCCCAAATGCAGGAACTGACCTGGGGGCATCCCTCCCTCCTGCGAGCCGTCAGCGAGGCCTATGCCGGGGGTGCCAATCTAGTTTTGGCCGAACTACGGAATCATCCCGCTGTTCAGCGCCGGGTGACCGAATTCTGGGTCGATGAACCCGCCGACAGCGATGTTGAAAACTCCGGTTTGCAAGGGCAACCTCTCCTGGAGCAGGCCACCAGCCCCCAAGGGTTCGATCTCACTAAACTCACCGCCAAAGAAGCCCTGCTGCTCGAATATCTACAAGCCCATCCCGCCGAAATCTGCCCAAAAGATGACCTGATCCAGGCTGTCTGGCCCGAAGATGTCGTCTTTGAACGCGGCATCCGCGACGACAGCCTGGCCCAACTCGTCCGCCGCCTACGAGTCAAAATCGAGTCAGATCCCTCCAATCCGCAATTCATTCACACTATCCCTGGACGGGGATATCAATTTACGCCTTAAAAGTTAACGCAAAGGTGCAAAGAAGCAGAGACGCGGAGATTTACATATTGATGTTACGCAACAAGCATCCCTTCGACAAGCTCAGGACAGGCCTGAGTAGGTCCGCAGGGCCGTATCGAAGGGTGTGGCTCATCCGAAAATTTACCCTTCGATACGCTATAGCCACTCAGAGCCTGTACTGAGCGCAGTCGAAGTGATGAATTATCTGGCTCATTTTGCATATCCTGCGTAACATGAGTTACATAAATATATATCCGCGTCTCTGCTACTCTGCGTCTCCGCGTTAAAGAAAGATTCGGTCACATTATCTCGTCAATATTGGTAGGCAAACGGATTTTTGGAGGCGAGATCATGCAAGAAACCCATATTTTTGAAGCCCACGACAATTATGTTTTGAATACCACTTTTACGGCCGATGGTAAAACCCTGATTACGGCCGGAATGGACAATGTCATCAAGCTGTGGACGGTGCCGGGGTTTGAACCTATAAAAACCCTCACCGGGCATGACAACTCCGTCAACGACCTCAGTCTGGCAACCGATGAAGAGATTCTGGCCAGCAGTTCGTCTGATAACACGGTGAAATTGTGGTCTTTTCCTGATGGAGAAGTTCTGCACACTCTCCAGGATCGCAAGAAAACGGTCTCCGCACTGAAATTTTCTCCAAACGGCGAATGGATTGCAGCTGTATCGTACAGTGGCCGGGTTGCCGTGTGGGACCGAAATGGCGAATCTGTGGTTGCTTTCAAGGCGAATCCTAAAAATCTGGGCACCCTGGCGTTTTCTCCGGACAGCAAGTTCCTGGCAACGGGTGGCTTGGGCAACGATGTCAACATCTGGGCTATGCCCTCGGGTGAAAAAGTCGCCACCTTGACCGGGCATAATGCTGCAGTATGGTCACTCTATTTCTTCAAAGATGGCAAAACTTTGGCCTCCAAGGGGTACGAAGGAAAAATCCAGTTTTGGGACACCGTCACCTGGGAAAATACCCGCACCCTTGATCCCCAACTGGATGGCTTCCGCGGCCTGCTCTTCTCCCCTGACGAAAAGACTATGGCCCTCAGCCTGGAAAGCCAGGTCCAACTATGGGATGTGGCGGCCGGAGAGAAAGTGACCGACCTCCCCGTCAGCACCAAAGTCATCAGCGCGATGACATTCTCCCCAGATGGCAAAATTTTCATCATCGGCGGGGCCGATAAAAAAATCCGCGTATGGTCTTGATGATCAAGGAGTACGGTTACTGGCAGTAACTGTACTCCTATTTGCACAACGGGGGATTTCCAACATTTAACCCACATTTATCCCACATCGACATTCCTATCCCACAATCCCTAATTGACCTCCGAATGCGATAAAATTATCCAAAAGGAGAATTCATGAAAATTGCCGTCTTTGGTGCTACTGGTGGGACCGGGCTTAATATCGTTGACCAAGCCTTGGCTGCCGGTCATGAAGTTCAAGCCCTCGTACGGAACCCAGCACGGTTGAGTGCCGCCGCACAAGCACCACACATCATTGTTGGAGATGTGCTCGATCCCAAAAAAGTAGCCGCCACAGTTCAGGGCGTTGCCGCTGTAGTAGTTTCTCTTGGAAGCCGGAGCGACAGCCCCGAAAACACCGTCTCCGCCGGAACGCAGAACATCATCACCGCCATGCAGGCTACGGGGATCAAAAGATTGGTCGTGATCACGTCGTTAGGCGTAGGGGACAGCAAAAATCAGGTCCCGCTGGCCTTTAGACTCGTCATGAAAACCGTCATGCGGAAACGGATGATCGATAAAGAACGCCAAGAGCATTTCGTCCGGGAAAGCGGGTTAGATTGGATCATTCTACGTCCTGGAGAACTCCGCGACACCCCGGCGACCGGCGAATACACCTACGGCACCGACCAGACCATCAGGGCCCAAGCCATCTCTCGCGCCGATTTGGCTGCGTTTGCCATTCAGCAATTTACACAAGACGAATTTCTCCATCAGGCAGTAGCAATCACATAAATGTCCAAAAGGTCTGATTAGTCGAAAATGTCAGCCGACTGACTAGACCATTCAGACAAATAGGACTAATTCGACATTTCCGACACTTTAGACCAATAGGACAAATCCATGAACCAACGTCAACGTTTTTACGAAAGCCTGAACTACGGCAGCCCCGACCGGATTCCCTACTTTGAAGAGGGTATTCGAGAGGACACACTCGCGGGGTGGCGAGATCAGGGTCACCTGGCGGATTCCGATCCCCGGGACCTGTTTCCGGCCGATGGGCGGGAAGAAATTCGATTAACCGTCGATCCCCTCCCCGATTTCGAGGTATGGCCCGCTAATTTTAAAGATTTGGATGAACTGCGCAAACGTCTCGATGCCACCGATTTCAGCCGGATCTCTAAAACCTGGCCGCAAGAAATCGACCGCCTGAAAACCCGCGACCACGTCCTCATGATCCGCCCCCACGAGGGTTTATATTTATCATTAGGTGTCGAAAATGGAGCGACCTTCACCCGGTTGATGTACCAATTGGCCGACACGCCCGATTTTGTGCGCGAATTCATGCGCATCCAGGGCGAATTTGCCGCCGCCCTAACCGAACAGGTTTTGCAGGAGGTGCCCGTCGACGCCCTGATTTTCAGCGAACCCATTGGGGACAACAATGGGTCACTCATTTCGCCGAAAATGTATGAGGATATCGTCCTGCCCAGCTACCAACCCATCCTGGATTTAGCGCCCCGCTACGGCATAAAAACGATCATCTGCCGGACCTATGCCAGTATGAAGGTTCTCATCCCCAGTCTCCTAAAATGGGGGATTGATTGTTTGTGGGCCTGTGAAGTCGAGCAGTCGGTGATGAATTATCCGGCCTTGCGCCAGGAATTTGGCCGGGATTTGAAGTTGATCGGCGGCATCGATCTGGATGCTCTCCGGGAAGGCAAAACCGCCATCCGCCAGGCCATCGCTGAGATCGCCCCCGTAGTTGCTGACGGGGGCTTCATCCCCCTGGCCGACGGCCGGGTTCGGTCCGATGTGCCGTATGAAAATTATGTCTATTACCGCGAATTGTTGCGGGATTTAATTCAATAGAACGCGGATGACGCTGATTTGGCGGATTCACGCAGATTTTTTTAATTTATTAAAATCCGCGCAAATCGGCGTTAGCGCAGCAGCATCCGCATTAATCCGCGTTCCAACAATAGGAGAAACATGGCTAACGTACTGATTCAATATTATTCCCAAACCGAACGGACCAAGCAAATGGCCGAACTGGTTGCTGAAGGGGCCGCGCGCGTGGACGGGGTTGAAGTCCGCCTGAAATCCATTGCCGAATCCACCTTTGCCGATCTTCTCTGGATGGACGGCATCGCCTTGGGGACCCCAACCCATCTGGCTGCGGTCCCCTGGGAAGTGAAAAAATTCTGGGACGAAGCCGCTGGCGAAGTGTGGGGCAAAATCGACGGTAAATTTGGCTGCGCCTTCTCGTCGGCGGGGGGTTTGGGCGGCGGCCCTGAGATCACCTGCCTAAACTTGCTCACGATCTTGATGAATTTTGGGATCATGACTTTTGGCGTGACCGATTACGTCGCCCCGCTAAAAACCCTCCATTACGGTGCTGCCATCCCCGGCGCACCCCGTGAGCAGGCCGAAAAAGATATTTGCATTCGATTGGGGCAGCGCTTGGCCGAATTTGTATCGTATTACATTGATGGCGTTCAAGAAAATCACCCCAACAAAGTCAATTACAAACGTTTTCCGTAATTTTTTTTGTAGGGGCGCAGCATGCTGCGCCCCTACAGACAAATTATAATGTCATCAATAACATTGCCTCCCATCCTCGTCACCGGTGCCAGTACGGGCATCGGGTATCATCTCGTCAATTATCTGGCCGGCCGCGGTCACATCGTCTACGGCACCGTCCGCAAAGATGAAGATTACGCCAAACTGGCTGAAATCGAAAACGTCACACCGCTCAAACTGGATGTCCGCAACCCGGATCTAATCCAGGCCGCGCACGATTTTATTGCTCAACAGGGGACCGGATTATACGGATTGGTCAACAACGCCGGAATCGGTTCGCTGGGGATGTTCGCCACCTGGACCGATAAAGAACTCCACGAAATTTTTGATGTCAACGTCTTTGGCGTTCACCGCATGACAAATATGTTCGTGCGCATGCTAATCGAATCGCAAGGACGGGTAGTCAACATCGGCTCGCAAGGGGGAATGGTGACCAGTAAATATTTCGGCCCCTACACCATGACGAAACATGCCCTCGAGGCCTATACGGTTTCTTTGGGCCAAGAACTTGAAGCTTATGGTGTCAAAGTCAGCGTGATCCAGCCTGGGGGCATCGTCAGTGAAGTTGGAGCAAACGCCTTCCCAGCGATGATGGCCCGCCTCGAACGCGCTGCTCCCCCCTTCAAAGCCGAAGCCGATCAAATTCTGGCCAGTTTCTCCCAGCCGCCCCCCGAACCTGAGTCGGATGACCCCGAATCGGAAACCAATCGCAAGCCATCTTCGCCTGAAATTGTCGCAGTCGCGGTTTACGACGCGTTATTCTCCGAGAATCCCAAAACGCAGTATCTTGTTGGCACCAAATGGGAAGGCGATCGGGTCATCAACGGGCTGATTGAGAAATTATTAGCCGAGAACGATAACCCCCAGCACAATTACTCGCGGGATGAATTAGTAGCTTTGCTTGATCATCATCTCCAAGCCCGGCAATCCTGATCGCAATTTAACAACCACCTGAATCACCGAGACCGCTGAGAAAAAAATAATATTCTCAGCGGTCTCTGGTTTAGGGATTACCAACGATATTGATGCGGCCCTTTGTATTGAATATAGGGTACTGAAACGGATTCGGGGGGTGCGGCGTTATCTAACCTGGCGTGATCGTCGTCAGTAAGTTCGATTTCCAGGACGGTGAGAGAATCTTCTAATTGCGCAACCGTTCGCGGGCCGATGATGGGACTGGTGATTCCCGGCTTGCTGAGGCCCCAGGCCAATGCCAGGGCATAACCGGAAGCATTTTTCTCCTGGCCTAAAGCTAAAACGGTTTCCTGAAGGTCAAATACCCGTTGCTCAGCAAAACTATCGCGATAAAAACCGCGCCAGAAGGCCCCATAACGTGAATCCGAAGGGGCTTCCTGAGCGTGGCGATATTGGGCGTTGAAGAAGCCGCCCGCCGCGGGCGCCCAGGGGATCAGGGCGAACCCATACGTCTGGGCCATGGGAATGAGTTCGCGTTCGATCCGGCGATCCAGCAAGTTATACGGGGGCTGCTCACTCACAAAGCGGTTGAGCCCATATTCCTTCGAAACCCACAAACTTTCAACCAACTCCCAGGCCGCAAACCCGCTGGTTCCGATATAACGCACTTTCCCAGCCCGAATCAGGTCATCCAGGGCCCGTAAGGCTTCATCGATGGGGATGTCAGCATTGGACCCGTGGAGTTGATACAGGTCGATATAATCGGTATTTAGCCGTTGGAGGGAGGCCTCACACTGCTCAATGATGTGCCGACGAGTATTTCCGGTCGCGTTCGGATCAGAACTCATCGGGTAGTGGACTTTGGTAGCCAACACTGTCCGCTGGCGTTTCTCACCCTGGAGGGCTTTCCCCACAATGACTTCACTGCGCCCGCGGCCATATTCAAAATTTTGGGGATCATGACCATAGACGTTGGCTGTATCGACAAAATTGATGCCACTCTCGAGGGCCATATCCATAATCTGCAGCGATTCAGCCTCGTTCTGGCGCCCCCCTAAATTCATGCAGCCCAAACACAACCGGCTGACTTTGACCCCGGTACGGCCTAAACTCGTATAATCCATATTCTACTCCGTGTTCAGCCTGATACCACTTGAGAACTCACGCGGCACATTGATACCCATATTGCTTATTCAGGCATCAACTCTCGATATCGTTCGATTTTATTTTCAATCATCCCCAAGTTGGCCTGGAGATCATCAATCTGTTGGTGAATTGCTGCCCGATGAGTTTCAAGTAATTCAAGACGCTCGGGCAGAGAAGCATCATCAGCTTCAGTCTGAAGTTTGACATAACGCTTGATATCCTCTAGCGGCATTCCGACCACTTTGAGGCAGAGGACGTAATCAATCCAGCCTAAATCCGTTTTTTGATAGCGGCGATGGCCGTTGGCCCCGCGTTCCACTGCTGGGATCAATTCGATCTGCTCGTAATACCGCAGGGAGTGGGTGGTCAATCCAGTTTGTTTTGCCGCTTGTTGAATCGTAATGCCTGACATCATGGTCTCCATTCTACAAGTTAGAGTTGACTCGAAGTCAAGAGGAATCTTACCCGATTTTTAAAATAGAACGCAGGTCACGCGGATTCAGCGGATGAATGCTGATTTTGTTTTGCCTATAAAAATATGCGCGCTAACCGGCAATATCTGTGTCCGCCGCGTTAGGGCAATCGCATGTTCATGAAAACAAGGCGACTGAAGTCGCAGCAACTGGCGCATATGCGCTGGAAAAACCTGCCTTCGCAGGTTGAAACTCAGTCGCCACTTCGACTTGCTCAGTATGAACTCCGGGCGACTTCGCAGTTGTCGTTGCAGTTTTAACTGCCGTTTAAGGTTACATGCGATTACCCTATCCGCCGCGTTCCAGCCCCTTGCCACCTACTGAAAACGTGTTATACTCCGCCGGGTTGCCCAGAAATGGGCCCAATTTTGCAGAAATTTTGATAGCTAAATAGCAATAACACTCTGCAAAGCATTTATTCGTAGTTTTGAAATTCCAATGGGTTGCCCGCTTGGACGGGCTTTTTTGTTGCCCGGTACGCTCACAGAAGTAAAATCGCAGTCATTGCGCTCCACTTACAGACGAGTCACCTGGGGATCAACATTAGGGTTGCAGCTTGTAAAAGTTGCTGCGGATCGTCAAAACGTAAGTGGTCCAAGAAATAACTTGGGCTAGACAAGTTTCGGTTGAGAGACCTAACCACGCGTATTCTCAGGCCGAAATTTATCGCTAGAAATAGCGAAACAGGAGCAAAAATGAATACCGATTTTACACAGTTTAACCTGCAACCCGAACTGGTGCAGACCGTTGTCGAGCGGGGCTACCAAACCCCCACCCCCATCCAACAACAAGTTATCCCCGTAATGCTGTCCGGACAGGATGTCATCGGTCAGGCCCAAACGGGCACTGGCAAGACCGCCGCGTTTGCATTGCCGATTTTAAATAATCTGGACAAATCGATTGTCAGCGTCCAGGCCCTGGTTGTGACCCCCACGCGGGAACTCGCGATGCAAGTGTCCAATACGGTTTATGAATATGGGAAACACCACCGGGTGCGGGTATTACCCGTTTATGGGGGTTCATCCTATGGACGCCAGATCCGCCGCCTGCGAGATGGCGTGGACATTGTGGTAGGCACCCCCGGCCGATTGATCGATCTTATCAAACGCGGTGACCTCAATATCAATGCCGTCCACACCGTGGTCCTCGACGAAGCCGACGAAATGCTCAGCATGGGATTCATCGAAGATATTGAAACCATCCTAAAAGAAACGCCCGAAACGCGGCAAACTACTCTGTTTTCGGCCACCATGCCCCCTGCCATTCGCCGCCTGGCCGATAAATATTTGCGAGAACCGCAAGCTATCACTGTCAAAAGCCAACAACTTACGGTGCAAAGCATTGAGCAACGCTACTATTTGGTCAATCAGTTTGACAAAACCGCGGCGCTCACCCGTCTATTTGAAGTTGAAGACATTACTTCCGCTCTAATTTTTGCAAAAACTCGCATCGGTTCCGATGAACTGGCCAATGCACTGGCTTCGCGCGGATATTCGGCCGAAGCCCTGAACGGCGATCTCAGTCAGGATGCCCGGGAACGCGTCCTAAACCGTTTCCGAAAACATCAGGTCAAGGTGCTGGTCGCCACCGATGTGGCTGCCCGCGGCCTGGATATCGACGATATTTCCCACGTTTTCAACTACGACCTGCCTTACGAGGTCGAAGCCTACGTCCACCGCATCGGGCGCACCGGTCGGGCAGGTAAAGATGGCATCGCCATTTCGTTGGTTACCCCTGCCGAACAGTGGCGCTTGGGTCGCATCGAGAAATACACGAAACAGAGAATTAGCAAAGCCAATTTACCGACTGAAGCAGAAATCCTAAGCCATCGCGATAGCGGGCTGCTCCAACAGGTAGACATGTGGATTAAACGCGATCGCTGCAGCAAAGAGAAAGCCATGGTTGCCGATTTTGTTGAAGCTGGACATGATCCCATGTTAATTGCCGCAGTAGCCTTGAAATTGGCTCGGGCCGAAGAAAAACAACGCCCCATTGAAAATATCAGTGAGGTCAAAATGCGGTCTCAGAGTCGTGGCAATCGTGACCGGGGCCGCGGCCGCGAGCGTGGCAATCGTAGAGTTTTTGTCAAAGGGAAAAAAGGTCGCCATGGTGGCAATCGGCATAGCAAAGTGTCCCATGAAGACGGCATGGTCCGCGTGAGCCTGAATACGGGCCGCAAAGATGGCGTCCGACCGCAAGATATCGTGGGTTCGATTGCCAGCCATGCTGAAATTCCCGGCAAAATCATTGGAAAAATCTTCATTCAGGATAAACACACTGTGGTTGATATCCCCGAGCAGTATGTGGCCCAGGTTCTGAGCAAAACCGGCTCTTACCGGGTCCGCCAGATGGAGAGTGTGACCGTAGAACGAGCTTGAAAAATAACCCCGCTGAGATTTCAGCGGGGTTTTTGATTCACATCATCTAGGGTGAGGGGCTGTTGATCGCCGCCAACACCCGCTCTGGCACAAACGGGATCTCCCGCAACCGCACCCCCACCGCAGCATAAACCGCGTTCGCAATCGCGGCCGGAGTGGGACCTTGCGTTGCTTCACCGGCCCCTAAGAACGGCATCTCCGGGCGATCGATGAGAACAACTTCAATTTTTGGGATATCGGGGAAGCGCAAGATGGGGTAGCTGTCCCAATCTCGGCTCTGGATGCCAGTTTCGTCGAAATCGACCTGTTCCAGAAGAGTCCAACTCGCGGCTTGGACGAAACCACCCTCGAGTTGGTTGCTCAGTCCATCGGGGTTGACAATTTGGCCCGCGTCGGCGGCGATGACGGCTCGTTCGAGTTGGATTGCCCCAGTTTGGGTATCCACATGCAGCTCGATGACCACGGCCGCATAACACTGCCGATTTTTGTACTGCGCAAATGCGATGCCGCGACCGCGATTTTCTCCGAGTTCATACTGAGGTTGCCAACCCGCTTTCTCCGCCACAGCTCGGATGACAGCTTTGGCCCGTGCGCCCTGGGCGCCATCATCCTGGAGATTTCTCAGACGAAATTCAACTGGATCAATTCCCGCCGCGTGGGCTAACTCGTCTATAAAGGATTCGATTGCAAAAACATTGGCGTATGCCCCTAAGCCTCTCATGGCCGAGGTTCGCAGCGGACTATTTTGAACAAAATGCTTGACGATTCGTTTGTTGGCGAAGGCATACAATGGGTCAGCGTTGCGATGGGCCCCGATATGGCTGGCATGCATGGGGAGACGTTTGGTTTTCTCGAAGGGTTCCGCCAGATGCCAGGCAGCGATTAAATCAGAAGTCGGATCACCAGGACGGGGGCGACCTAAATGGGGATAGCTCCAAATATCATGGTTCCAGGCGATAACTTCACCCTCTGAGCTGAGGCTGGCCTGCATTTTCATGATCATTGCCGGACCGTAGGGTTCCCAGGTGTGTTCATCGGCCTGGGTCCATTTCACGGATACGGGCACCCCTTCCATTTTTCGGGCAATAAGCGCGGCGTCCAGGGCGGCATCATCGGCCCCGTTATGCCCATAACAACCCGATCCTTCAGTTTGAATCACCCGGATATCGGCTTCATTTAGTCCCAAAACCGGTGCAAGCGCCGACCGAATTGGGTACACGCCCTGGCTGTGCCCCCACACAGTAAGTTTGCCAGCTTCGTACTGGGCCCCGGCCGCAGAGGGCGCCAGGGACGCATGCATCTGATAGGGCCGGTAGTATGTGGCTGATAGTGTTTTGGTACTGGGAGGCGTTTTGGGTGCGGGGATTGGATCATCAGTGGAAGTACCGTCAACAATGAGATACGATTTTGCCGGTTGACTGAGCAGGTGGGCGTAGATTTCAGATTGGGGAGGGATATCAAGTTGGCCGGCCCAGGTGACACTGGTCTGAAGTTTTTCTGCCGCGGTGACCACCTGAATTTCGGTTTCTGCCACCACGGCTAGAAATCTGCCATCTTGAATGATTTCAACCACGCCGGGCATTTCCTGAACCGCGCTTAAATCAATTTTTTCCAGCCGGGCGGCATAATGCGGTGGGCGGATTACGCGGGCATGGACCAGCCCAGGAAAGTCAAGGTCGTGGACATAAACCGGCGTTCCGGTTACTTTCTCGGTTAAATCGAGGCGGGGGACTGGTTGGCCAATTTGAGTGTAATCTCCGGTTAATTTTGGCTGCCCCCAACCCTTTATCTGGTGCCCAAACCGCTGGCCGCCGAATAAATTCCAATAAGTCGTGGTCCGCCCCGAAACCGGGTCAGTAATCGTGCCATCGGTGACGACCAACCGCTCTAGCGAGGCTTCGAGTTCTTCAAACGCGATCGTGAGGAGAATGTAACGCGCTTCGGCGGCGGCAATCCGAATGCTGTTCCCCGAGGTTTCTAAGGACATGGAGCCAACCGTCAGCCCTTCATTCGGGGAATAGCCCGAATCAACCGTTTCCATCCGAATGCGTTCCAGGGAGACATCTAATTCATCGGCCGCGATCTGGGCCAGAGCTGTTTTGATCCCCTGCCCAAATTCAACTTTGCCGGTAAATACCGAGATCGTGCCATCCGGATTGATCCGAATCCACGCATCCAACGCCGGATTGCGCAGAATTGAACTTGGCAACTCCACCGTTCTCCCCGGAGCTGGAGGGGGGTGAATGCTGCTTTCATCCTCAACTACTTCATAAATCGGTGCCCCATCCAGCCGCCCCACTCGCAGTTTAATAGCTCGTCTTACCCGCTCGTGGACTCCACAGCGGCAGAGATTTTCAGCCATTCCCGTACGGATTTCTTCATCAGTGGGATACCGGATCTGATTGAGCAAACCTTGGGCGGCAGTGATCATCCCCGTGGTGCAGTAGCCACATTGGAGCGCCTGCTCTACAATGAAAGCCTCTTGGATCGGATGCAATTTTTCTGGCGTTCCCAATCCTTCTATGGTAATTATCTCCATCCCGACGACATTTTTTACCGGCAATTTGCAAGTTGGCACCGCCTGGCCATCGATCAGTACTTTGCAGGCCCCGCACTGCTCAGAGCCACAGCCGTATTTAACTCCTTTCAATCCTAATTCGTTACGGAGGATGAAGAGTAACGGGGTTTCGGGATCGAGCGTTAAATGATGTGTTTGTCCATTGACGTGGAGGGAGATTGGATTATTCATAGCATTTTCTTTTGGACGCGGATTTACGCGGATGAACACGGATTGAGATGCTAAAAATGTTATATCACACCATATAATCCCCCCTTAAGAAAATTTGGAAAAATAGCTCAATTCAAAGGTAAACCACCCTACACTTTTTCAGGATCAATTTGTCCCCGCTGATTAAACGGCCGCAACCAGGCGTAAGTCAAATAGGTCACTAAAAAAAGAGAAGTGTACATGATCATGAACCCGATCTTATCGGCATTGGTGATCGGGTTGATCAGGGGGTCGAGGGAGTCATAAATGATGCCTTTGGGGTCCGAGAGCACATCCCAACTGTTCCAGCGGGGAAAACGACCCAGGTAAACGCCAAACCCGCTCAAGCCCAACACAATTAAGACAAATACGCGGCCGATCCAAACATTGGTGTAGCTCTCAACGATTCCTCGTATTGTGTGGAGAGAAACAATCGCTAGAAAGATTCCCGTCCAGGCCAGGATCGCCAGAAAACCCGCGTCATACCAGATCGGAATAGATTGACGTTTGGTCAGGTGGATCAGGTCGGTCATAATGTAAAAAGCATTTGGCAGGAATAGCAACCACAGCCCGCCGGGGATCAGATGCGCCCACCACCAGTTGGGACGAACATGATGAATGGCCGAATTCACGACACTAAATAGATAGGGAATCCAGGCTAAAAAGAGATTCCAAATTAGAAAAGCGTACGTCCCTTCTCCGCTGAGATAAACTCGCCCGACGAAGAATAAAAACACCAGCCCGGTGGAGAGGGTGATTGGATAAACCAAATTGAGCGATAGAAACTTATGAAATTTCATCAGCTTTTGAAGTAAAGTCGACATGCTGACAACCTCCTGATATGGAAAGTGCCCCCAAACGACCAATTTCAAGCAGATTTCAAACAGAATCTGAAATTTTGCCAACCCGAAAACTGAAAAACGTTAAGCTGTGGCGGTAAGTTATTAGGGGCTTACCGCCACAGTTTTAATGCGTATAGATTAGATTCTCCCCTTTAGGCTCGCAGCATTTGACGTGAGCGCTCGACACATTCGAGAGCGCCAACCACCGTTAAATGATCTTCAGCTTCTAGCACTGTGGTCCCCTGCGGCACGAGCAATTGATCTCCACGCCGCAACGCCATTATGAGTAAATCGCCCGGTAAATCAACACTACTTAAGGCCCGTCCATACAAATCGGGGTTACGAACCACAATCTCACGGACCTCTTTATCATCGGTGGTGCGAGTCAGCAATTCATACATATCGGGATTGCGGGTTAAGATCGCCAACAAAGAAGCCTGATCCACCGCCGCGTTCATCGTTGTCACCCCCAAGGCTTCAAACCGCGGCAACTCTCCCGGAGAAGCGATCTTGGTAACAACATGGTCGATCCCAAAGGTCGTGCGGGCCTGATAACATACCTCATAATTTTTATTCACATCACTATATACGCAGACCAACGATTTGGCTTGATCCATATAGGGAGCCACCGGTTCATCTTTGCAATCTACACAGGCTTCAAAGGCTTCGAACCCGCGTTCCAAGGCGCGTTCTATGCGTTTGAAATTATTATCCAAAACAACGACCCATTCGTTATGCCCTTCCAACTGTTCGGCAACCGTCAGCCCGACTGGCCCAGCCCCAACCACAATGATCGGACGACGTTCCAGTTTGGGGGACTTAGGGATAATCCGGTTGAAAATAAGGGGGGCCGAGGCCACTGTGATGATCGCCACTAAAATGATGGCCGAATTGACCGATTCGGAAATCACACCCAACCGCAATCCAATGGCCGAGGCGGCGATGATGAGGGATAACCGCGCAGAAAGGAGGGTCCCAGCCCCCAGGGTTTCACGCCAACTGAAATTCAAGCGGAACACGAGTGCTGGCAAAATTTTCACCAGAATGGCAGCTATCAGCAAAACGGGGACCAGGATCAGTGCCGAGGCCGATTCCATCAACACACTCAAATTGAAATCGACCCCCACCATAATGAAGAAAATGGGTATAAAGAAACCAAATCCAATCGCATCCAACTGGTGGACCAGATCGGCATCTTCAGGACGACGCAGGAGAGAAATAATCGCCCCGGCCAGAAATGCGCCCAGAATAATCTCAGTACCGAGAATTTCGGAGAGGGCTACAAAGATCAGCATCATCGTGAAAGCTGCGCGCACTTTAATTTGTGAAGTGGCCCCGCTAAGTTCCTCGAAAATTCGACCAATAGCTGGGATTTTGTCAAAGGAAACGGTCCAAAAACGGTACATGAAAAAGAACGCGACAAACAGCAACCCAATCAACAAAATATCCAGGGTCAGCCCCACCGATAGGACTGCTACAACTACCGTAATCAGGAGCATCGTAGCAAAATCAGCTATCAGCGCGGCCACCAACAGGCTTTGCCCATACCGTCCCGTACTAAGGCCTTGTTCTTTTAATACCGGCACAACCACGCCTAACGAAGTGGTGGACAAAATCAATGCGATCATCCACGGGCTGGATACCAGTTCCAATTGGGTAAAAATAAAACCCAAAGTCAGCGATGAAGCCAGGGTCAACCCAAAGCTGAGGCCCCCAATTGAGACCGGTCCCCAGCCACGATTTTCTGTTTCCTGGTCGGTTTTTTGCCCGAACGAAAGTCCCAAACTCGAGAAATCAATCTCCATCCCCGAGAGAAACATCAAAAAGACAAAGCCAAATTCGGCCAGCAGATCTAAAACCATATCATGATGTTCCACCCACCCGAAACCACTGCGACCGACGATGATTCCCGCGACAATTTCGCCCACGACAATTGGCAAGCGTAATTTTCTAAACCGCGACAAGGTAATCGGGACGATAAAGGCTAGAAATACAACGATCAATAACGGTAAAAAAGACAGTTCTTCTTCCATAATACGCTCCTATTTCGCCAGGTGACCGGCACCTGAGTTCTCGTAAACTTACTCTGCTAGCAAGACTTATTCTGACGGCAAGAAAAATAGCAGCAGCGCAGCGCCCCCGGCTGCGATCCGCTCTGGACCAACAACTTTGCCAACATAGTCATCAAAATCCATTTGAACATGCCGATAGATTTGCCCATTTTCATGAATTCGCCCAATATATTGGTCAGGGCCAAAGCGTTCAGCATAAACTTTGCCATTAGCCAGATTTACACGTCCCACAAAATCATCTGGCCCTACGACGGACTGATAAACTTTGCCCGTCTCATAGTTAACCCGGCCGATATATTTATCTGGACCTACTCGTGAAATGAAAATCTTACCCGTTTTGGGATCAACCCGCCCCACACGTTGGTCGGGGCCAAACCTAATATGCCGGTAGATTTTTATCATCACAATTTTCTCCAAGTTGGTCGTTGAGTGGGTAGCTTGATTTTCAAAGGCTTACCAACCTTTGTTGTAATGCTAACATATCTTGGGAGGCCCCGAATAAAAGTTTTCCACCTGTATAGAAATGATTATTTTAGTAGTCTTAGTAGGGCCTGGGGATATGTGGATAGGTGGTTAAGAAATTTTTTTTTTCGCCACAATTACTGCTTAAAATTTTACCACCCGTATCTATGGGGGTCCTATTGGGTCGATTTATCCCCAGGCCGCGCGGGGACAAATCGCGAGGTTTAATCGTATTTTTCCACTGTGGAAAACGCGTTTGGATATATGGCGGACCTCAAAAGACCAGACCCACATATGGGGGTGATTCTCCGGAGGTCTAGGGTGTAAAATGGAGAAGTTTTCCCCAATTAAGGATGTTTTTCCACAGTTTTTCGCGAGTTATCCACAGAAATGTGGATTTTCCATGAAAACAGAATAAGTACAGAAGTCCCATATATGGGGTGGCTACCCTTAGATAAACGCCCTCTCAAGTACTGTTTACATTCTAATTTGTTTCGGCTATAATCTAACTTAGATATTAGTCTAAGTTCAGCAAATACCTCATTATGATGATATCAGCAAACACACCTACACTTTCTTGGGATTGGGGCACAGCCTACGATTTATTCGCAAGCTTGCGAGTTTTACATGAACCCGCTCATTATGGTTTAAGACCGGCCTGGGCCGCCGGGGTGCGGTCACGAGTTCCGCCCCAACATCGAGGGATATTGGAACAAGTGCATAGTTTTTTCTTCATCCCTCGGCAATGGATTTTTACCCTGCCCGCCCCAAAAGATGGGGCTGCGGTGATCTGGACGCTCAGCCAAATGCCGCCTGAAGAACGCTTACTTGCTTTAGTGGCCGGGACCGGGGTTTCAAGCGAGGTCCTTACTATTTTAAAACGAGTAATTGAACGCGGTAATTGGAACCCCGAAGACCAGGAAGAACTCCGCGAAGCCTATGTGCCTCCCAAATCACCGCCGCGTTCAAAGGCCCTAATCACCATGTTGGCGCTTTTTTCTCAGGCAGCAGATTCGGGTGAGCGGTATTTAAATGCCCTCCAGGCCTATCACCAGGTCTTTTTTGCCGAAGAGGAAAACCACATTCGGCCATTCTTGGAAGACTCGGTCATTAATGCCCAAAAACTAGCAAGTGAGTTGGATTTTAACGATTTGATCGAGGCTTTATCCTATGGCGTTCGTTTGCAGACTCAACAGGAGTACCCAGAATGGGTGTTTGTGCCCTCATACTGGATTTCGCCCTTGGTAACTTTTGATCGGCTATCGGATAAGCAAGGGATTTTTCTGTTTGGCGGTCGGCCCCCAGATGTCTCGTTGGTGCCGGGCGAAATTGTTCCCGATACCATGCTGCGGGCGTTGAAGACTTTGGGCGATCCTACCCGGCTGCGAATTTTGGGTTATCTCTCCCGCGAAAATATCCCCCCTGCCGAATTAGCCCGGCGATTACGGTTGCGGGCGCCAACCGTAACCCATCATCTTAACATTTTACGCTTGGCCGGATTGGTTTATCTGACTTTAGGTGAGAAAAACCAACGCCGCTACGCCGCCCGCTTGGAAGCCATCGACGAGGTGTATGCCAATCTGAAAGACTTTTTAGCGGCGGAGCGAGATGAAAACACAGCATAATCCCTAACCACAGATGAACGCGATGGAACACTGATCGTTAGCACAGCGCGGTGTTCTACGAGTCTATCTTTCGTTGTAAATATCCTTATGAAAAATATCGGTTCAAAAATTTTCGATACGATCCGGGCGTATGGCTTGCGGATCAAAATGTTCAGCCCCAATGCGCGCATGTATCTGGTTAACGTGATCTTGTCGGGCTTATCGATGGGGGTTTTCCGGCTGCTATTTAATTTCTATGCGATCAGTCTGAATTTTGATGAGGCTTTGTTAGGGCGGTTAGTTACCACCAATAGCACCACGGCGCTATTGGTGGCCCTCCCGGTAGGGTATCTGGCTGATCGACTTGGACGCAAAAACTCTTTGATCATTGGTGGGGGACTGATCAGTCTTTCGATTGTGGGGATGGTGTTGTTTCAAACGGAGGAAGCATTTTATCTCTTGAACGTTCTGATGGGGTTTGCTCAAACCTTGTGGATGATTACCATGTCGCCGTTTTTGGTTGAAAACAGTGGGGAAGAAGAGCGGACTTACCTCTTTAGCATGGGCCACGGGCTGCAAATGCTCTCGGCCTTTGCGGGGAACTGGTTGGGTGGTTACCTGCCCGGTTGGTTCGGGGTTTGGCAAAACGTATCTCCGACCAACACGACGGCTTATGCCGGGGCCCTCTCGGTAGTCGCGGTGATGTATGCCGTTGGGACGCTCCCGTTATTCTTCTTGAGCCGCAATCGAAT
This sequence comes from uncultured Anaerolineales bacterium, assembly GCA_964453155.1. Classification (GTDB taxonomy): domain Bacteria; phylum Chloroflexota; class Anaerolineae; order Anaerolineales; family UBA11858; genus CAYVQU01. The sequence goes on along the minus strand of CAYVQU010000011.1, from coordinate 4,221 downwards.
GGTAGGCGAGGCCCGGTCGGTGTTTGCCCCCATCCAATATGCGATGGAAAAACCAGGTTTGCTGAGCAAATTGATCCTGCCTTCGTTGGTGACCTCCATTGGGGCCGGGTTGATAATGCCGTTCATGAACGTTTTCTTTCGAGTGGTTCACGGCCAGCCCGACCCTGTGATCGGCACCCTGTTTGCCTGGGGATCGTTGGCGATGGCTGTGGGCTTATTGATCGCACCAATTTTGGCCGACCGCTACGGCAAAATGTCGGTGGTCGTCATATCACAGGCACTTTCGGTCCCCTTTCTGATCATTCTGGGATTCGCACCCTGGTTTGTAGTCAGTGCCGCGGCCTATTATGTCCGCTTAAGCCTGATGAATATGAGTAACCCGATTTACCAGGCCTTTGTCATGGAAAACGTTGACCCTGATGCCCGGGCGACGGTCGCCAGCCTATCGAGTATGGCCTGGAGTTTTGGCTGGGCCTTTAGCCCGACCATCTCTGGCAATTGGCAAGTCCAATTCGGTTTCGGTCCGCCATTCATCGGGACGATCACGATGTACATTATTGCGATCTCGATGTTGTGGTTTTTCTTTGTACGGGGGAAGACGAAGGCAGAATTGGGCATGGCGACTGTAGAGTGAATATAAATTTGTGGAACGGGATACGTGATAGGTGGTTCTTTAGGACTCATGCTTTACGTATCACGTTTCACGTTCCAGTGTAAGTATGAGCACGAATTTATTTAAGCAGGGACTGAACGATTACCTAGCCCGCATCCGCATGTTTCAACCGAATGCCCGGTTGTATTTGTTAACAGTTTTGATTTCGGGGGCCACAATGGGGGTTTACCGCTTACTGTTTAACTTCTATGTGCTCAGTTTGGGGCATGACGAGGCCTTACTGGGGCAGTTGATCACCACTAATCAGTTTACGGCGCTGTTCTTGGCACTCCCCATGGGCTTTGCTGTGGATCGGTTCGGCCGCAAGAATGCTTTGATTGTCCGCAGTATTTTATTGGCGTTATCCGTCGCCGGCGTCGCAATTTTCCCGGACCGGGGGATGTTGTTTTTCATGAATGTGATCTTTGGCGTGGTGATGAGCATTTCGACCGTAGCCACGGCTCCCTTTTTAATGGAAAACAGCGGTGAAGAAGAACGAACGTATCTCTTTAGCTTCACTTCAGGGTTACAGATGGGATCCGTTTTTGTGGGGAATTGGTTAGGTGGTTACCTGCCGACCTGGTTGGGCGAATTGCGCGGCTTTGCAGCCACCAGCAGCACGGCCTATGGGGGCTCACTCCTGGCGATTTCGGTGGTTGCCATCTTGGGGTTTGTGCCTCTTTGGTTTATTCGCCCGGCCAACGGGAAAGAAAGCCGCAGCAAAGAGTTTGCCCCTCTCGATTTTGCGCGCCAGAATCCCCAGTTGTTAGGCAAAATCCTGGTGCCTACCCTTATTATTTCAATGGGGGCCGGGCTGTTCATCCCCTTTATGAACGTTTTCTTCCGCACCGTGCACGGCCAATCTGATCAAGTCATCGGCACCCTGTTTGCCTGGGGCTCCCTGGCGATGGGCATTGGGTTGATGATCGCTCCGCCGATTGCCGACCGCCTGGGAAAAATCCAGTTGGTCATGCTCACACAGGGGTTGGCAATCCCCTTCATGGCGTTGTTAGGATTTGCGCCCATCTTTGGGGTCAGCGCTTTGGCTTATTTCGTCCGCATGGCATTGATGAATATGAGCGGACCGATCTACCAGACTTTTATCATGGAACAGGTCGAGGCCTCATCCCGAGCTACGGTTGCCAGCCTATATAGTATGGTTTGGAGTTTTGGCCGGGCCTTTTCGCCCTCCATCAGTGGCTGGTTGCAGGTGGCCTATGGCTTCAATCCTGTTTGGGGGGGCGCAATTATCTTGTACGCCATCGCGGTTTCAATGTATTGGGTCTTTTTCATCCGACCAGAACGGGCCCAAAAAAGCGAGTTGGTGACCGTACCGGGCAATTGAAAGTTTTTTTACCGGATAATTTGAAAAACTTGGGATTCGATTTGAAATGTCATACCCGAATGCTTTGGTTGGCATCTAATGGTTTTATTGTGTGGCTGCCCGCTAAAAAAGTGCGGGCATGACAGCCTGCACTTGCTCGAAGTAAATGAGAAAGGTTTTCTGCTTTTAAAATTTGGATGAAACCTTTTGCCCCAATTTGCATCCAAAGAATGGACAATTTTTCACAATTGTAATGATTTATGCAGTTAGTTGGTTTGCTCATCTACCCAACTAACGAACAACCTGACAAACTAACTTTAGGAGATTATCTGATGGAACTAATCATTGACTTCCCCGGTGGCGCTCGCGTAGACGCTCATATTGGCCCTCATACTGTAAAAACTGACCAACCCCCGATGGGTGGCGGTGAAGGTTCGGCCCCGACCCCGTTTGCGGTTTTCCTCTCTTCGATGGGAACTTGCGCCGGGATTTACGTTTTAGGTTTCTGCAATCAGCGGGGACTCTCTACCGATGGCATCCGCATCGTCCAGCGCGTGATTGGCGATCCCGTTCGCCGCGGCATGGTCGGCACCGTTGAGATGGAAATCCAGGTTCCCCCCGATTTTCCTGAGAAATATTACTCAGCCCTGGTTCGCTCAGCCGAACAATGTGCGGTCAAAAAACACCTGGAACAACCGCCCAAATTTGAAATTTACACCAAAGCTGTTGAAATGGCATAAAAAAATCGCCCCGATCGGGGCGATTTTTTTTAGTTCAGTCTTTTTTCGGCGCAATCACCGTCCCATCGGGGATGACGGCCCGTTTGGGAATGACGACCACACCATCGCGCACCGCATAGTTCTCCTCGTCCAATTCGGTTCCAAGGGGGAACCCTTTAATGACAACATCCTCGCCAATGCGAGCGTTTTTGTCGATTAGAGCTCCCCGGATGACGCTGTTTTTCCCGATTCCAATGGGGATGCCGCTCCTTTGGAAAATCTCTTCCTCGGGGGTATCATAATAGTCCGCACCCATCAAGACCGTATCGCGGATCACAGCCCCATCTTGAATGCGGCTGCGCAAGCCGATATTGGCATTTTCGATCTCGGCCTTACCGATAATGCAGCCGTCAGCGAGCATGACGTTTTCAAGCGTGGCCCCATCGACGCGGGAGGCCGGTAGGAACCGGGGGCGAGAGTAAATCCGTTTATTCTGGTGATGAAACTTGAAGGGGGAATCGGGTTGGGCCAACATCAGATTGACCTCGTAAAACGCCCGGATCGTTCCGATATCCTCCCAGTATCCATCAAAATCGAAGCCGCAGACTTTGTGAGAGTGGATGGCCTTGGGAATTACCTCCCCCCCAAAATCGTCGTCGGTGGAACCATTTAAAACATCAAGAAGGACATCAGTTTTGAAGAAATAAATCCCCATTGAGCCCAGATAAGGCCGTTCGGGGTCGTCTCGGCTGACGAAGTGGGCCAGGGTCTCGGGGTCTTTGGGTTTCTCGACGAAATCGGAAATCCAACAGCTGCCTTCTTCCCGTTTTAGGATTCCCAGACTGGTAGCAGCTTCGGTGGGTACCGGTTGGACAGCGACGGTGATATCAGCCCCTGATTCCCAGTGGAATTCAGCCATCTTGGCATAGTCCATGCGGTACAGATGGTCTCCGGCCAGGATTAGGGTGAAATCGGTACGGGTCGATTTGATCTCGAACAACTGCTTGCGGACGGCATCGGCCGTGCCCTGATACCAGGTTTCACGCCCAAAAGTTTGTTCGGCGGCCCAAATTTGAACGTAGCCGCGATGGAAGGAGTCGAAATTGTAGGTTTGGGTGATATGCCGGTGGAGCGAAACCGAATTGAATTGGGTCAGCACGGCGATCCGGTTGATCCCCGAGTTGATGCAGTTGCTGATGGGGATGTCGATCAGGCGGTATTTGCCCGCAATCGGGACCGCTGGTTTAGCCCGGTCACGAGTCAAGGGATACAGACGGGTGCCGCGCCCGCCGCCCATGATGACGCCAAGTACTTTGTCGAATGATGGCATGGAACTCCTCCTAAGGAAAGGGTGGGGTTTTACTGTAACTGACGAATATTGGATAACGGGATGGGTGAGGAGAGAATCGGGATGATTTTAGAGATGCACATTTCACGCATTACGCTTCACGCTCCACTTCGAATTGAACCCAAAAATTGTCAAAACCGTTTACATAATAATAACACTATCCGTCATTTACATATTA
>CAYVQU010000010.1:41953-55748 GCA_964453155.1 uncultured Anaerolineales bacterium | reverse complement strand
TCGCCATCCTTACATCTGGCGTAAATCATATTCTAATTAATTACGAGACGAACTATTTAAGTGCGTAGCGGTTATTTTTTATAAAATGAGAGAGGTTTTCCGCTACGCTTGAGTAGATTTCGGTTTGAATCTGTCGTTTATTTTCAAATACTTTCCGCAATCTGCTATGCTTTTTTCTTTGATAATTTCTGGGGCTGCCACAGTAACCAGATAATCCCAACGGCAATAAAAACATCTCCCAGGCTATAAGCCACTTGATAAGGGATCCAGCTGGGAAGGACAAATCGATCAGATAACAACCACAAGCGAGTATCACTCACATGAAGCAATACATCCTTACTTGATCCTAATCGAGTACCGAATAGGTCGTTGGTTAACTCGGCAGTTGGAATAAGTTTTTTGACGGTTTCCGGGCTGATAGGCATTAGCCCGCCATTTATGCTGATCACAACCAGATTCATTAGCAACCCCAAGCCTGATAACCAAAAGCCGGGTAAATGGCGGTTTGCCCAAGCAAAGATCACCAATAGTAGTTGTGAGCCGACTAATACGGCTGCGGCGATCTGGTCTGGAATAATTTGTGCGGTACCTTTCAAATGAAAAGCAAATAACTGGGGTAAGACTGCAATCAGCACCAACCCACTAAGTCGCAGGTCTGGAGCCTGATACTGCTGCCCGCGAATTCTAGCCCATGCAACCCCAGCAACGAGACCAACGATGACGGCAAGGGCAAGAATCACTTTTTAGCAACCAATATCGCCGCTGGCTCCCGGTGCTCCAGCGCCTAACACAAATAGAATGAGTGACAAAAGCACCAAGAACAATTGTAGGTGGCGGCGGTCCATTTTGGTCATTTTTAAAGCGAAAGTATTCATTAAGTTTTTCATGATATTCTCCTTTTTCCATTCAATTGCAAGTTCATGACCATCCCCCTACTTCTCCTTCCTTGTTGTTTATTCAAAGGAAGGAGAAGTTAGGAAAGGTAGCCCTAACAGTGACGTTGAACTTGTCCATATTATGGCAATGGGGTGGCTCTTAACTGGCCTCTAAAGCAGTTTTCGGAAAGAATCTTTAAAAGAAATCAAGCCAAAACCGAAAACTGCTCAGGTGTGGCGGTAAAAACTGCAGGTTTTATTTTCAACTACAAACCGACACATACTTAAAAACAGAGAAACAAATAAATCCTAAGGAATCATTCGAAAATATTTTTCTGACAAGATCCCTGGGGTTAGCAACAATCGCAAAAATATGGACATAAACTTTGTAAAACCCTAGGGGTCTCTAACGAAAATAATTCAGTACGCTTAGTCTGCCTCGTGTCTAGCTTAGGCAACCACATATTTCAACGTTAAATCGCCTTAAGAACAAAAAACGACCAAATTTGGTCGTTTTTTGTAAAAGAGCTCAATTTTCGCAGTTAAAGTATTTACGCTTCTTGTTTTGCCAGCAGATCCCGATATAAGTTTTCAGTTTGTGGAGAAGGCACCACCCCTAATTCAGTTTGCAGAGCGTCTTTACAGATCGCGAATTGACGAACCAAGTCCCCCCGATTACCTAAGGCTGCATAGGCTTGCATAATAAGCCGATGAGCTTCTTCCTGGCATGGATCTAAATTTACAATATTCTGAAGTTGATCGATAACTGAGATAAAATCCTGATTTTCAAAGGCATATTGGGCTAGGTGGAGTTGGGCACGCAGAAATTCTTGCCAAAATTGTTCCCGTTTGGGAACGACCCAGGCGCCACTAATCTCGGGTAAATAATCTCCGTGGTAAATGTTTACGGCCTTTTTGAAAGCTTGGTGTTGGCGATGATCCGTTTGCTGTTTCCCAATGTTGATCTGATCTTGGAACATTTCCACATCATAATCGTAATCAAGAGAACGATTAAATTGATATTGATCTTTTTCTTCAGAAAATATAACGACTTCTTTACCTAAGGCCCTTCTTAAGCGGTATAAGGCATTTTTAAATTGGGTTTTCAGCTGTTGAGGTGAACTATCAGGCCAAAGAATCAGGCCAATATCTTCCTTTGACAGCCCAGCAGGATTTTCAAGTAACAAATAAAACAACTCGCGCACAATTGTTTGGTTGGTCCATTCAGGTATTGAAACTTCCTCACCGTCATTCAAAACCTGATTGCTACCTAATGTAAAAATTGCTAATTTTGGTGATTGCTCAATAGCAACAATACTGCCAGCCTGCCGGAGTTTACGTCGATAATCAGGTATTTTTTGTTCAAATTCTTTGATTTTTTTTCTCAGCCAAATCAATTGTTTGGTAAGCGTAGTCTGCTGAGAATCCACAATGAGCTGCAAGAGCTTTTTTCTTTCTCGGCTGGCAACAATCAAAGTGTGGTTGGCTTCGGTATCAATGATTGGACGGATTGTTTCTGTAAGTCGAGCAAGAGTAGCTGGGATATCTCCCGCGGCATAAAGGGCTTGAGCTAGTGCAAATCTCGCATGGATTTCTTCTGCTTTTTGCCCTCCCTCACAAAAACATTGTAAGGCTATATCTAAAGTATCCCGGGCAGCAGACACATCACCTTTCGCTAATGTTATTTCTCCTGCTAAGAGGTGGTAAAGTCCTTGTTCAAAAATAGAATGCTCAACATGAATCAGTTTTTTGGCCTGTTTCAAGCGTTCTTCAGCTTGGGTCAATTCACCCATTTTAAAACTTATCTTAGCATCTGATAATGTAATATAAAATAATAGAAAGCGATTTTCAAGTTTTAGGCTTATCTCCCTAGCTTGATGATAAGCCTCCCGAGCCGCATCAAAGGCATCTAACTCGATGTAAATATCACCCAAACTAGCCAAAGAATATGCCTGTATGCGGGTATTGCCACTTTTTCGAGCAAGTGTTAGCGCTTCAATTAGTGTTATTCCACCGAGATCATACGCCCCCCGCAAGTGGTGGAGCACTCCCAAGTTATTGAGAACATTTGACTGTCGAATGAAGTTTGATTTTTGCCGCCAGTAGTTCAGTGCGTTTTGATATTGCTCGAGCGCATCTGATAATTGACTGGCCGCCATTTGGGCGAACCCCAAATCTAAGTGCAGTAATGCTTTCGTTTGATAATCTGCCAGTGATGAGTATAAGGTCAAGGATTTTTCCAAAAATTCAATCGCAGGCGAAATATTCCCCAAACTGTATAGACACAATCCTTTCACTCGATTAGCTTCCGCTAAAACTTCAGGTGAATCTTTGGTTGTTTGAATCAACATTAAGGCTTCGTCTACATCTGCAAGAGCCTGCTGGTAATTCCCACTGAACCGATGCCCCGTCGCACGACGAACCAATACCCGCGCTAGTTCAATTTCCTGATTTTCAAGACGATAACGTTCCTCAGCTGCATTTAGTTTCTCAATACCAGATATCACTTTCCCCAAAATGATTTCTACTGATCCCAGCAGTGATAATAAAGCCGCGTGCGTATAAAGCTCATCTTGTGACAGGGCTTCAAACCAGCCGACCAACACCTGGACCTGGCCATTCTTGATCATCGCCTTACCAGCTTCCTGACATAAACCGATGATTTTTTCGCGATCATTTGCCCGGAGATAAATTTCGTAAGCTTTTTCCCATTGTTGACGAGCAATAAAAACTTCCGCCAAACGCGCCAATATTTCTTCTACCCGGTCAGGAAATTCTCGTCTGGCTTGCTCTTGTAAAAAATCCCGGAACAGATGATGGTAACGCAGCCAGGTACCTTCATTTTCAACCGGGAGAACGAAGAGATTGTTTTGTAAAACTGCCCCCATCAATTCAAACCAACGCACCCCTGGTGGCGGTTCACCTAATACATCCTGACACAGTGTGGTATCAAATTCCTCCAAAAGTGAAGTCTTTAGCAAAAACTCACGAACTTCCTGAGATTGTTGATCCAAAACTTGTTGGGCTAAATAATCATATAACCCCACCCCCGAGGCGCGCGCCACCCGTACCCGATCGGTCATCCCTTGCCACATTGTTTCAGCCGATAATAATAATCCCGTTATCCACCCTTCGGTTTCTTGCTCTAATTCTGTCGCTACTTCCGCAGGTAAAGTTTGTTGATAATTTTGGTGAAGCAGCGCTTGAATTTCTTCTGCTCGAAATGCCAATTCATCATAACCCAACCCTTTGACCATCGAGCGCGCTACCATCAAGGGCATATTGAGCAAGGAGATCAGCGTTCGCGAAGAAATGATCAGGTGACAATTCTCATCTACATCCTCAACAAATCTACTGATGAATGTATTGATCTCTTTTCCCCTTTCCACAGTATGAAAATCGTCAAGCACAATGGCAAAGTGCTCTTGAATATTTTCATATATATCATTCACAATAGCAGTTACAATACGATTGATATCAAAATTGGATTGGGAGCTATTTTGCAAAGCCGCTTGCGATTGTTGGCCATACCCCGGAAACTTGACTGCTATGGCAGCAATAAAGTGGCTGAGAAAACGGTTGATGTCAACATCGAGGGGGTCAAGGGCAAACCAGCTTACTGGCAGATCACTTTTTTGCACCCAATCAACCAGTAAAGATGTCTTTCCATACCCAGCGGGGGCAGCTAACAACAATAATTTAAAGTCTAATAAATCATCTAAATAGGTATTCAGACGATTACGAGTGAGTAAGTCAACACGACGACGAGGAGTAATGACTTTAGTGCGCGTAACGGTGGTAGGCATGATTCCAGATAATCGCTTTAGGGCTGGCTGGAGTGTTTCAGGAGAGTGTGCAGGATTTACGCCAGGCTAGGCTGCTTCCCCAAATTTTCCCGAGGGTAAATTTTTCGTAAGATCGGAATTTGATTTTCGAGAAGTGATTTTTGGATGCTTACGCTAGCTCTCTGAGTATAACATTTTCCCCACTGATTTTTATCCCGGAAAAAAGAATGATCGTAACCTATAGCAATATTATGCCTTGCTGAAGACCTACTCGGACAGCTTCGGTACGATTGGTTGTCCCCAATTTGCTATAAATTGAAGAAATATGGAACTTCACAGTATGTTCGCTGATTTCAAGTTCCAGTGCGATTTGCTTATTGGCCAACCCCTGGGCCAGCAATTGCAAGACCTCGGTTTCGCGTGGCGTCAGGGTTTCGACCATTTCAACGGACCCCGCAGCGGGCTGAGCGACCCACAGCGGTGTCAACCTTTCAGGTGGCGCCACAATAAAGCCATAATGGACTGCTATCACCGCCGCGATTAATTCTTCTGCATCTGCTTCTGGAGAGACTACGCCCCAGGCTGGCAGCGCATACTCGCGTATGAGTGCTGCCGCCTGGGGTTCAGCAGTCACCCACACTACCGCGGGGGCAGATTCACCCACCGAAAAAGGTGGTTCATCATCCCGGGGCTGCTCACCCTGATAAATGACCACATCAACTTCATCATCCTCAATTTCTCCCTCTGCAGCAGCAATACCCTCCCAAATGACGACCAAACCATCCGTTAGACTCACCATGGCGCGCAGCCCCACCCGGGCAGCCCGGGTGGGGGCTAAAATAACAACTTGGATCGGGTCAGATTCCATAAATACAGGGTGGATTGTTGGTCAGTTGGCTGGTTGGTGCAGATTCAGTTTTTCCAACCGACCAACTAACCAACGAAACTACGGATGCCGGCGGCGGCGTGAATGATGGTGGCGACGCCCGCGGCCGTGATCTTTACCTCGTCTGCCGCGGCGGCGTCTGCCGTGTTTTGGGGTCGGACGTTCACCAATAGTCACTTCGACTGTTTGTAATGCGCCCCCACGAAGAATATCAACGGCGGTTGGCTGCCCAACGACTTCACCAGTTAGCTGGACTGCCAGTTCATCATGATCGCTGACGGGATTGCCAGCAATCCCTACTATGATATCACCAACCATCAAATCACTGGCCGCCGCGGGACTGTCAGGCTCGATATTGACGACCAACAGCCCGGTGTCTTGGTCGCGACTTAAGGATTCGACTGCAGTTTCGGGAACTGCTACAACCTGACTGCTAAGGCCCAGGTAACCGCGTTTCAGGCTGCCGTGTTCGGCCAGGTAGGCAGCTGTCTTCCAGGCCACCTTGGCCGGGAGAGTCAACAGCGTACCGTGGGCCAGGCCCGAAGTACTGATGCCGATAATCTGTCCAGCGGCGTTGACCAAGGGACCACCCGAAAATCCAGGCAGGGGCACCGCGTCGGTACGGATGAATTTCTCAATCATTCCGCCGCGCCGGGTCCGGACGGGTCCGTTGATGGCACTAATCACGCCCAGGCTGGCTTCAACACCACTACCAGAAGGGCGTCCCACGGCCATAACCAGTTCACCCACTCGGGTTTCGTCCATGCCAGTTTCTGCTACGGTAGCCACTGGCTCCACTAATCGCAGTAAAGCCAAATCGCTGCTAGGGTCTCGCCCAGCCAATTCAGCTGCGACTTCTGTGCCATCGGGCAATATGACTACCAGGCCTTCATCACGTTCAATGGTGTGGTCTGCGGTGAGAATCAAATCAGCGGCATAGGCAATCCCACTGGAGGGCATCCGCCGCCGACCTTTAACCAAAACGATCGCCGCGCCAGCTTTTTCGACCGCATCGGCCAGGGTTTTTGAGAATAATGTTAAGGGGTTATTTTCGGTAGACATGCTTTTCCTTTCAAATCTATAATTGAGACCTGCCAGGTTTCCGTTTGCTTCATTGATCAAATACAATCGATCAAAATCTGGAAGGTCTTCCGATTTTTTTTATTGCCAACATGATATCGAAGAACTTCAAATCACACCTCAGATGTCTGTTCAGGTATCAGCCTGGAAATTCAGGTAGGTCGCGCCTGGAAGTTTGGGGAGGGAAACCCTGTGATATACTGCCCATAAACCATTCATTCGCGGGCAAATTCAGGAGAAATATATGTCCACACAACCGGAATCCCTGCAGGTAGCCGACGATCTGGTCATCAGTATGGCCTATGTGCTGCAAGTGGATAACGAACTCGTCGACATGACGGAGGAAGGCGAATCCCTGCAATTCATTCAAGGATATGGCAGCATCATCCCTGGCCTGGAGCAGGCCATTGCAGGAATGACGGTGGGGGAAATGCGAGCCATAACGGTTTCCGCTAAAGAGGCTTATGGGGAATACGATTACGAGCAGGTCGATGACATTCCCATGAGCGAATTCCCCACTGAAATCCCCCTTGAACCCGGCCTGGAAATGGAGATGGAAGCTGTGGATGGTGAAACGCTGTATGGCAAGATCATTTCAGTAGGGAAAGCGCGGGTCAAGGTCGATTTCAACCATCCATTAGCGGGGAGAGAATTGGATTTTGAAATTACAATTTTGGATATCAGACCCGCAACCGAGCAAGAGTTGGAACAAGGATATATCGCATGAAAATCTTAATTGCCGCCGACATGGAAGGGATTTCGGGCGTCACCAATTGGAATCAGGTTACCCAAGGGCATTTTGAATATCCCCGGTTCCGCGCCATCATGACCGCCGACGTCAACGCCGCCATTCGCGGGGTTTACAAAGGTGGCGCAACTGAAGTCATCGTCACCGATGGGCACGGCAGCGGCTCAAATATTTTAATCGAAAACTTAGACCCGCGGGCTAAATTGAATTCGGGCAACACCTCGCCCTACGCCATGGTCCAGGGCATCGATGCTGGCGATTTTGATGGTGTCATCTTCGTTGGCTATCACGCCCGGGCCGGTAGTACCGCTGGAATTTTAGCCCATACCTGGTCCAGTCAGCGAGTGGCCAACGTCTGGTTGAATGATATTCTACTCGGCGAATATGGCCTCAACGCAGCCCTATGCGGGCATTACGGCGCGCCGGCCATCATGCTTACGGGCGATCAAACCGCCTGCGCTCAAGCGACCGAGTTACTTGGCGATTTAGAGACAGTGGAAGTCAAACAGGCCACCAGCTTCTCATCGGCGGAATGTATTCAACCCATCGTTGCCCAAGAGATGATTCAGGCCGCGGCCCAAAAATCGATTGAGCGGTTGAAAAAAGGCACAGTTCCCAAACCCTTTCGGGTAATTGAACCGATTGAAGGGCGAGTTGAATTTCGCTTCGTTGAAATGGCCGATAGTGCCGTCCGCTTGCCAGGGGCCACCCGCTTGAACGGCACCACGATTGTGTTCACATCCCCCGATATGCCCACCGCGTATAAGAGTTTCCGGGCAGCAGTCGGATTAGCGTGAATGAGGAGGCCGATATGGATCCTGAAGATATCAAAACCCTGGTCAGGGCCTATTTTCACCGCTTGATCAATAAAAAAGATTTGTCGGTCTGCGATGTGGTGCTCTCCCCGCATTATATCGATCACGACGTCCCCCCAGATACCACCCCAGGCCCAGACGAAACCAAACGGTTTACCCGCCAATTTCTGGAGTATTACCCCAATCTCAAAGTCCAGGTCAAAGAGGTGGTTGCCGGCGATAACAAAGCTGCGGCCCAAATCATCTGGACGGGCAAACACCGTGACACCAAACAAAAGCTCCGCCGGATGGGGAATATCATTATCCATTTGGATGATAATGGGCAGTTTTTAGAACGGTGGTCGGTGTATCAGGATATTGAAACGTGATGGCGTGAAGCGTGATGTGTGAGTTTGGCAAGATTCACGCATCACGCTTCACGTATCACTGTAAAAAGACATGGATAATAATTCCTCGCTCATCAAGTGGACCCCAGAGTTTTATTCTAAACTCTCCAAAAACTATGATGCCCTGGCGCCCATTTTTCTCTCCATCGGTGAACGGGCTAAGGAAAGGGTGGCCCAGGAATTTGAAGCAGGAACCGTGTTGGATGTGGCCTGCGGGACGGGGGCCCTCTTGAAAATAGCGGCCGATCGTGGCTTGCAGTGTTATGGCACCGATCTGGCCCCTGGGATGATTGCCGTATCCCAACAAAAAATCCCTGCGGGGGAGTTCCGAGTGGCCAGTTTTTACGAAATCCCTTACCCGGATGATACTTTTGACTACGTCGTCGAGACGAATGCCGTCAGCGGAGTTTCGATCGACGCCGAGAAAGTGCTGGCCGAAATGATCCGAGTCTGCAAACCGGGGGGCTATGTCTTGTTGGGCGATTACTGCAAAGCCCCCAAAGAGAATCTTTGGACCCGTTTCATGGAGTGGCTCGGCCTGCGGATCGGTGACCATCCCCATGATTTTGCGGCGTTATTTCGAAATATGGGCTACCAGCCCGAAGTCGAAAACCTGGGCTGGAGTGGGATGTACCAGTTCATCCGGGTCCAAAAACCATAACCTGCCGCTATGAGGTAGTTATGACGAATCAGGACAAAGAAGTCGAACGCTTACGCCGACTGCGTGAGCGTCAGATTCAATCTCGCGATCCCCTCAAGAAAAAACGCAAACTCCAATCTCAAATCTCCCAGAAAAATAAAGCCCGCAAACACTATTCTCTCGCCGATGGCGTCAATGACCTGTCATATCAAGTCAAAGGGTTATTCATTGGTTTCATCCTCGGGTTAATTGCGGCCATCGGGTTGTGGGCCTTCGTCGACGCGACCTGGGTTGACTGGGCCGCTTTAGGAGCGATTTTCTTTCTAACCATATTGGGCTTTATCTTTGGCGCTTCTTTCGATTGGCGCGCTGACCTCCGGGATTTTTAAAGCTTTTCATCATGATTACGCCCCACCTACAGGACCAATTTGAGCTGAAAACCCCGAACCGCGTCTGTGGCGCGCTCATTCGGTCTGAAAATATCCTGATGGTCCGCCACCTGCATGCCGGGTTCGACTACTGGACTTTGCCGGGAGGTGGCGTGGAACCGGACGAACCCCCGTCCGCAGCCATTCAGCGGGAAGTCTGGGAGGAAACCGGACTGCGGGTAGAAGTGGGGCAGGTTCTTTTTGGGCGGGAGTTCAATACCAAATCTAGCGGACGGCATATCATTGAGGTTTGTTTCTATCTCACAATGGAGGGAGAACAACAACCACAATTGGGATACGATCCCGAACTCTCCTCCGAGAACCAAATGATCTGTGCAGTGGCCTGGCAGCCATTGGCCGAAGTCCAAGCAGATATTCAAGTTGCAGGCGTCATCCAAGCATTGGAAACCCACTTCCAATGCAATCTTTTGTGATAAATCTCACATTGTGGATAACTATACGAAATCTGGGGATAAATGTGCACAAGTGTTCTAATCTTTTCCAGGAGAAAACGGGGTAGAATCGGGGGTGATAGAGAATGGAGATTTGAGATTGGAAATCTATTCTCTAACCACTATTCATCATTCCGCATTCGCCATTCGTAATTCACGCTTCCCAACCCTTGCTTTCCTTACGCGATTTCTTCCACCTCCCTCAGGTTGATCCATATCTTGAACGCCTGACCCACGACGGCCCCGGGTTGATATTGGTCGCGGGGATGGATGCGCGGGCGAACGTTGACCCCACCAAAGTGCTTCCCAGTGGACGGGCGGGGATTTTTCGGATTTTGGTGCGCCAAATTCTGGAAGAAAATCCCCGATTACAAGCGACGGTGGTCGCGCAAAGTCGGGAGGCTTTTCGAGTTTCACGGCATTTGCGCCGTCGAGTGGGATTCGAAATTGTCACGGACCGCACGGATTATACCGATCTGATCCCGGCGGTGGCCCATCTCCGGCCCGGTCTGCTGGTGGTGGACCAGTTTACGCCCGAAAATGCCGCTGTCATCCTGGCTGCCGCCCAAAATGGGGTCCGGGTGATTTCCCAAATGGATACCGTTTTTCGGGGCGCCGAAGTAGCCCGTGAAATTCTATATTGGGGTGTGCCCCGCGGTCGGTTGAGCGGCCTGGTGTGGGTGATTGCCATGCAGCGGGTGCCGATGTTGTGCGCCTGCAAATGCCCAACCTTGCCGGACCCCGAAATCGTTCAGGCCATTCAGCAGCGGTATCCTCACCTGAAAATCGATCCGACAGCCACTTTTTACACCTGCGGCAGTTGTACCGACTGCGATCACTCAGGTCAGCATAACGAAATCACAGCCTTTGATTTCTTCCACAGCGCGAGCGGCTATTTTGAAGAAGATGGGGAAGTACCTCAACCTGATCATCAAACCTTACCCCTCGAAACGTATATGTTGGGGTTGGCTCAGATGGGCTACATTCCCCTGACAGACTTGCTGCGGATAAATAGCGACCAACTCCACCGCACTTACCAACTTTTGACAGCCTCCGAGCGCTCCTTAGCGGCAGCCAAATCATCTCTGGAGCGTAAAGTCATCGAACTCGAAGCCGCCAACCGGGTCCTCCGCAACCGGACCGAAGAATTGATCTCTCTCCAGGAGATGGGGCAAACCCTGATCGGATCCGCGACCCTGCGTGATTTAGCCCGGCAAGTCTGTCGGCAGGCCAGCGGCTTGTGCGGAGCCGACCGGGCCATTTTTTACTTCTTGCGAGCCGCTAATGCCGAAGTGCTTGCCACCCATGGCTGGGAACCGGGCCAGATTCCCTCCCAGGTTCAGGCCGATCAGGTTTGTGATCCTCGTCAAGGCCCGGCACCCAGCCGGTTTAATAATTGGCCCCCCGGCACCCAATCCCGCCACCCCGATGTCGAAGGTGCCCGACTGCGGGCCGGGTTACGCGTCCCCCTGATCGCCCAAGGGACTCCCGTCGGCGCGTTGATCGTTCATTCCACCACCAAACCGCGTTTTCAACCTGGGGCCATTGCCCTGCTGCAAACCTTCGCCAATCAGGCCGCCATCGCCATCCAACGGACTGGGCTGATCGAAGATTTGCAAGACAAAATCATCCAACTCGAAGCCGCCCAAGAAGGACTAGCCCAAAAAGAACGGCTGGAACGCGAACTGGAATTGGCGCGTGAAGTCCAACAAGCTGTGCTGCCGCGCACTTTCCCCGAAATTCCGGGCTATCATTTCGCAGCGCACAATCAACCCGCCCGGCAGGTTGGCGGCGACTTTTATGACGTGATCGAGCTCGCTGACGGTCAGTTTGGGCTGGTGATTGCCGATGTTTCCGACAAAGGGATGCCTGCCGCGGTCTATATGGCCCTGACCCGCAGCTTGATCGTAGCCGAAGCTCGGCGAGAAATGTCACCGGTAAGTGTATTGAAAAACGTCAACGAATTGCTGCGTGAACTTGGTCAGGCCCGCATGTTTGTGACGGTGTTCTATGGCATCGTGGACCCTCATGGTCATACGCTGACCTACGTCCGCGCGGGACATGACCGGCCAATATTGCTGCGGGATAACTTCGCTCAGGAATTGGTAGGGGAGGGCGTTTTCCTAGGATTCGCCAGCTCAGAAGACCTGCATCTGACCGAGGAAACCCTCGATTTAGCGCCCGGTGACCGGTTGGTGCTCTACACCGATGGAATGATCGACATAACTTCCCCTGAGGGCGAACGATTTGACCGAGTTGGTTTACGAGCGTTATTGTGTGACCTGGGGCAGCAGTCGGCGCGCGAAATCTGTGAGACCGTGTTCGATGTGCTGTTTGGCTATCAAAGTATTGCTGATCAATATGATGATATGACGCTACTGGTGGTGGCCATGAACCCCACCCCGGCCCTCCCCGCCGGCGGGGAGGGGGCACACTCCCCCCGTCAACGGGGGAAGCTGGAGGGGGAGGTTACCTTCAAACCCATCGACGAAACCGCCGCGCGCGCCATCCTCACCTGGCGCTACGAGCCACCCTACGACATCTACAATCTTGAAGATTCCCCCGAATCACTGGCCTACGCCCTTGATCCCCAGAACAATTATTACGCCATACGGACGGTTAAAAATGAATTGGTCGGCTTCTGCTCCTTTGGACTGGATGCCCAAGTTCCCGGCGGAGATTACACCGCGCCGGCCCTCGATATCGGCTTAGGGATTCAGCCCGATTGGACCGGCCAGGGATTGGGAGCCAAATTCGTCGCCGCAGTCCTCAATTTCACCCAAACCGAATTTGCGCCCCCCCAACTGCGCGTTACAATCGCGGCCTTCAATTATCGGGCCCAACGTGTCTGGGAAAAGAACGGTTTTAATCAAATAGATACATTTAACCATTTCGTTTCTGGGCGAGAGTTTGTCATCTTTACAAAGCAAAACTAGCCCACTAACCAACCATCCAACCAAAAGGAACTCCCATGAAAAACCCCTTCCAACCCTATCAAGCCGCCGAGAACCGCTACGATACCATGGAATACCGCCGCACCGGTCGGAGCGGACTGAAACTGCCCGCGATTTCACTCGGGCTATGGCACAACTTCGGGGGGGTGGATCCCCTCGAAAACGGCCGCGCCATGCTGCGTCGGGCCTTTGATTTGGGCATCACCCATTTCGATCTGGCCAACAACTACGGTCCACCACCAGGATCGGCCGAAGAGAATTTTGGAACCATTTTCGCCCAGGATTTCAAACCCTACCGAGATGAGTTGATCATCTCGTCCAAAGCTGGCTGGGGCATGTGGCCCGGACCTTATGGGGATTTTGGCTCCCGTAAATACTTGGTCGCCAGCCTTGATCAGAGTCTCAAACGGATGGGCCTCGACTATGTCGATATCTTCTACCATCATCGCCCTGACCCCGAAACCCCGCTGGAAGAGACCATGGCGGCGCTCGATTTCATTGTTCGCAGCGGACGGGCGTTGTATGTGGGAATCTCATCTTATGATGCCGACCAGACCCAGGCCGCGGCTGAAATTCTGAATTCACTGGGCACCCCCTGCCTGATCCATCAACCGGCTTACAATATGTTCTATCGCTGGATCGAAGAAGATCTACTGACAACCCTGGACACCGCCGGGATCGGCTGTATTGTGTTTTCCCCGCTGGCTCAGGGGTTGCTAACCGGGCGTTACTTAGACGGTATTCCC
>CAYVQU010000010.1:0-41853 GCA_964453155.1 uncultured Anaerolineales bacterium | reverse complement strand
GTTTTCCCCGCTGGCTCAGGGGTTGCTAACCGGGCGTTACTTAGACGGTATTCCCGCTGACTCCCGGGCTGCGAAACCCGCCATCTTCTTGAAAACAGAGCAGATCACCGACGAATATATCTGGCAGGCCCAGCAATTGAACGCCATCGCCCAAGAGCGCGGCCAAACCCTGGCCCAAATGGCCATTGCCTGGGTACTCCGCCATGAGAATATGACCTCGGCTTTGATCGGGGCCAGTAAAGTTAGTCAGATAGAAGATTGTGTCGGTGCATTAGAGAATCTGGCGTTTCAGGCTGAAGAATTGCAAGCAATCGACAACATTTTGGGGAATAATTCGTGAACTCTACGCCCCCAATTTTGGAAAACCCACTAGTGTATCTCGTCGATTTGCTCGAATCGCATTCTGGACGGGTGGTCATTGGGCTGGCCGGGGTTCCAGGGTCGGGAAAAACCACAATCACACAAAAATGGGCTACTCAGATCAATGAACACCACGGTGCGGAGAGGGCTAAAGCATTGAGCATGGATGGGTTTCATCTGCCAAAAGCGGAACTTCGGCAAATGCCCGATCCCGAGAAAGCCTTTGCCCGCCGAGGTGCCCAGTGGACCTTTGATGCCGTTGGATTTCATCAAAAAGTTCGGGCGCTAAAAGAGTTTTTACCCGGCACATCGGTTTTTTGGCCTGATTTCGAGCATGAAATTGGCGATCCGGTAATAGATACTATCGAAGTTCCAGCGGTTTGCCAGATCGCCCTGGTCGAAGGTCTTTACTTGCTCTACCGGGAAGGTCCTTGGGCTAACCTTGCAAACAGTTTTGATGAACTCTGGTATCTAGATACCCCGCTGGAAGTTTCCATTACCCGCCTGATTGCGCGTCACCAGCAAGCCTGGGGAATTACCGCCGAACAAGCCCGTCACCGGGTAGAGAGCAGTGACTATAAAAATGCACTGTTGGTGCAATCCACCCGGCCGCGAGCTGATCGCCTGATTTCATCAGCCAACTGAGATAAGGAACATCATAGCCCAGTTCCATAATAGTGCGGTGTGGTTGGGTTTTAAGTTCAATTTTAAGATTATTGCCAAAAATTAGATCAAAATCTGACTTTTTAGTTGCGTTGATCTGCGTAATCCTATATACTTCTATAAAGTCCTAATTTCATTTCCTAAGGAGGATACTTATGTTCGCACAATTGTTTTCATTCTTATTTGAAGAGGCTGCTGCTCGCGGCGGAATACCCTGGTGGGTTTGGCTGATCATCATCATTATTTTGTTGGTGTTCTTATGGTTCTGGTTTGGTCGTGAAGATGAAGCTGCTGGTGAAGCTGCTGCCGAAGTAGCAACTGAACCCGAGGTCGAAGTCGCTGCGGAAGAAGCTGGTGCGGAGGCTGAAGCCGAGGTTGCCCCAGAACCAGAACCGGAAGCCGAACCTGCAGTTGAGGCCGAACCCAGCGATTTCAAGAAAATCGAAGGGATTGGGCCCAAAGTGGCCAGCCTGCTGAACGGAGCCGGGATCGCCACCTTTGCGCAACTCGCTGAGACCCCCGTCGAAAAACTCGAGGGGTTACTCAAGGAAAACAAACTTCAAATGATGAAACCTGACTCCTGGCCCGAACAGGCTAAACTCGCCGCTGCTGGTGAGTGGGAAGCCCTTCAGAAACTCCAAGATGAACTCCAGGGCGGCCGATAGTCCCAAAATGTTGACTGAAACCAAGAATGCAGGCTGAAACTTAGCCTGCATTCCTGATCTTAAAGCTGAAATCTTCACCCGGAGGCGATTATGAACTTCATGGAGCAACGCGTAACCCGCGCGGCGGAAAGCATTTTGGAGAATGAAAATCTGACCGCTGACCTCAATGATGAAGCAGCGCAAATTCTTTTGGACTGGGGTGTGACCCGCGCCAAAGAAATTGCGCTCAATACGGTTGAATATATTGATGATGAACAAGCCGAAGAAGCCATGTACCGCCCCATGCGAGCTTTACGGCGGATGCTGCGGACGGTCAACAAATGGAGTGCCAAAGTCCAGGAACGCGACCAAGATCATGGCATCACGGCCCTGAAACGGATTCTCAAGCAAGCAGAAACCGTCTATGGGGCCGAATATGTCTCTATGGATCCCGCTGCCCAGGCCGATATACTTAGCCGCCAGGATGAGTTTGTCACCAACCCCGTAGCTTTTATTGCCAATTTGCGCAGCGCGGTTGAAAATCCCCCGCAAAAACTATAACCAAGGAGAAAAAAGTGGCTAGAAAGAAACGACGAAAATCAAAGAAATCAAAAACCAACCGACTGGTAACGGTTGTGGTCACAATCGGGGCGGTATTGCTCTTTGGATACTATTTACTAACGGGTTCCGATCCGTTGGGAATGTTCAGCACTGCAGAAACAGAACCCCAATCTCAAGAAGAAGTGGTATCAGCCCCAGAAGACGCAGCCGAACCAGAAGCCCCTGCAACTTCTGGCGGAGCTGATTGGTACCGGGTTTATTTCACCGACCCCAATACGATCAACGATCCTGAAAATTTGGCTGGGTCCATCCCTGAGAAACTGATCGAACTGATCAACTCGGCGCAGCATACTATTCATATTGCCTCTTTCGAGTTCAACCTAACTCCGGTAGCTGAGGCCCTGATTGCAGCGCACGAACGGGGAGTTGAAGTCCAATGGGTTACGGACGACGAACATGGGATCGACGCTGATGAAGAAGATGATCACGGTCAATTTGAGATGCTCGAAGATGCCGGGATCGAAATCGTTGATGATGGCCGCGGCGCCCTGATGCACAATAAATTCTGGCTTTTCGATGGCCAAGTCGTGTGGACGGGTTCCACCAACATCACCATCAACGGCAACTTTAAAAACAATAACAACGTCATTATCGTTCGTTCGACCAAATTGGCCGAAATCTATGAACGCGAGTTCCAGGAAATGTGGACCGATGGTGAATTTGGTCCTCGCTCCACTTCAACGCTGGATCAGCAAAGCACTACCATCAATGGTACCCCGGTGCAGGTTATCTTCGCAGCCGAAGATGAAGCTATGGACGTTTTGATCCCCATGATCCAAAACACAAAAGAGAATATCCGCTTTATGGCCTTCTCGTTTACCCATAATGACCTCGGTGCCGCCGTTCTAGCTCAAGCTGAAGCTGGCGTGGATGTCAGCGGCATCTTTGAAACCCGCGGCAGCGAAACCGAATACAGCGAGTTAGGTCATCTATTCTGCGCCGGTCATGCCGTCCGCCAAGATGGAAATAAGCGTACTTTCCACCACAAGGTGTTTGTTTTGGATGGCGAAACCGTCATTACCGGTTCGCTCAACTTCTCCGACAATGCCAACGATAGCAACGACGAAAATGTTCTCATCGTCCACAACGCGGATATCGCCCAACTCTATCTGCAAGAGTTCGACCGCCGCTGGGCCGAAGCCAGAGACCCCGATCCAGCCGATCTCGATTGCAAATAATCTAACCCTGCTTGTCAACAAAAAATGCGTCCTTTCGGACGCATTTTTTGTTGACAAGGGCCGGTGGTTTTTGGGCAATGTTAGGGGGTTAAATGGTTTAAAACGTTTTCGATTCGGACTTGGTCTATGTTCTGAAACGCTTTCCAAAATCTGCTGCGCAAAGGAATAAATATGAAAGTTACTGTTATTGGCGGCGGTTCCACCTACACCCCTGAACTCATTAAAGGTTTTTTAGATCGCGTCGATACCTTCCCTGTCAGTGAACTCTGGCTGATGGATATCGATCAGGACCGGTTGGACATCGTTGGGGGCTTCGCCCAGCGGATCGTGGAAAACATGGGGGCTCCCTTCAAAGTAATCTTGACGACTGATCAACGCGCGGCCGTGCGGGATACCAGGTATGTCGTCACCCAACTCCGGGTGGGCATGATGACGGCCCGTCGCAATGATGAATATCTCGGTCATCGCCATGGCCTGATCGGGCAAGAGACCACCGGGGTCGGCGGGATGGCCAAGGCGCTCCGGACGATTCCAGTCGTGTTGAGCATCGCCAAGGATATGGCCGAGTTGGCTCCCGGCGCGTTACTGGCAAACTTCACCAATCCCTCGGGGATCGTCACCGAAGCCCTGGCCCGTTATGCCCCAGATGTACCCGCAATTGGGGTTTGTAATGTCCCGATTACGACCCAAATGGGGATCATCGAAAAATTGGAAGAGCTTTACGAGCGGAAAATCGATCCCCAGAATGCGAAACTCGATACTTTAGGTTTGAATCATCTCTCCTGGCATCGCGGTTTCACCCTCGATGGCGAAGATGTCTGGCCGCAATTGATGCAAGGGTATCTGACCGAACTCGAAAAAGAAAAACACCCCGAATGGCCCCCGCAGTTGATCCAAACCCTGCAAATGATGCCCAATTATTATCTAAATTACTTCTATCAGACCGATAGCAAACTGGCCGCTCAAAGCGATTGGCCACCCTCCCGCGCTGACGAGGTTATCGAGATCGAAGAAGGTTTGCTGCAACAATATGCCGACCCCAACCTAAAAGAGCCGCCCGAAGATTTGATGAAACGCGGCGGAGCCTACTATTCCACGCTGGCAACCCAGATTCTTACCGCCCATTACAACGACTTGGGCGAAACCCACATCATCAATACGCCCCACCGCGGTGCGGTTCCTGGCTGGCCAGAAGATTGGGTTCTCGAAATGCCCTGCAAAGTAGACGCCAGCGGTATTCAACCCCTTCCGACTGAACCGCTGCCTCCGGTTTGTTTTGGGCTGCTGGCGCAGGTAAAATCTTACGAGCTGTTGACGGTTGAAGCTGCGCTGCATGGCGATCGCAAGGCGGCCTATCAGGCCCTGCTGGCTAATCCCATTGGACCAGCGGCTGACAAAGTCCAAGAAGTATTGGACGATATGCTGGAGACCAACCGCGAGTTCCTGCCCCTATTTTGGCAATAATTTTTTGGATTTTATAGATGGCTGAATTTCTACTCGGCACCAAAAACTACGATACCGATTGGTTTCTCAAATACGGATTATCCTATAACGAGGCGGCCAAGCTACTGGCCGATTCGGGGTTCTCATTTTTAATGACCCAAAATCGCTTTTTGCCGATGGCCGATAGCGCCGTGGCCAGCGAAGTGACGCCCGAAATGGCCGCACGATATGCGGCTTACGACGATTTAAAATTTCGAGAAGCCCTGGGGAATGCAGGAGTTGGATATTGGCCCACCCTAAATTTTTTCTTCAATCCCGCCGCGATCGAAGCTGACTCATCCCTGCGGCCAATTGGTTGGGATGGCAAGTTGATGCCCACCCTGGACTGGTATGTGGGGATTTCGCCCGCCCGGGAAGATTATGTCGCCCAGCAGATTGAGAAACTCATCACCGTCACCGAAAAACTGGAACCTGAGGGAATCTTCCTGGCCTTTACGCGCTGGCCCGGCTTTTGGGAATTGTGGCTGCCCCATCACTTCCGGGAAGATTTCACCGAATACGATTACGACGAACACACCCTACAGCGTTTTGCCCGCGAAACCCGGATCGAACTCCCATCTTATATCCCCGTCAAAGCCTCCACCTGGATTGATTCCCACGTCCGGGAGGCCTGGACGGCCTGGAAATGTCAGGTGGTGACCGATGTTGTTCGCCAGGTACGCACCGCGGTGCGGCAGATCAAACCCGATGTCCAAATTATGATCAACACTTTGCCGTTCGGGTACAATGATTACGACAATGCCCGCGATAAAACCTTCGGCCAACATTTGGAGACTCTGTCTGAGGTCGTAGACATCTTCGAAGTCATGACCTACCATCAAATCCTGAAACGCCCGGTGGAGTGGATTCCCCAAATCGGCCAAGAAGTCAAACGCCGAACTGGGAAAACCACAGTCTGCACTATTCAATCGGAACCCCTATACTTAGAGGGAATGCACGCCCCCGAAAAACGCTCCCCATCCCTGGATGACGCTGAATTCGCCGCTGCGGTCAACGCCGTCGAAACCGGCAACCTGGATGGGGTCGTTATTTTCGTCTGGTCTGATCTGCTTAAACGAGCCTTCGCCGACCGTGACCACCGCCGGATTGAAATCCTCCAAACTGCAATCCACAATCGCAAATCCCAACTCGAAGGGAAATGATATGACCCAATATTTTCTCGGCATCGACATTGGCGCCACCAAAAGCCACGCATTGATCGCAGACGAAACCGGCACTGCCGTCGGTTTTGGCAGCACTGGCGCGGGGAATTGGGAAACCGTCGGTTGGGAGCGGACGCGCGCAGTTTTCCACGAGATCACAAATTTAGCCTTGGCATCAGCGGGGATCACAAAATCACAAATCGCGGGGGCTGGATTTGGCATTGCGGGTTACGACTGGCCCGAAGACCTGGCACCCCATCAAGAAGTTGTTGATTCCCTAACGCTAAATGCCCCCACCTACCTGACGAACGATACGATCATCGGTCTGGTTGCAGGCGCGACCGAAGGCTGGGGCGTTGTGATCTCGGCCGGGACCAGCAATAACTGCCGCGGGCGGGCTAAAGATGGTACCGAAGCCTACTTAACCGGGGCCGGCGGCACATTTGCCGAACATGGTGGGGCGCACGAAGTGATGCGGAAGGCCCTGCAGGCTGTCTCACTGGCCTGGAGTCGGCGCGGCCCTGCCACGCGCCTGTCAAAGGAATTCGTCACCATAACAGGGGCCACAGATGTCACCGATTTGCTGGCTGGTTTAATTCGCGAGCGTTATCAGCTCTCGGCCGCAAATGCGCCCACTGTCTTTGAAATGGCGAAAGCGGGGGATGCGGTAGCCCAAGGGATCGTCCAGTGGGCCGGGCAAGAATTAGCCAGTTTAGCCCTCGGCATTGCCCGCCAGCTTAATTTTATCGATATCGAGTTTGAAGTCGTTTTGGCTGGCAGTCTTTACAAAGGGGCTGGGCTGCACGCGGCCCTAGAATCAGCCCTATTAGCCGCGGCCCCGGGTGCCAAATTTGTCCGGCTCGCCGCCCCCCCCGTCGTTGGCGGCACCCTGTTAGGCATGGAGCTGGCAAATCTAGACATCGCCAAAATCCGTCAAAAACTGATCAAGACCACTAATCAATTGATAACAGAGGTAAACCACTAATCACGCTAATCTACCCAAATAATCGAAATATTCACGAAAATTCGCGTGATTAGCGGTTTTTAAATACTTTGAGGAACAATATGATTGCTAAAACCCACCTTTATCGGGAAATCCACGAACAACCCCTAATTCTCCGCTCTTTGATCGAAAAAGAAACGGATACGATCAAAAACCTGGCTAAAGTTATCCAGGATCAAGATATCACCCATGTGGTCATTGCGGCGCGGGGGACGAGTGACAATGTCGGTCGGTATGCCAAGTATTTGTTAGGGGCTGCCAATGGCTTGAGTGTGGGGTTAGCGACGCCGAGTTTATTCACTATTTACGAACAGGTACCCAACTTCAAGAATGCCCTGGTATTGGGGATCAGCCAAAGTGGCCAAAGCCCAGATATTGTGGCGGTCTTGGCCGAGGCCCAAAAGCAAGGGGCGCTAACGGTGGCAATCACCAACGATATTGAATCACCCCTGGCTGAAAAAGCTGCGTACACCGTCAATATGAATGCGGGTTCCGAGAAAAGCGTCGCAGCAACCAAAACCTATACTTCAAGTTTGCTGGCCATCGCGATGCTCTCCGCAGCCTTGTCCAAATCAGACGAACGCGGGGAGGAAATCTTAGAACTCCCCAGCGCCGCGGTTCAAACCCTTAAACTCGACCAGGCTGCCATCGATGCCGCCACCCGCTGGCGTTTTTCAGACCGCTGTGTGGTTATCGGCCGCGGGTTCAACTACGCAACGGCTTACGAACTGGCCCTCAAACTTAAAGAACTCACCTACATCATCTCCGAACCCTACTCCCCAGCCGATTTATTGCATGGCCCGTTCGCGATTGTCGAGCGCGATTTTCCGGCCCTGGTGATCGCCCCCAAAGGACCCATGCTGCCCAATATTCGCGATCTGCTCAAAGAATTAAATCAGGCGCACGCCGACACCCTGATCATCAGCGATGATGAGGAAACTTTAGCATTGGGGGATGCCCGGCTGCATCTGCCTGCCAGCGTACCGGAGTGGCTGTCACCCATCACCGCGATCATGGCCGGACAATTATTTGCCCTACGGCTAACGGAAATCAAGAAGTTAAATATTGATCAACCGCGCGGGCTGATGAAAGTCACCAAGACCCACTAGAAAAATGGTGCGGTTTTCAAACTGAAAACCGCACCATTCGTATCAATCGGGGTAAAATTGGGGGTATATCACTCGAGGAGTTACCCATGTCAAAATATAAAATCCTAATTACCGATGGCCTGAAAGAAAACGGCCAAGCGATCTTACGTCAAGCAGCCCAGGTAGATGATCGCACCGGTATCCCCGCGGATGAACTCATTGAGATCATCGCAGATTACGATGCCATGATCGTCCGCAGTCGCACCAAGGTTACGGCTGAACTCACAGCTT
Source organism: uncultured Anaerolineales bacterium (assembly GCA_964453155.1). Classification (GTDB taxonomy): domain Bacteria; phylum Chloroflexota; class Anaerolineae; order Anaerolineales; family UBA11858; genus CAYVQU01. Next base: position 33,360 of record CAYVQU010000010.1, on the reverse strand, counting down.
CAGCCACCAACCTGAAAGTGGTCGGCCGCGCGGGTGTCGGCGTTGACAATATTGACCTGGCTGCGGCTCAATCCAAACAGATTACCGTTGTTAATTCCCCGATGGCGACCACCCTGGCGGTTGCCGAACATACCCTGGCGTTGATGCTGTCTCTCGTTCGCATGGTCCCGGCCGCCGACGCGGCGATGAAAACGGGTCAATGGACGAAGAAACAACTCGTCGGAACCGAGTTACATGGAAAAACCTTGGGCATCATCGGTATGGGGCGGATTGGTTCTGAAGTTGGCCAACGTGGTGCGGCTTTTGGGATGAAAATTGTCGGCTACGACCCCTATCTCGATGGAGAGGCGATATCGGCCCGCGGGGCAGCCCCGGTTACCCTGACCGAACTCTACCAACAATCTGATTTTATTTCACTGCATATACCCCTGGCCCCCGATACTCGCAATCTGATCAACGGGCAGGCTATTGGTCACATGAAACGCGGGGTGCGGTTAATTTGTGCCGCCCGCGGGGGTGTGATCGATGAAACCGCGCTGCTCGCAGCCCTTGAATCCGGTCAGATCGCCGGGGCCGGGCTCGATGTCTTTGCCACCGAACCACCCGGACTGACCGCGTTGGTGGCGCACCCCAATGTGGTCGCGACCCCGCATGTGGGCGCCCAAACAGCCGAAGCCCAGGCGCGCGCCGCCGCCGACATCGCCACCGAAATTGTCGCCGCGCTTAAAGGTGAACCTCTACGCTGGAAAATCGTTTAAATATTAGTGGACGGTGGATAGTTGGAAGCTAACTTGCCCGCAATTCACGCTCCACTACCCACCACCCACTATCCACTCATCAATTAGGAGAGAAAATGGAAGAAAAGATTACGAAACTCAAAGAAATTAGTGCCGAAATTGCCGATCTCGGTTATGCCGCCGCGGTATTAGGCTGGGACCAGCAAGTCCACATGCCACCGATGGGAGCTGAGAACCGTGGCAACCAATTGGCAACTCTGCAAAAGTTGATCCACCAAAAATCGACTACAGACGAATTGGGCAAACTCATTGCAGATTTGGCCGAACTAGCCACAGACATCGATCCCGATTCAGATGAAGCCCGGTTAGTCAAAGTATCCAAGCGCGGTTACGATCAGGCCGTGAAGGTTCCCCCAGAGTTTACGGCCGAATTCGCCAAAGTGACCGCGGTTGCTTTTGGGGCCTGGCACGAAGCCCGGCAGACCGATGATTTCTCCAAATTCCAGCCCCACCTGGAGAAAATTGTGGAGCTGAATCAGCAATTTGCCGAATACTTCGCCCCTTACGATCATATCTACGATCCACTGCTGGACCGCTTCGAACCGGGGATGAAAACGGCCGATGTCAAAGCCATTTTCGAAGCTTTGCGGCCCCAACAGGTCGAATTGATCCAGGCCATTGGCGAGCAACCCCAGGTGGATGATGCTTTCCTGCATCTCGAATACGATGCTGATAAACAATGGGAATTTGGCGTCGATGTGATCACCAAATATGGTTACGACTGGCAGCGCGGCCGCCAAGATAAAGCCCCCCATCCCTTCACGACCAACTTCGGCGTCAATGACGTCCGTATCACCACCCGGATTGACCCGAATTATGTTGGGACCGCCCTGTTTGGCACCCTCCATGAGGCCGGACACGCCCTGTACGAACTGGGAGTCAATCCCGTTTTCGACCGCACCGCCCTCGCCAGCGGCGCCTCTCTGGCCATCCACGAAAGTCAATCCCGGATGTATGAAAACCTGGTGGGACGTTCGCTGCCATTTTGGGAGCATTTCTACGGTAATCTGCAAGACACCTTCCCTGCCCAGTTGGGTAATGTAGATCTCGCCACTTTCTACAAAGGAATTAATAAAGTTCAACCATCTTTGATCCGGGTTGAAGCCGACGAAGCCACCTATAACCTGCACATCATGCTTCGTTTGGAGCTGGAAATCGCCCTGATGGAAGGCGAAGTCGCCGTCAAAGACTTGCCCGCCGCCTGGAACGCCCGGATGGAAGATTATCTCGGCGTCACCCCACCCAACGACGCTGACGGCGTCTTGCAAGACATCCACTGGGCTGGGGGGATGATCGGCTACTTCTCGACTTACGCCCTCGGGAACCTGATCTCGGTTCAACTTTGGGAAAAAATCCAGGAAGCATTGCCCAACCTGGACGATCAGATCCGCCAGGGGCAATTCGATGAACTGCTCCAATGGTTGATCGCCAATGTTCACACCTATGGGAAAAAATACGAACCGCAGGAACTGGTCCAGCGAGTGACCGGCTCCAAGATCGACTCAGCGCCTTACGTGCGCTATCTCAAGCAAAAATACAGTGAAATTTACGGATTGTAAGCAGCATTCATCCCCTGATACGCTAGGTATCCGGGGATTTTTTTTAAACAGACCTGGAAGGTTTTAAAAACCTTCCAGGTCTTAATATTTCAACCACTGAAGTGACCAATATTTTCCATGCTATACTAACTTCATAATGCAACCGATCCGAACCCTGGTGCTTTCCGGTGGGGGTGGACGTGGCGCCTTCCATGCGGGAGTATACAAGTACTTAATGGAAACGGGCAAAACCGGCCTGACGACAACCCACGCCGGGGCCTGGCAGCCAGATATCGTGGTGGGGACCTCCATTGGCGCCGTCAATGGGGCCGCCATCATCCAGGGCATCTCCCCCCGCCGTCTGGAGCATATCTGGCTCAATCTGCGCGAACACCATATTCAAGGCCTACCACCCGGAATGAAGGGCATCTCACAGTGGATTGCCCGGCGGGTGCTAAAAGGGATGATTGGGGTCAACCTGCCCTCCGTTGCGCCCGAACAAGCCACTTCTCCGATTCCAGATGAATTTTGGCCGCCGATGCCTCTCTTGCCGCGCTGGATGGCAAATCGGCTGATCGGTCACTGGATCAACTTGCTCGATACCGGGCCGCTGCGCCAGACTTTGCTGGATGAATTCAAAATCGATGAGGTCAAACTCTCCCAGCGACAGAAAACCCTACTCATCACCGCGACCAACGTCCAAACTGGGGAACGGGTGATCTTCAGCAACCAGGCGGTTTATAGTCGTGATACTGACCAACAGCGTACCGACGTTCATGAAGGGGTGACGATTAACCGGATCCTTGCCAGTTGTAGTATCCCCCTGGTCTATCCCTGGACGTATGATGCCGAAACCCAAGCCTACTATTGGGATGGCGCCATTGTAGCCAACACACCCTTGGGCGCGGCCCTGGATGTCGTCCGGGAGGTACCGGTTGAAGTCCCGATGGAAGTCGTTGTCGTATTGATGACCCCCTGGTGGCGGGCTGGCGAACTGCCCCCAACCCGGGCCCAAACCTTACCAAATTCCTTCGATGACGCTCTCACCTGGTCATTAGATTGGGCCTTATTATCGTCCTTTCGGGAGCGATTGCGGTTGGTCCGCGCGTATAACAAATTTGCCGCCCAAGAGAGAGCGGCGGGGCGGGAGCAACTCCGATATCGCCAGGTGGATGTGATCATCATTTCTCCCGATGATTTTTTTCCAGTCGCCCGCATCATTGATTATGATGAAAAATCAAAACAATTGATTGCGTTCGGGTACGCTGCTGCTCAGAAAGCGTTTCACGAGCGGTTCCAAGAATAACCCGCGATTACCCTGGCAGGTAGCCGCGCCTACTCATGGTACAATCCATTTACCGTTATTCATGCGAGAAATCTTATGGCCTGCATCCTGTTTGTTGATGACGATTTTTTCACCCTAGAAACATACGAAAAGATTTTTAGCCTTTATGGGCATCAATCGATATTATCTGAATCAGCCAATGAAGCCTTGGAGATCGCTGAAAAACAGCAGCCCGACATCATCGTCTTAGACATGCGGCTGCCCGATATGGATGGCTTTGAATTATTAGAACACCTCAAATCCAACCCGAAAACCACTCAAATTCCAGCCGTAATGGTCTCGGCAAACCCCGAAGCATTTTCGCTCAAAGCGCTGGAAGCCGGGGCGCAGCATTATCTGAGCAAGCCAGTCCATCCCGATAAATTACTTGAGATCATTAATGAGAATGTCCGCCAATAGGTGGGACTAAATATCAAACCATTGCCGAACGATTTGCCCGGAAATCCGGGCATCTTTTCTTTCTCCACTGTGAAAAATCGAAAAACCTACTCGTTATGGTTGGGGATTTTCAGCCTGTTCTGTTTGTCTGGCTGTACTCGGATCATGCCGGTCGCCAGTCTCCCTACCCTGATTCCCACCGAGTATTTGCCAACTGCCATCGCGCTGACATCTCAGGCCCTCGTGGGGGCCGTTGAAGCTTCTCCGACACTGCCTCCTCCCCTACCGACGGTTTCCCCCTCACCCACTGCCACCCCGGTGATCGCTCCAACGGAAACGCCAACCCCCACTTTTCCTCCCGATCAACCGAAACCCACGCTCCCAGAGACTGCCACACCTGAGCCACCCCCAAAAATTCCCTACGCCCCTATCCAAATCATCAGCCCCGGGGCACTTTCGCGGGTAATCTCCCCGATCAACTTGCACGCATTCTTATATCCGGGAGATCGCGGTCGGGTTCGCGTTGAGTTGTATGGCGAAGACGGCCGCCTGAGGTACCGGGAACTCTTCGTGTTCACGACTGAACCCGGCGTTCAGACCAATCTGGTGACGGAAATCGATTTCGAAATTATCGGTGTAGCTGAAGTTGCTCGTTTGATCGTTAGCGTTGATGATGAATATGGTCGCCCCAAAGCGCTCGCGGCTGAAGATTTGATCTTGTTGGCCCTCGGGGATAACGATATCAATCCACCCGGTGATTTACTGGCCCCCATCGTGATCCAGGAACCCTTGCCCGATGTTTTAATTCAGGGAGATAAGTTAACAGTTTCTGGTCTGGTTCGCTCCGCAGTTGATTCTCCGCTGCTCATTGAGCTGGTTACAACGGATGGCAAGCTGATCGTCAACCGGTTGGCCGGAATTGCGCCCGAACCCGTGGGTGGACATCGACTATTTGCAGCTGAGATTCCGTTCAAAGTCACCTCCCCCACCTGGGTTCGGATCATTGTCTCTGAACGGGGCGGACGCCTGCCGGGGGCCACCCAATTGACCAGCATTGAAGTGCTGCTGAGTCCTTAGAATCTCCTAAAAATTGACATCCGTTATCTTGACTTTCTGATTCAGCTTCTAATACAATAAAGTCATGTGCTTTTTGTGGCAACCCACCTACAGTGGCGGTTTTTACCTCCCCGACCACGACCCGCCAATCTCCTCTTGAGAAAAAATTGTTTCTGCTCGTATCTGCTGTTCTCGGTTTTATAGATACAAGTGAGCCTAAACCGGCTGTTCAGGGTATTTAAGCTGGAAAACCCAACAACCGGCCCAGCTTGTTGTTGATACCCCGATAAATGGGTACTTTCATTACAAATAAGATTTCTCTGGAGATTAATAGATGTATAAATCCCCCTTCCCTTCCAAGCGCGCCTCCGTATACGCCGATGTTCCCGCCGAACAGTGGGACAGTTGGCGCTGGCAACTCAGCAATCGTCTCAACTCGGTTGAAGATTTCGAAAAAGTAATCCCCCTAACCGAAAGTGAACGCAAAGCTCTTTCAGCCCCCGATCTATTCCGCGTCGATGTAACTCCCTATTTTGTCTCCCTAATCGATCCCGATGACCCCAACGATCCGGTCCGCAAACAAATCATCCCTACGGCGGGAGAGATGGTCCCCTTTACTGCGATGATGGAGGACTCGTTAGCCGAAGACCGGCACTCCCCCGTTCCGGGTTTAGTCCACCGCTACCCTGACCGCGTGCTCATGTTGGTTACGACCCAATGCGCCACTTACTGCCGTTATTGCACGCGCTCCCGGATCGTGGGTGACCCGGCCCAAACCTTCTCCCGATCCGAATTTGAGATGCAGATCGAATATCTCAAAAACACCCCCCAGGTGCGGGACGTGCTCTTATCCGGCGGGGATCCCCTTGTCTTGGCCCCGAAAGTATTGGAGCGAATTCTGAGTGCACTGCGGGAAATTCCGCATATCGAGATCGTCCGGATCGGTTCCCGAGTTCCCGTTTTTATGCCCCAACGGGTCACAGATGAATTCTGTGAAATGCTGCAAAAATACCACCCGTTGTGGCTCAATATCCATGTCAATTCGAGCAACGAAATCACGGCCGAACTGGATGAAGCCTGCGATAAACTTGCCCGGGCCGGAATTCCCCTCGGCAATCAGGCCGTTCTCATGCGCGGGATTAACGACAACGTCCACCTGCAGCGCAAACTGGTTCAGGATTTGGTCCGCATTCGGGTCAGGCCCTATTATCTGTATCAATGTGACCTCGTCGAGGGCGCTGGACATCTGCGAACGCCGGTCGGCAAGGGGATCGAAATCATGGAAGGGCTGCGGGGTCACACCTCCGGTTTCGCCGTTCACCAATACATGATTGACGCCCCCGGTGGTGGGGGCAAAATCCCAGTGATGCCCAATTACCTTATGAGTTACTCCGATCACAAGGTTATCTTGCGGAATTTCGAAGGCTACGTCACGACCTACGAAGAACCTACCGATTACCTCCCGGCGGATTCCGCCACTTTCGATGAACGCCGCCCCGAACCAGGCCAGGAAGGTCTAACTGCCCTACTCGATGGCGATCAGATGTTCATCAAACCGGAAGGTTTCGATGAACTCCGCAGCCGCGGCAGTATTCAACACCGGCTCAGAGAGGGTGAAAAATGGACGCCTTTAGGGATTGGCGAGGGCGAAGAATAGTCGCAGAAATCTAACTGGTCTAATTGGTCTGAGCGCTCAGACCAATTAGACTTGTAAGGCAAATTTGACCAATGACCATGGATCAACGCATATTAGAGGAAAAACTCGCCAATCTCCCCCTGGGTCCAGTCCGGTATTATGAAACCATCGGCTCAACCAACGATGAGGCCGCCCGGTGGGCGGATGAGGGCGCGCCAGATTTTGCGTTGATCCTGGCCGATGAGCAAACCCAGGGCCGCGGCCGGGCCGCCCGGAAATGGCATACCTATACTGGTACTGCATTGGCATTCACCCTGATTCTACGCCCCACACCGGCTGAAATTCAAGCCGGTGCCAGTTCGATCCGCTTTACTGGCCTGGGGGCGGTGGGGGTCTGCCAAACTTTGCGTCAGGGGTTGAACTTACCCGCCCAAATCAAATGGCCGAACGATGTTTTAATCCGGGGCCAGAAGTGTTGCGGCGTGCTGGCTGAATCGCATTGGTTGGGCGATCAATTAACCGCGGTGATGCTCGGAATCGGTATCAATATTGCACCCCAGGCAGTACCCCCGGCCGATCAGTTGTTATTTTCTGCGACCAGCATCGAAAGTGAAGTTGGGCGGGTCGTTGACCGCTACGATTTACTCCATGAAATTTTAGCCGCAATCATCGCATGGCGGCCTAAGCTACTAAAGCCCGAGTTTGTTCAAACCTGGCAGGCTAATCTGGCATTTAAGGATGAATGGGTCCGCCTCACCACGAATCTCCCGGATAACCAAGAGACACCCATAATGGTCGGTCAAATCCAAGGTTTGAACTCAGATGGTTCGTTAAGTCTAAAAACCCACAATGGCAACACCGTTCGCATTCAATCGGGAGAGATCACTGCCCCCGATCAGCAAATTCACTTGCGGCCGGTTGACACGCCACCAAAATAAGCTACACTAAGTGCGTGCCGGTTTGTGTTTTGAGCAAAAATAGCAAGACTAACCGGCACGCCTGAGCAGATTTCGGTTTTTACACCAGTTTTTGTTTCAGGTTCTTTCCGAAATCGCCTAAGAAGAATTGTGAATAGTGAACGGCTAATGACAAAATGTGAAACGTCCATCGCATTAGCCATTATCAATATATCATTCACCATTAACTCCGGAGGTCGCTATGCTTGATGATCTACGCGAACAAGCCAGCAGTTCTGACTATTTTGAAGAAGATGAAGAAGAAGAAGCAGTAGTGGAAGAAGTTGATGATCCAACCTTCAACTATAGCGAACCAGATGCTCCCACTGATTCAGGCCCATTTTTAGGGATGACCCCCACTCAGCGCTTTGTCATTGCGGTGATGATGTTGTTGATGGTCTGCGTCATGAGTATGTTCTTCCTCATACTCACTGAGCGGATTTATCTACCTTTTTTATAAACTATTCGCCATCAATCGTCACTCCCGGTCAAATTTCTTCTAGGTAACTCGTATTCTGGGGAATCTTGACCAACGACTGATCCTTTTTAAAACCCACAGCTGCCGACTCGATTTGGAATCGGCAGCTGTTTACTTTGTATGGACTAGTTCTTACTCGTCCTGCACTTCCATAGTATCATCCTCGCCGGTTGGCGGTGTGGCCGGTGCAGCTTCGGTTTCTGCGGCAGCTTCGTCCTCGGCGGCGGCTGCCACCTGGCGCAGGTCTGCGGCCGCAAACCGAGCCATTGTCGCGACAGAATCGCCGGCCTGCATATCCATCACCCGGACGCCGCGGGTGGCCCGTCCAAATTGTTGAATGGCACTGGCCTGTGTCCGCATGACAATGCCATTGGTTGAGATCAGCGTTATCAGATCATCCGCGGCCTGAACCACCCGGGCTACCGCGATGTTCCCGATGATGGAAATTGCGTTTTTATCGATGGTCAAAACACCCATTGTGGCGCGACCTTTGGTGGGATATTCATCCAATGGGGTTCGTTTCCCATGTCCGTTGGTTGTCACCACCAATAAATCACCTCCCGGTTCGACGACCTCCATTCCAACCACTTGATCACCAGATTTAAGGTTAATACCCATCACCCCAGTGGCCGGGCGGCCCATCGGGCGGACCTGAGTTTCAGAGAACCGTAAGGCTTGCCCATTGGCCGTCACAATGATGACATCACCATCGCCGGAGGTTGGCCGGACCCAGCCAAGTTCATCCCCTTCTGCCAATCCGATCGCGATCAACCCTGAAGGGCGGACCGAGGCAAATTCTGAGAGTGCGGTTCGTTTGATTTTGCCGCGGCGGGTCAGCATGGTGCAGTACGCCGCCGCGTTAAAATCGGGCACCGGAACTGCAGCCGTAATCGTCTCACCGGGATCTAAGGTCAGGATGTTAACGATGGGGATGCCGCGCGCTGTCCGCCCGGCATCGGGGATTTGGTAGGCTTTTTCAGAGTAGACCTTGCCTTTATCGGAGAAGAACAAGACGGTATCGTGGGTGCGAGCGGGGAGCATCATCAAGACTTCATCAGCATCGCGGGTTGTATGTCCCTTGACGCCTTTCCCCCCTCGCCGTTGGGCGCGGTAGGTTTTGGCCAGTACCCGTTTGACGTAACCGCGTTCGGTTATGCTGATGAGTACGGCCTCATCGGCGACTAAATCTTCATCGCTGAGATCACCGGTAGCTTCAGCTGCGATTCGGGTGCGGCGTTCGTCTCCATATTTTTCTGATACTTCGATCAGGTCTTCCTTGATCAAGTTGAGCAATTTCTTGGGGTGGGCCAGCAAGTCTTCCAGGTAGTCAATCACGCCCAACAGTTCTTTATGTTCATTCTCAATTTTCTGCCGCTCCAGGGCTGCCAGACGGCGCAACTGCATATCCAATATGGCTTGCGCCTGCGGATCGGTCAGGCCAAAACGGGTCATCAAACGATCTTTAGCGGTCTCGACATCGGGAGATTGGCGAATGGTCTGAATAACTTCATCCAAATTTGCCAGCGCGATCAGCAGACCTTCCAGGATATGGGCCCGGGCTTTGGCTTTATTCAACTCAAACTGGGTCCGGCGCGTGAGAACATCCAGGCGGTGCTCGACGAAGATTTGGAGCGAGCGTTTAAGCGAGAGAACCCGCGGTTCGCCATCCACCAGAGCCAGGAGTTGGGTCCCAAAGGTCATCTGGAGGGGGGTGTATTTATAGAGTTGGTTCAACACCTTGCGGGGTTGGGCCGACCGCTTTAGTTCGATGATAATACTCATCCCCCGACGGTCAGATTCATCGCGCAAATCAGAGATGGCCCCGATTTTGCCACTGCGAGCCAGATCGGCAATCCGTTCGATGAGGGTGGTTTTATTGAGCTGATAAGGAATTTCGGTGATTACAATCCGGAATCGGTTGCGCTTATCTTCTTCGATATGGGCTAAACCGCGCAAAATGATGCGGCCGCGGCCGGTCCCATAAGCTTGGCGAATCCCCTCACTACCAACGATGATCCCTCCTGTCGGGAAATCGGGCCCAGGAATATATTCGAGTAAATCTTCGGTTCCGATTTCATCAACCCGGTCGTAGTTGTCAATCACATACACCAGGGCATTGATCAATTCGCCCATATTGTGAGGCGGAATGTTGGTTGCCATCCCAACCGCGATCCCCTGTGAACCGTTAAGTAGCAAGTTGGGCAGCCGGGCTGGGAGAACTTGAGGTTCCTGAAGCGAATCATCAAAGTTTTCACCAAAATCGACCGTATCCTTGTCGATATCGGCCAGCATTTCTTCGGCCAATTTCCCCATCCGGGCTTCTGTGTACCGCATCGCCGCAGGAGAATCACCATCGATAGAACCAAAGTTTCCTTGTCCATCAACTAACAGATAACGCAAAGAGAAATCTTGAGCCATGCGGGCCATGGCATGGTAAACGGCCTGATCACCATGGGGATGATATTTTCCGAGCACTTCCCCGACAATACGGGCCGATTTTTTGTACGTGCCAGTCGAGCGGATACCCATATCATGCATGGCGTATAAAATGCGACGGTGAACGGGTTTTAGCCCATCGCGCGCATCTGGGAGGGCGCGCGCCACGATTACGCTCATGGCGTAGTCGAGATAGGCTGACCGCATTTCACCATTAATATCTACCGATTGAACGGTTCCGATTTCCATAAAACTTCCTTCAGATTGGGTTGATTTTTGGTCCTAAATTGGAAACACGAATTTGACGAATGAAACGAATGCTGCGAATTTTTTTTGTACATATTCATTCGTGTAATTCGGCCAATTCGTGGTATTCGTGTTTAATTAGTAAATCCCAATCAATTCATTGCGAATCGTTAAAAGTGTGTTCGCACAAGAGCGGACACACACTTTTTTCAGTGTTTAATTTTCAATTGTTGGTCACCTGAAAATGGCGGTTTTCCAACCCCCTAATTATACCTCTTTTCCCTTAAACGCAGGTGAGCGACCCTGGTCAGGATCGCTCACGTATTTCAAAATTTCAGGCCTATGCAACTGGTTCGGGCTGCATCAAATACTCGTGGATGGATTGGGCTGCTTTGCGTCCAGCCGCGTTGGCGGTCACGACTAAGTCGGGGCCAGTAACGGCGTCACCGCCGGCATAAACGCCAGGGCGGGAGGTCTCGCCGGTTTCGGGATTGGTAACAACGATCAAACCCCACTTGTGGGTTTCCAAATCGGGAGTGGATTTGCCAATGGTGGGATCGGGCCAGTAACCAATGCCTTTGACGACGGTGTCAGCTTCGATCATGAACTCAGAACCTTCCACTGGCACCGGGCGGCGGCGACCGGAGGCATCGGGTTCCCCCAGTTCCATTTGAATACATTCAACCGCGCCGACGTGACCGTCTTCTCCTTCTACAAAGCGGACGGGCTGAGTCAGGAAGTTGTAAACCGCCCCCTCTTCGCGGGCCAATTCACGGTCTTTGTAGCTGCCGGGCATCTCGGTTTCAGTGCGGCGATAGATACAGGTCACTTCGTCGGCCCCAAGGCGCAGCGCGGAACGGAGGGCATCGGAGGCAGTGTCACCACCACCCACAATCACAACCTGTCTGCCAAGATCAGGGCGAGATTCAAGTCCTTCGGGCAGATATTCTTCAGCCACATTCGCGCGGATCAAGAAATCGGTAGCTTCGTAAACACCTTTCAGATCCTCACCGGGGATTTCCATACGGGCGTCCACCCCAGTTCCGACGCCGATGAAAACAGCCTCGTAACCTTCTTCGAAGAGCTCATCGATGGTCTTGTCTTTACCAATGTAAGTGCTAAAAACAAACTCAACCCCAGCATTCTCGAAATCTTCAAGTAGATCAAAAACGACATCTTTGGGGAGCTTGAAATTGGGGATACCGTAGGTCAAGAGACCACCACCGGCCGGTTTAGCCTCAAAGATGGTGACATCATGGCCGTTTTGACGAGAGATTTCAGCACAGGCCAACCCCGCCGGACCAGCCCCAACGATGGCCACTTTCTTCCCGGTCGGTTCGCCCACGGGGATGGTGGTGTCACCGTATTTGCGCTCGTAATCCATGACAAAGACTTCGAGAGCACCACACAGGACTGGCAATTCGTTGTCCTTGATCAAGACACAAGAGCCTTCACAGACTTGCTCATGGGGGCAAACCCGCCCACAAATGGAGGGGAGTGAGCTAGTTTGGTGGTACAGCTTAGCTGCTTCTAAGAAATCCCCCTGTTCAATCAACCACATCGCCGAGGGGATATCGTTGTGAACCGGGCAGGCCACCACACACGCAGCTGGATCAGGACAGTGGATGCAGCGGGAAGCCTGCAATTGAATACATTCAACGCCGAGAGGGATGACGACATCATCAAAGTCGTTAACTCGCTCTTCGGGAGCACGCAGTTCAACTTTCTCGCACTGGCGGATGGCGCGTGCTTTTCGATCTATTTCTAAGTTCTCACTGGGAATAGCCTGAGTCATGTATGCCTCCAGGGGTTATTTAAATCGAGATTCGAGTGCTGTAACTGAAACCAATAAAAAAAAAGCACTCGGAATTTCAAAAAGAACCTTTTGTTCGTGATCCAGATGATAACTGCTCAGTAGAGTAACGGTCAGTTCCAGATGTCACTCATTCTTGCGATGGTTGTCATAGCTGTGAATAATATCACAAATGGGTTGCTACGGGGCTAAAAATCCATAAAAATGGATAGTCATTTTAGCCGATTTCGCTGTTTTTTCGCCAATATTTAACCCTTTTTTAATGATCTCGATTCCAGACTTGACAGAAATATAAGGAAACCATATAATCCTAAAAATTAGTTAGACAAACTAACATTCTGAAACAGTAACAACACAACCTACCAGATTTTTCATAACCTGGCAGATTTGCCGTAATCTTAAGCGTTCACAAAACATCAGACAAAATCAGAAACATGACTGACACTCCTCCAGAAAACCGGCTCCTGGCGTTACTCCGCCACATGACTACCCTGCCCCTTATGCGGCTGCCAGAAGATATTGGATTATCCCCTCCCGCAGTCGGCTTGTTGAGTTGGGTGGATCGCACCCCCGGTTGTGGCGTTTTGGATATTGCCAAAGGGTTACATTTAGCCCCTCCCACCATCAGCGTGGGGATTCGAAAACTAGAAAAAGAAGGGTGGCTCGAACGTCGCCGCGATCCCGCTGACCGCCGGGCCAGACCACTATACATTACTCCCAAAGGCGAAGAATTAATGCTACGAGTCCGAGCTCATCGGGCTGAAATGCTCAAATTCTTTTTATCGGGCCTATCGCCTGTAGAGCAAGATCAATTACTGGATTTGCTCGACCGGGCAATTACCAAAATGGCCGAAAATTTAGGAACTAATGAAATCCGGCGCTGAATTGAATCTAAGAATAAATACATAATGTTCCACGTTTGTTACCACTGCGGCGAATACCACGCCGACAAAACCATCGACTCGGCCGGACCCCCGCGATCTATCCAGAATGCGGCTATCGGTACCCGTTTTTGCAATTACCGCTCTTCATTGTTGGTAGCGCCAGCGGGACGGGAAAAACGATCGTACAGCGTCAAATTGTCGGCCAATTCACCTGGTGGACACATCCACGATTTCCGCGGAAACCGCAACCGAACAAATCATGGCATGGATTCGTTGTAACGTGTAGGAATTGGATGGTTGATTAGTTGGTTTGTTAGTGTTTGGTTGGTTTGTAAACAAACACTCAAACTACCAAACCATCAAACTATCCAACAAACATCAATCCTGACTATATTGAAAACTATGAAAAAAGTAATCATCATCGTGCTGGTCATCTTAGCCCTCCTGGTAGGTGGATTTTTCATCGCGCGTGGGGTTTTGGTGCGTCGCCAGACCAGCGTTTTCGCAGATTTGGAGACCACAGCCATCGGGCGCGGTCAACTTAATATGACTGTTGGCGCCAGCGGTCGGGTGTCATCCAATCAGGGCGCAGATTTGGTTTGGGAAATTCCAGGCCAGGTCGCCCAGGTTCAGGTGGAACCAGGGCAAAAAGTTCAGGCCGGTGACTTATTAGCGGCCCTCGAGCAAACCTCGTTACCACCCTACGTTATCCTGGCGCAAGTCGATCTGGTCACGGCTCAAAATGCACTGGACGATTTATTGACTTCTCAGGCCCAACAGGCCGCCGCCTTAAAAGCTGTCGATGATGCCCAAAAAGCCTTAGATGACGGCAACAACCCTGAGTTCGCCCAAGCCCAGGCCCAAGCCGCGATCGCCCAAGCAGTTCAAGATCAAACCAAGGCCCAGGATCACTACCAAATTTTAACCACACCACCCTCCCAGGCTGTTTTAGATCAAGCCCACAACACCATTCTGCTGGCTGATGACAAACTGTCAGATATCTTAGAGCAAATTGAAACCCTGGAATACCGCAATACGGCTGCCGGGGCTGGGCTGCCACCGCAGTTTAGCTTTCTCAAAGGCGATATTCGCAAGGGGCTCAGCAAAGCCTTGGAAGCTATGGAAATTCAACGACTGCAGGCCCAGATTGCACTAGAAAATGCCCGGGCTCGCTACCAAAATTTATTAGCCCCCCCCGATGCTACCGACGTCATCATCGCGGAGGCCGCCCTATTTGCAGCCCAGGCTCAACTCGATGAAGCCCACCGGCAATGGGAACGCATTAAGGATGGCACCAGCCCGGCCGATATTGCCGTTTTAGAAGCCCAATTGGCCGATGCCCAGCGGGAGTGGGAACGCGTCAAAGCTGGCCCCAACCCGGCCGATATCACCATCTTGGAAACCCAAATTACCGCGGCCCAAGCAGCCCTTAACCAAACTCAGATTACCGCCCCCTTTGATGGTGTGATTTCGACCATTCAGGCCATCCCAGGTGACCAGGTCACAACCGGAACCCCTGCCTTCAGAATTGATAATACCAATCGACTGCTTGTCGAAGTGGCCGTCTCTGAAATTGATATCAATCAGATTGAACTCGGGCAGGAAGCGATTCTAACTTTTGATGCGGTCTTAGCCACTGAATATCAGGGCCGGGTGATCGACATTGCCCTGGTCGGTACCAAGCTGGCCGGAGTAGTCAATTTCACGGTCACGCTGGAATTACTGGATGCGGACGAAAAAATCAAACCGGGTATGAATGCCGAAGCAAACATTATCATCAGCCAAATTGGGGATGTGCTGCTCGTACCCAACCGGGCGATCCGGGGACTTAATGGAACCAGAGTGGTCTACGTGTACGAAGAAATTCCCCTCGGGCCGCGGCCTCTTCAGGGTGGGCAACATCCCACCAACGTCCGGGAAGTGCCGATCACGGTCGGGGCTACGGCCCAAGTTTACAGTGAAGTCTTATCCGGTGATCTTAATCCCGGCGAAGTTGTCATCATCAACCCCTCCGAAGAAATCATCGCCTTTGCTCAAGGGCAAAATCAACCTTAAAAACCGGAGATCCCAGGAGTTTTAAGAAGTACATGCCCACTTTGGGATATTCAATGAAAACCCCTGAGGTCAATAGAACTGGAGAAAAACATGAAAAAATGGATCATTGCCATCATCGTCATCGCCGCGCTGGTTGCGGGCGGCATTTACTGGCAACAGTACCGCGCTGAACAGGCCCAGGCCGAAATGCTGGCCAACCTGCAAACGGTGGAAGCGGAAATTAATACGCTGATCGCCACGATTGGGGCCACCGGCACCGTCCGCTCAAACCAGAGTGCCATTTTAGCCTGGCAAACCTCAGGCAGTGTGGCCCAGGTTAATGCCCAGGTGCTCCAAGAGGTCACGGCCGATCAAGAGTTGGCAGTTTTAGAACAAACCTCATTACCGCAAACCGTCATCATGGCCCAGGCGGATCTGGTCAGTGCCGAAAAGGCTCTGGATGACCTACTAAACTCGCAGTTGCAACCAGCCCAGGCCCTGCAAAATGTGGACGCGGCTCAAAAAGCCCTCGACGATTTGCTCAATCCTGAACTACAGCAAGCCTTAGCCTTACAAGCCATTGCCGACGCCGAACAGGCTATCGATTTAGCCGAACGGAACTTGCGCAATTTGAACACCACTGCCAGCCAGGCCGATATTGATGAGGCCAAAGCCCAACTGGTGCTGCTCGAAGATCAGCTCAACAAAGCCAAAGAAAAATACGAGCCATATGCCAATAAACCTGAGGATAACCTCACGCGAGCAAATTTACAGAATAATCTCGCGGCCGTTCAGCAGCAATATGATGCCGCAGCCCGCAATCTCAACGCGCTCAGTTCAATTGCCTCCGCCACCGATATTGCAGTCGCAGAAGCCAACTTAGCTACTGCTCAAGCCCAGTTATTCGAGGCAAACCGGCAATATGAGCGCGTCAAAGATGGCCCCAACGAGGCAGATGTAGCCCTGCTCACAGCCCAGCTGGCCGATGCTCAACGAGAATGGGAACGCCTGAAAGACGGCCCCGACCCTGATGATGTCGCCGTTGCTGAAGCCCGAATTGCTGCGGCACAAGCTACCGTTGACCAGATGCATATCACCGCCCCCTTTAGCGGCTTGCTGACCCTGGTGGAGGTCAAACCGGGCGATCAAGTCAACCCCGGCACGCCAGCCTTCCGCATCGATGATTTCTCCCGCCTGCTGGTGGATTTGGAGGTCTCAGAGGTCGATATCAACCAGATCGAAGTCGACCAGGAAGTGACTCTTTCCTTCGATGCGATTTTGGCGAATGAATATCAGGGCAAAGTAGTAGAAGTTGATCTGGTAGGCACCGATATTCAGGGGATCGTCAGCTTCACGGTAACGGTCGAAATTTTGAATGCCGACGAAGATGTCAAACCTGGCATGACTTCGGCCGTCAACATCGTGATTAGCCAACTCGAAGAAGCGCTGCTAGTTCCTAACCGAGCTGTGCGAGTTGTTGATGGCGAACGGATCGTCTATATATTGACGGCACAGAACACACTAGAAGATATCCCCGTTGAATTGGGCGCCTCCTCAAACCTTTACAGCGAAGTGGTAGGCGGTGATCTCCAAGCTGGTGACCAGATCATCCTCAATCCCCCCAGCATGTTCTTCGAACAGCGCGGTGGGATGGGCGGGCCTCCCGGCGGTGGACGACCGTAAGTGCGGTGCGGTTTGTAGTTCGTAATAAAACTGCAAAATTACAGCTGCTTTTTTAGCTTGGCAGATTTTGGTTTGAGCTTATATACCATCTCAGGTTATTTCCGAAATCTGCGATAGAAGCGGTTTGATGAATTATAGGAACACATTATGACAGATACTGTTGTTGACGCCCGAAAAGTCACCAAAGTGTATACCATGGGCGATGTGGAAGTCCACGCCTTGCGCGGGCTGACCACCACGATAGAGCGAGGCGAAGTCGTCTCAATCATGGGACCATCCGGCTCGGGTAAATCGACCCTGATGAATATCCTCGGCTGCCTAGACAGACCGACTGGCGGCGAATACTACCTTGACGGTGAGAGCGTGGCCGAATTAAGCGATGACCAACTGGCCGATATCCGTAACCGTAAGGTAGGTTTCGTTTTCCAGAGTTTCAACCTGCTGCCACGGGCAACCGCGCTGGCAAACGTCGAACTGCCGCTGCGCTATGCCCGCAATGGCAAAAACCGCCGCAAACGAGCCCGAGAGGCGCTGGAAGCTGTTGGGCTAGGCGATCGGATGACTCACCGTCCCAACGAACTCTCCGGCGGCCAGCAGCAGCGGGTGGCCATCGCTCGGGCGCTGGTGAACAACCCGGCCATCGTAATGGCCGACGAGCCGACCGGGAACCTCGATACCCAATCAGGCGATGAGATCATGGAACTGCTCCTCAACCTGAACAAAGAGAGTGGCGCCACCCTGATCATCGTCACGCATGACCCCGAGATTGCCGAACAGACCCAGCGAGTGGTTTATATTCGCGATGGCATAGTGGAGGAAATCAAATGAACTTCTGGCAATCTTTTATCGAAGCCGTTGAAAGTCTGACCTCCAATAAACTCCGCTCTGCCCTGACGATTTTGGGGATCGTGATCGGGGTCGGTGCGGTGATCGCGATGCTGGCGATTGGCGCCGGGGCCG
The DNA here is from genome assembly GCA_964453155.1 of uncultured Anaerolineales bacterium. Taxonomy (GTDB): domain Bacteria; phylum Chloroflexota; class Anaerolineae; order Anaerolineales; family UBA11858; genus CAYVQU01. Next base: position 15,120 of record CAYVQU010000010.1, on the reverse strand, counting down.
AAAACTCGATTACGGGTGAAATCCAGGGAATCGGAACCAACCTGCTCTTCGTATTTCGCGGCGGGTCCGAAGATGTCCGCAACCCCCAGCCCATGACTTTAGGGGATGCCCAGGCCATTGCCGACCCGTTCAAGGCCCCCGCGGTGATCGGCGTCGCCCCGGCCCTCCAAGGCAACGCGGAGATCAGTTTTATCTCTGAAAGCACGCTGACAACCATTACCGGCGTCACGCCAGACTATGAAACCGTCCGCAATTACCATGTTACTGAAGGCGAATTCATTTCCGAATCACACTTGTTGGGGCAATCGTCCGTTGTCATTTTAGGGGTTGAAGTGGCCGAAGAATTATTTGGCCGCAAATCGGGTCTGACGGGGGAGACCGTGCGCATCGAGGGGCAGCCCTTCCGGGTGATCGGCATTCTCGAAGAAAAAGGCGGTGGCATGGGCGGCAGTGAAGATGATCAGATCATCATCCCGCTGACGACGGCCCAAAACCGGCTGATCCGCCGTTCATCGCGCGACCGGGTGGATGTCATCTTCGTCCAGTCCATCAGTGCCGAGGCCGTCCCTCAAGCCAGCGACGAAATTGCCCAAATTTTACGTGAACGCCACCGTACCGATATCGGCAAAGACGATTTCACCATCTTCAGCCAGCAAGATTTCCTCGATTTCGCTTCATCGATAACCGGGATTCTGACCATCTTTTTGGGTGGGATCGCAGCGATTTCTCTGCTGGTGGGTGGGATCGGGATCATGAATATTATGCTGGTCTCCGTCATTGAGCGCACGCGCGAAATCGGCTTGCGCAAAGCAATGGGGGCTCGCAAGATGGATATCATGGTGCAGTTCCTGACCGAATCGATCTTGCTTAGTCTGATCGGTGGCCTGTTAGGGATTGGGCTGGGTTGGACGATCTCTTTCGTCGTTGGCCAAATTGCGGCAGCTAACGATGCCGATATTATCCCCGTCATTGGAATGAACGCCGTTTTGTTAGCTACCCTGTTTTCGGCCGCAGTTGGAATGTTCTTCGGATTGTATCCTGCCAACCGGGCGGCCAGCCTCGAACCGGTGGAGGCATTAAGGTACGAATAATAATTTAAGTGACTGTCACTTTTGATGGAAGCGGACCTTCCAGGTTGGCAAACACAGTTTGCTTGAAACCTGGAAGGTCTTTGTTTTTTACTGGGTCGGTCCTGGAACGATCTCGATTTTATTTGGGGACCAAGAATTCAGGATATACTTGAGTAACCTCTGTTATGATCCCGCAACTGGGAAATAGTGAGCATTCAATGACCTCCAAATACAAGGTTTTATTGGTATTTCTGGTGTTCAGCAGTGTTGTGCTGGCCTGCAGCCTATTCACGGGCGGCGGCAGTTACATCCAACTTGACCAACCCGCACCTGATTTCACCCTGCACACTATTGGGGGACGCGCAGTTCAACTCAGTCAATTTCGGGGCACGCCGGTTTTAATCAATTTTTGGGCCACCTGGTGCCAGCCCTGCATTCAGGAAATGCCTTTGATCCAGGCGCGGTTCGAAACCCATTTTCCCAATCTCGCGGTGTTGGCAATCGAAGAAGGTTCCCCGCTGACCGACATTCGCACTGTGGGGCATGAAATGAAAACTTCATTTCTGATCTTGCAGGGCACTGACCAAGTGCTAAATTTGTATCGAGTCCGGGCTTTCCCGACGACCTATTTTATCGATGCGGAGGGAGTCATTCGATCACAGCATGTTGGGGGTTTATCGGCCCACCAACTTGACCTTGAACTCGCAAAAATTCTGCCCTAATGGACCTCAATTCTTTTGGCGAACTCCTCACTCCTGCCGGTCAATCTGCACTGCTGGCGGCCCAAACCCTAACACCCTGCGAGGTTGATTTTTTACCCCATTTTCAAAAACTCAGCCGGGAATTCCCGCGTGAGTTAGCCCGGGCCGCGCTCGAAATAGCCATTCTCAGGGGAGAGGCCATCAAGAAATTCCCATCAGCCCAGCAGATGTACTTCACCCGGGCTGCCCTGCAGCAGGCGACCAGTTTCGAAGTCAGCACCTACCGAGCGGCCCGTTTTCACGAATTCGAGCAAGTCTTCGATCTCGGCTGCTCCATCGGTGGAGATACATTGGCCCTGGCGGCTATCACGCAAGTTACCGGGCTTGATCTTGATCCCCTCCGACTGGCAATGGCGCAAACCAACCTTCAAAATCTTGGCTACCACGCCAATTTTCTCCAGGTTGATCTCCGCTCTCCCCTCCCCTTCACCCCCGCCGGTCGGCTCCCTTCCGCGCTCTTCTTCGACCCGGCCCGGCGGACCGACCACCGCCGCATCTTCTCCGTTAAGGATTATCAGCCGCCGCTAACGCAGGTCCACAAATGGCTGTCCACTTACCCAGCCATCGGCGTAAAAATTTCTCCGGGGGTCAAGCTGGAAGAACTGGCCGAATATGACTGTGAGATTGAATTCATCTCGCTAAATGGGGAATTGAAAGAGGCGGTATTATGGTTTGGGCCGTTGAAAACTGCGGTAAAAAGGGCAACCATATTACCGGGGCCGTTTTCAGTGACCAAAGTACAGTGGCCGGCGGTTACTGAGCAATTGTCGGAGCCATTGGGATATCTTTTCGAGCCGGACGCGGCAATATTACGGGCCGGTTTGGTGCAAAATCTGGCGGCTCAACTCGGGGCCCACCAGCTAGACCCTGATATTGCGTACCTGACGGCCGAAGAGCAAGTTGATACCCCCTTCGCACGCGTTTGGGAGATCGAAGCCTGGTTCCCCTTCCAACTCAAACGGCTGCGGGCTTATTTGCGAGAAAGAAATGTGGGGCAAGTGATCGTCAAGAAACGCGGTTCACCCCTGCAACCAGAGGTCCTTATCCGAGATTTACGCATCAAGGGGGATCAACACCGTACCATCTTCCTCACCCACCTGAGCGGCAAGCCGATCGTTATTGTTGCATTTAGTCCATAATTAAACCGCAGATAAACACAGATGAACGCGGATAAACCCAATATCAGCGTTCATCCTTCGATTTCACGCAGAACAGGTCTGCGGTTCCATTAACTTCGCAAATAATCTCGTAAATGATGGCTTCGGGTAGGGTGGCGGAGTTTGCGCAGGGCTTTGGCTTCGATCTGGCGGATGCGTTCGCGGGTGACCTCGAAATATTGGCCCACTTCTTCTAGGGTGTGGTCTTTACCATCGAGCAGCCCAAAGCGTAACTCCAGAACCTGCCGCTCACGCTCGGAGAGGACAGCCAGGGCATTCTTGACCTGCTCGCGCAAGATTTCGCGGGCGGCGGCGTCCATAGGTTGGAGGGCATCCTGGTCCTCGATAAAATCCCCCAACTGATTGTTATCTTCATTCCCAACCGGGCTTTCGAGCGACATGGGTTCCTCGGCCGCCCGCATAAATTGGTTGACTCGATTGACGGCCCGCCGTAAGCGGCGGCGCAGCGTTGCAGGCAAAGGTTGGTTATCAGCCGCCAGGTCTATAATGGCTTGTTTATCCTCGTCCTTCAGGAATCCGGCTTCGATGGCCACTTCTTCTTGAGTCGGGTCGCGGCCCAATTGTTGGGTCAGTTCCCGCTGAATCCGCAGCAGACGATTGATATTCTCAAACACATGAACGGGAATTCGAATCGTCCGGGCTTGATCGGCGATCGAACGGCTGATAGACTGGCGGATCCACCAGGTGGCGTAGGTGCTGAATTTGTAGCCGCGCGTCGGGTCAAATTTTTGGACCGCCCGCAGCAGCCCGATATTACCCTCCTGGATCAAATCCAGGAAATTGCTGCCCCGTCCGACATATTTCTTGGCTACGCTGACCACCAATCGCAAATTGGCCTGGATAATGGCCTCGTGAGCATCGGTTGACCAGCGGCGGAGCTGCATGATCTCTTGCTGTAGGTCATAATCTTCCAAAAGATACCGCGCGAAGGTCCGTTTGGTGGGAAGTTTGCCTTTCTTCACAACATAGGCAATCAACTTGTCGGCGGTCTCATCGGGCAAGGAATACAGTGAGATATAAACCCCGAAAGCATTGCGGGCGACATCGTCCCAAAACGAGTCTTTCCCCCACAAACCATTATTGAGGTAAGCCCGCAAATAGGAGGGGTTGGTCTGCTGCCAGGTTTGACGGAGGCGGCGGGCTTCAGCGTAAACTTGTTCCAAATCGGGAAGGTCATGCTCCAGACGTTTGGCATCCTCACAAACCCGTTTCCAGGCGGTCGCCATCTCAGCATATAGAGCCCGATAAACGCTGCTGGGCGGTGAGACCCCGCGAGTGGCAATGGGATGTTCCCGGCTGATGGTATCCAACCGCCGGATGGCCGACATCCGGGCCGAAAGCCAGAATTCATTATGGACGTTCAGCAGTTCGATTTCGCCAATATCCTTGAGATAGAGGCGGACCGGGTCGTTACTGAGTTCGGCCAGCATTTTGGAGGCCGCCAGTAATTCTTCTTCTGAAACTTGGGGAGTTTCCTCTTTTTCGCTGGCTGCTTCTTCTAATTCCAGGGCAGTGGCATCAGGTTCCCCGGCTTCAGTATCGCCCCCCAAATTATTCAATAACTGCTCAATCGCCGCGACCGGAATTCCGTTTTCAGGCAGCGGGAAATTTTCCTCTTGGTCATCCAAAGGAACGCCGTTCAAATCGGTCGTGTTATTTGATACGGTCAAAACTACCTCTATTCAGTCAGTGAATGGTTGGTATACCGGTTTTTCGCCTTATGCAATCGACCCCGCAGGATCGCATACTGCATCATTGTATCTTGGTATTCGTCTGCTTTCAAGTCTCCGGTCTCTTGGGCGGCTTCTTGCAAGAACCGCAGATGATCTAATTCCTGGCTCAGATTCTCTTCCCGGAGCATAATCAAGGCCCGGAGTACGTCCTTTAAAATTTCTTCACCGTCCGGATCAAAATCTTGGGTTTGCTCCAAAATCCCGTCGGTCGGGTTCATCAGGGGATCCGAGAGGTGGTTTAAAAGATGGTCAAGCGGCTCGATATCATTTTGCTTCAAAGATTTTTTCAACAATTGGATCAGCGTTTTATGATCGGCCCCCTGAAAATCCTGGTCGCCGATCCGCAGCAAGCCATCTTCTTGGAGATTGCGGTCGATGCGGTAGATTATATCGGGATTACGGATCAGGATGCCCAAAATGTGGACTTCGCGCTTTTGAATGCCGCTAACGATACTCGGCACTGACTTTGTGGGGGGCGCCTGAACTTTGGGTTGGGTCCGCGGCTGATAGGTCCGCCGCGCGGGACGAGCCTGCTGAGGGAGAGGCAATGAACGTTCATCAACGCGTAATAACCGGGCCAACTGCTGCCGGTAGGTCTCGCGCTCGATCGCGACGGGGATATCTTGGATCAGCGGCATAACTTGAGCGGCGATCTCGGTCTTGACTTTGGGGTCATCCAAATCGCGGTCAACGGCCAGGGTTTCCATCACATGGACGACGACGGGTTTAGCATTCTCGATGAGCTGTTCCCACTCAGCGGGATCGCGATTAATGACGTCGTCGGGGTCCATCCCAGGGGGCAGGGTGGTTACCCGAATATCGGCTTGCAGGCGGCCTTCTTGTCGCAGAAGTCCGCGGGCATCGAAGGCGATTTCGCCTTCGCGATCGAGGGTTTGCCGGGCAACTTCGAGCCCGCGCATGGTGGCTTTTATCCCGGCCGCGTCCGAGTCCATTGCGAGGACGATCCGGCGGGTGAAGCGTTTGATCAGTCGCAGGTGGTGCTCCGTCAAGGCCGTGCCCATGGTGGCCACCACGTTGGTGAACCCAGCCTGATGGGGAGCCATCACACCCATATAGCCCTCCACAATAACGACTTGATCGGCAGCCCGAATGGATTGCCGGGCCCGGTCAAGGCCAAAAAGGGTGCGGCCCTTGTCGAAAATATCGGTTTGAGGGGAATTTAAATATTTGGGTAAGCCTTCCGGGTCCAGGGTGCGGGCGCCAAAGCCGGTCATTCGACCGCGCTCATCGCGAATGGCGAGGGTGATCCGCTCTCGAAATCGGTCATAAATCCCGCCTGAATCGCGTTCGGAGGCTAATCCGGCATCCAGTAAATCTAGCTCTGTGTAGCCTTTCGATTTGAAGTGGTTGGCAGCCGCATCCCATCCTTTGGGGGCATAGCCCAAGCCGAACCCTTCAATGGTTTCGTCTGTCAAGCCGCGGCTGTGCCAGTATTCGAGCGCTTTCTGGCCGTCGGACGTATTGAGCAAATTGTGGCGGAAAAAAGTGACCGCATCTTCGAGCAGGAGGCGCAAGCGTTCGTTTTCTTCGATCTGCTCCTGCTGCTCCGGCGTAGGGGGGCGGACATCGACCCCAACTTGTTCGCCCAATAGCTTGAGGGTTTCAACAAAATCCCAGCCCTCTTTTTTCATCACATACGAGATGACATCGCCGCCCTCGTTGCACTCGCCAAAACAACGCCAGGTCCCCGTCTCGGGCCAGACCACGAAGGCCGGGGTGCGCGTATTGGAGTGAAACGGGCAAAAACCCGTATAGTTCCGCCCCGTCCGGCGTAGGTCAACGGATTGGGAAACAACATCCAGGATGTCGAGGCGGGCTTTGATTTCGTCGATGGCGGTCATTTTTTAGTGGTCAGCAGTTAGTGGGTAGTGGGTAGTGGGTAGTGGGTAGTGGGTAGTAACGATTATACCAGCGAGCAACCCCGCACCCTTCAATACGCCCATCGCTTTACTCTGGGCTACTCAGGATGCTAGTGCTGAATAAAAAAAGTGAGCCGCGAGAACCGCAGCCCACTCGATATCCATAGATTACTTAGATCTTCCAGGTTTTCAAAAACCTGGCTGGTCAATAATTAGGACAACCCCTTCAAATACTCCACCACCAACCGGACCCCAAACCCGGTCGCCGCCCGGCCGCCGCTGATGCCTTTCTCGACGGTGGCAGTCCCGGCGATGTCGATATGCGCCCAGGGAACATCGTTTAGGACGAATTGTTTGAGGAAAGTGCCGCCGACAATGGAGGAGGCCAACGGTACGCCGGCAGAGTTTTTCATATCGCTGTCGCTACCTTTGATGAGTTCGAAGTATTCATCGTCGAGGGGCAACTGCCAGAGTTTTTCACCGGTACGATCCCCGGCCGCAATAAGATTGGTGACAAGTTCATCATCAGTAGCCATGACTCCAGCACGGAATTTGCCCAGGGCAGTAACAACCCCGCCGGTCAGGGTCGCCAGATCGATAATGGCACGCGGTTTGAGTTTGGTGCTGGCATAAGTCAGGGCATCGGCCAGAACCATGCGGCCCTCGGCATCGGTGCTGATGATCTCGATGGTTTTGCCCGCCAGCGAAGTGATGATATCGCTGGGACGGTAGGCTTCGGCAGAGACCATGTTCTCGGCGGCGGCCACAATCCCGATGACCCGCACGGGCAAATCTAACGCGGCTGCAGCTTGCAAAACACCGACGACCGTCATCCCGCCGCATTTATCGAATTTCATCCCGCCCATGCCTTTGACCGGTTTAAGTGAATAACCGCCGGTATCAAAAGTGATGGCTTTGCCGACCACCACCACGGGTTTAGTCCGGCCCGTGGTGCCTGGCCCGCGATGCTCGAGCAGAATCATCTGAGAGGGCGTTTTACTGCCCAACCCTACCGACAAGATCGCGCCCGCGCCCATATTCTGCAATTTCGTTTCGTTAAAAATCGTGCATTTCAAGCCAGATTCTTTGGCCAGAGCTTTGGCGCGCTCGACGAGGGTCACCGGGTTGATGATATTAGGGGGTTCGTGACTCCACTCACGGGTCAGATTGACGCCGGTCATCAAATTTGAAACAGCTTCAACTTGGGGTTCGGCCGTGGCAACATTGTCCACCAACACATTGACGGTGATGGCTTCCAACGCCTCATCCTCGCCAGATTTATGGCGTTCAAAGCGGAATGCACCGGAGAGGAGCCCTTCCAAAAAAGCATTGAGCGAATCTTCAATCTCTTGGGTCTGCAATCCAACCGTTTTCAGGCCCACCGCGGTGACATGGTGACCAATCAACCAGTTCGCGGTAGCTGCCCCGGCCTGACGAATTTTGGCAGAAGTGAGTTTATCTTTATCACCAAGGGAAACCAACAGGCGGTATTGATCACCACTCGAGATCAATACCGTATCTCCCACTTTTTTACTCGGTTTATTGGGGACGGGTTTATCGGGCGGCAAAACCGGCGTAATGGTCACATTACCATCCCAGGCGGCCTTGGCGAGGGCCTTGAGTTGCAATCGGGCAGGGGTTTGTAGGGTTGTCATTATTTCCTCCAAAAACCGAGTTGGGTTTAGGCCTAGTCATTTCTCACGGCAAGCCGCTAAGGCGCAAAGTTTTTATTTATCTTAGCGACTTGGCGACCTGGCGTGAGTCAGCAATTAAAATCCTTCCAATTTACTCAGATCAGCAACACCGGTTGCAAGAGCGGCAATCTGCTGCAGCAGGGCCAGGCGATTATTCTTGGTCGCTTCATCATCGGCCATGACCATCACATCTTCGAAGAATTTGTCGATGGCGGGGATCAGGGGCGTAAAGGCCGCAAAGAAACTATCCACGGAACCGGATTGCCGCTCCACGGCTGCCGCGGTTTGCACCGCCGCATAGAGTTGTTTTTCAGCTTCGTTCTCAAATAATCCCGCACTGACATCTGGCAACTGCCCACTGTCAATCGATCGCGTAATCCGCACACAACGGGCATAGGCGGGCAAAATGGTGAACCAATTTTCGTCACTCGTCCATTTGGTTAACTCAAGAGCGGCCTGAGCCGCTTTCGCCGGGTTGGCGCCCTGGGCATTGACGACGGCATCGACGACATCATGGGCATAGCCTTCATCTAGGAGCACGTTGCGCAGCCGCTCGATGATGAAAGTCAAACATTCAACCTGGGATTCAGCCGAGACCGCGATGGGCAGGTTGTCGGCCGCAGCTTTCAGAGCCGATTTCAAGTCAAAGTCAAGTTTCCAATTGATCAGGTTACCGACCAGCCCCAGTGCGGCGCGCCGTTGGGCGAAGGGATCTTTATTCCCAGTGGGAGCCAGACCCGCAGCAAACAGCCCCGCGAGGGAATCCAGGCGGTCCGTAAGACCAACCAGTAAACCGGGTTTGGTTTTGGGGAGAATATCTTTTGCAGAGCGTGGCAAGTAGTGTTCGAAAATGGCAACGGCCACCTCTTCGGGTTCACCGGAGGCCAAAGCATAATCACGGCCCATGACACCCTGGAGGGAGGTCATATCGACGACCATTTGGGTAGCCAGGTCGGCTTTACAAAGTTTGGCGGCGCGGGCAGCGGTAAAGGTTTCATCTGAGCTGAGATCCATCACCGGGGCCAGCACCCCTACCAAATGTCCAACGCGTTGGCTCTTGTCACGCATCGAGCCCAATTTCTCCTGGAAAGTAAGTTTTTCCAACGCGGGCAAATAGTCTTCGAGGCGAGTTTGTAAATCTTCTTTCACAAAATAGGCCGCATCTGCAAACCGGGCCCGGACGACATCTTCGTTGCCCAATTTGATAGCTTCGAGGGGCATCCCGGCCGATTTATTGGCGACGATGACGAAGTGGGGCAGCAGTTTCCCGTTTTTATGGATTGGGAAGTACCGCTGGTGCTTTTTCATTACGCCAATGAGCACTTCTTGGGGGAGCTCCAGGTGACTGGCCGCAAAATCACCACGCAGGGCGGTGGGGGCTTCGACCAGGTGAGCAACTTCGGTCAGCAGGTCGGCATCGGGGAGGATCTCGCCCCCGGCGGCCGCGGCGATGGTGTTAATTTGGGCTTCGACCGTGGCTTTACGTTGGTGCGGGTCAAGAATGATTCCCTGGGCTTTTAGTAAGCTGAAATACTCAGCCGGAGTATTAATCGTGATTTCCTGGGGTTCGATGAAGCGCAGCCCGCGGGTGATGTTCTGCGTGTGTAGACCGGCAAATTCAAAGGGAATAACGGCCTCACCGTGGAGGGCCAGCAACCACCGAACAGGGCGGGAAAAGGCCAGATTAGTGAAATTCCAACGCATCGATTTTCCAAAATGCAAACCAGCGGCCAGTTCAGGTAGCGCGGCAGCCAGGATTTCGTGGGTGGGGCGGCCCTCTTGACGGACTACCGCGACAACGTATTCACCGCCGTCAATTTCACGGACTTCAAGCGCTTTGACATCCACCCCTTTCGAACGGGCGAACCCTTCCGCCGCTCGGGTGGGAACGCCATCCGAATCAAAGGCGCGACCGGCGGGCGGGCCTTTGACGGCTTCTTCTAGATTGGCCTGTGAAGGAGCTAAATCTTCAACATAGACGACCAACCGGCGAGGCGTACCGAGGATTTTGATTTCGCCATGCTCGAGACGGAGGTCATCCAGCAGGGTCGGGACGCGGTCATTCAGTTGCGCCAGGGCATCTTCGAGATCGGTGTGGGGGAGTTCTTCGGTGCCAAGTTCGAAGAGGAAGGGGGCGGGGAACGCGGGTGCTGGGGTGCTGGAGAGCGATGGAGCCGGAGAGCTGCCCTTGCTCCCATGCACCTGTTCTCCCCCGCTACTATCATCCAACCAGGGATATTCTAAACGCTGGCGCTGCTCGACATAGGCCTGGGCGACGCCGCGGGCCAGGGCGCGCATACGACGGAAGAATCCGGCCCGTTCGGTGACACCGATGGCCCCGCGAGTATCAAGGATGTTGAAGGTGTGAGAGCATTTCAACACGTAGTCATGGGCGGGAAGAACCTGATAATGTTCCAAGGCGGTTTTGCCCTCGGCTTCGTAAAGATCAAAGAGCTGGCGCAAGCGATCAACGTCGGCGAGCTCAAAGGCATATTTGGAGGCTTCTTGTTCATTCTCCAGGTAGACGTCGCCATATTTCATCGTCGCGTTCCACTGGATATCCTTGAAATCGCGGACATTTTGGAGAGCCATCGCAATGCGCTCAAGGCCATAAGTTAATTCAACCGCGACTGGATCAAGGCTGATCCCGCCGACTTGCTGGAAATAGGTAAATTGGGTGATCTCCAGCCCATCGAGCCAGACTTCCCAGCCCAGACCCCAGGCCGAGATGGCGGGTTGAGCCCAGTTATCTTCGACGAAGCGGATGTCGTGCTTAACCGGGTCGATGCCGATGGCTTCGAGGGAACCAAGATAGAGTTCCTGGGAATTACCCCGGTCGGGCTTAAGAATGACCTGATATTGCGTATGTTGGTAGAAGCGGTTGGGGTTAACCCCGTAGCGGCCGTCATCGGGCCGAATGGAGGGTTCTACGTAGGCAACGTTCCAGGGTTCAGGACCCAGGGAGCGCAGGAAGGTGGCCGGGTTCATGGTCCCCGCGCCGACTTCGGTGTGGTACGGCTGCCAGATCAGGCAGCCCTGTTCGTGCCAGTAGTTTTGAAGTTTAAAGATGATCGATTGAAAGTCAAGTGTCATAGGAGTTTGGATTTCTGTTTCTAGAATTTGGATTAGTAAAGCCGGATTATAACCCCGTTAATGGTGAATGGTGAACAGTTAATTGTGAATGGTTAATGAAGTTCCTGCGGTTCACAATTCGCAATTCAAAATTCACCATTCACAATTTTCTATAGCCACCCCATCAAGACAGCCACCGTAAACCCAATTACCCCCAAAACCAACAATGTGACGATTATACTGATGATAATCCCAACCACTTTAAATGTGTCGCGCGGTTTATCACCGGTCACTTTGCCAGTTTGGCCGTTGACCACGACCTGATATTCCTCGCCTTTGTAAGTGTAGTTACCAATCCATACCGGCAGCAAAACATGCTTGAAAGTCATATCTTGCCAGTTGACTCCGCCGGTTTTTAAGGCACGTTTTTGGGTCCCAGGCATGACGCGAAAGTGCAGTTGAGGCCGCACCCGTTTAACGATTTGCTCGCGGGCCAGCAGAGTTGCTTTCGCCAGGGGGCGATCATATGTCAGGGCCGGCCACCCTGCTAAATAATCCGATTTAAAGACAACCACGTCTTTGAGATTGAAGGGCATCAGTTTATTCAGCAGCTTGAATTTTAATGAAATCAATCCAGGGATGAGAACGTCGTCGAACATTTCATATTCCACCCCACTACGACCAACCCAATGGGGGCGATTGGCAGAGCCCTCGTTTACTTCACACGACCAATGGATGTCCATCGTCCCATCAAACGTCCAAAAAGGGTAATAGGCCGGACGCAACAGAGACTTGCGGGCTTGTTTTTTGAGATCGTCAGGGATGCTCCACCCTTTTTCCAGCCAGGCTAACATTTTTTGGGTCGCAGCCGTTTCATCAATTTGCATAATTGCCAAAGCCTGGGGATCAACCAGTCCTTCGGTTTCGGTCGATTCGATCAGTTGGCCAGAGCCGCAGTATGGACATTTGGTGGCCGTTTGTCCAGGAGGCCAGAGGCTATGGGCACCACAACGCTCACACGCCAGTTGTTGTTGTGATACCGCCCAACTATGACCACTCTCGGTAGGTAAGAAATCGGCCATGACTTGTTCATTATCGGCGGCTGATTTCTCCTCAGTTTTCTGGGAATGGCCACAATACAGGCAAGTGAGGGCCTGGTTCTCGAGATCATACTCCATATGGGCCCCACACTTCTCACATAAGAACACTTCTGTGGCCTGGGCTTGAAGAGGTTGATCCGAGGCTTGAACCTGAAATTGGTCGGGGGAAAATTGTTTTTTAGGGGCTGGTTCCCCTTTGAGCGCGGCCAGACCTCGCCGGGCAGCATAATGGCGCGGGTCGGCGGCCAAGGCCTGCTCCAGACAATCAATTTTTTCATTGACATCATCCGTGGCTTCAGTCAACCACAGCCAGGGGGTTGGGTCGAGGGGGTTCAGGTCGGCAGCCTGATTCAGCAAGGTCCAGGCTAAGTTTTTGTTTCCCCGCCGGACCGCGCCAATCCCTTCGCGGAGCACATGGCCATAATTGCGGTTTGGTTTTCCATACATAGGACTAACTCACAATCCAATTTGAGATATTGGTGTTGTTTCCAATGAGTCCGTAAGGTGACTGTCACCGGGGTCTGCAATGTTTTCGGACCATCTCTATTGATTATAGCAGGACTGAGAAATGAGCAAACAAGTATTTCTCGGGTTAAATACAAAACTCCGCCGGGAGGGGCGGAGCCAGTTAGTACAAATCCTGCCAGATTTTAAAAACCTGGCAGGTCTAAAAACTACGGAATTTCGCCGGCCAATTCTTTTTCGATCAGATCGGCAAAAACTTCATAAGGTTGGGCCCCCACTACGGGGATGCCGTTCACAAAGAAAGTCGGGGTGGAGCGGACGCCCAGGCTAGCAGCGAAATCAAAATCGGCCTGTACTTCTTCGTTATGGCGGCCACTATCCAGGCATTCATTGAACGCGGGCATGTCTAATCCGAGTTCTTCCGCATAAAGTTGGTATGAGCTTTTACTCAATCTGTAGCGATTGCTAAACAGCAACTCGTTGAATTCCCAGTATTGCTCTTGCTCACGGGCACAATTGGCTGCCGCCGCCGCCGGGGTGGCATTGGCATGAATACTGGTCAGCGGAAAGTCGCGGTAGACCAGACGAACTTGATCACCATAAGTCTCCTGGATCTGAGGCCAGACTTGGACATGCCATTTTTGGCAGTAGGGGCACTCATAATCGCTGAACTCAATGATCGTGATGGGGGCTTCAGCCGGACCAAGAACTGGATCATCATCTTCAGGAATCTCATACCGAGTGACTTCTTGGGGCGCGGCTGATTCGGCTTCTGTTTCCGCCGCGGGTACGGGCGCAGCCTGGGGCGCGGCAGCCGTTTGGGCCGGGGTATTTCGGCCCCAAAAAAGATAGCCAACGGCTAATCCAATGACAAATGCGAGCGGGAGCAAGGCGGCATAAACATGCGAGCGTTTAAAAGTTAAAGTATCAAAATCCAACTGGACAGGTTTTTGATCAATGTCGGGCGTTTGCTCGGCGGGTTCAATATCAGGTTGAGAGGTGTTTGTTTCGTCCATGGCTGCGATTATAACAATTCTGAAGGAAGGTAGCAGGTATTTAAATGATCATCTGATTAAAAAAGCCTCGAAATTTCATCGAGGCTTTTTGGCAACTTATTTGGTTTGAAATCTTTATTCAGGAAGCATATCTTCCAGGATGTATTCCAATGCCCGCGTATGGCTGCACCAATTACGGGTTTGAAAATAGGAACAATCACACTGCCATTCGCCTGCCTCAAAGTTGACGGTATGGGGGTTATTTGTGCCATCAAAAGTGACCGAAAATGCTTTAAACTCGACCCGATCGCGCTCTTCTGCATAGCGTTTGGCTTTTTGAATTTTTCCAATCATCCCAGAATCCATTTTTACTCTCCTAATTAAAATGATTTACGAAAAAAGCACGCGGCAGCGCGCGTGCTTTGGCTCTCAACTTCAAAATATTCGATTTAAGTGTAAACCTCGCATAAAGCGGGCACCTCCATCTGGTTCCAGTATACGCCGAGTCGGAGGGAAAGTCAAATAGACCATTTGGGGTATTTCTGGCAGAGACCCCAGGGGTTTTACAAAGTTCGTGTCCATATGTTTGCGATCTTTGCAAACCCCTGGGGTCTGGGTAAGAAGTTATTTTTAGGCGGTTGCTTAGTCGCGTTTCTTGTGTTTACCTTTTTTATCATCCTTCAAAATCAGGGTAAGAAAAACACTAACAATGCTGGTAACCAATCCACCCAAGAAAGCGGTCCCAAACCCGGCCACATCGAACCCGATGCCAAACCAGGTCCCAACCTGGCCAGCCAGGTAGAAGATCAGCGTATTAATCAGCAGGGTGAACAAACCCAGGGTCAAAATGATTAATGGGCAGGTCAACAATTTTAGGATAGGGCTGATTAAGGCGTTGACCAACCCAAAGATAAGGGCTAATCCCAGAATGGCACCCCAAGAGGTGTCTTGCGCCTGAATACCAGGAACAATCTGGATCGCGGCAAATAATGCGACTGCGTTTATGGCCCAACGTATAAATAAGCGGTTCATGGCGTGCTCCTCACAATTTGTTGTCTGATGATGAAATCTATCACCATTACCAATAAATGATTACTACCGTACTCAATAATTTCCATTTTCACTACCCTACATGTAGGATGAGTTTATCAGGTTGAAAGCGAAAAAAGACA
>CAYVQU010000009.1:0-60273 GCA_964453155.1 uncultured Anaerolineales bacterium | reverse complement strand
GCTCAGTTTGGACTGGTTTACCATGTTCACCCCTTATTGTGAATAGACTCTAATGAAGATGAGCTAATGCGCAAGGGTTTAGGGTTAGGCGCTCGGGGCTATCTCCTCAAAGATACTGACCGTAAAACCCTCTTTAACACCATCCGCGCCGCCGCCCGTGGCGAAACCTTACTCAAACCCGAAATTCTGAATCAACTGCTACAAACGCCCCCGCCCCCGCGCACCCCAGCTCCCTCACATCCTTCAGCCCTAACAGCCCGCGAACTCGAAGTCCTCCATGCCGTCTCTGTAGGAAGCACCAGCCGAGAAATCGCTTTCCAACTGGGGATCACTGAACGGACAGTTAAAGCCCATCTGTCCAAAATCTACACTAAATTGAACGTTGATTCGCGGGCCGCGGCCGTGACGGAAGCAATGCGGCAGGGGTGGTTAACAGCGGATGGGTAGCGGATTAGCGGATTGACCCCAGGAAGTCATTGACCATTTGTTGATCCCAACCCTCGATAGGTCCTGAGAATAGAATGACAATCCCGTCGTTTATGCCTTCAAATACCTCACTTACAATGATCCGGGCTGGGTCGTCATATTCCCCAAAACTCTCGTAAACTGAAAATTCGACTGCTGAACTTTTGATCATCGTCGTAGCTGTACGCACAAATTGCAGGGTGGAGACATTCTCAGTAGATCGCAGCAGTGCCAGCCGCAACTCATCCTGAAACTGATCGGCGCTTAGCCCCAAACCTGTCGGGTAGGTTGAGATGATGATCATATTTTGGCTGAGATAGCGCGGTTCATACCCTCCCGGTGTGATCACAACCATTTTGATGAGTCCCAAGTTGCGACTCCCGCTTTCGGTATACCCCACCGGCAAAGAATATTCCAGTAGTGAAACCCCAATTTCTCGCGCTTTCTCGGGGTTGTGGCCTATAAATTGATTCAAACCCATCTGCGAACCCATCAACAGGGAAAAACTGGCCGCGATGCAGAGAACACTGATTACTGCAACGATCCCCAGGATAATTTTTAGAAATTGGTTCATGTTCTTAGTGTTCTCCTGGTATTTATACTCATCAACAGAAGATTAAACATCGCGGAGTCGCAGAGAACGCGGAGATTCCCTTTTTTTCTGAGAACACTGTAATGGTCAAGAGCAACTTGAACACATGTCATTGCGAATGAAATGAAGCAATCCTCCTCTCGCTAGGGAGGAGACTGCTTCGGCGGTAATGCTGCCTCGCAGTGACATTAATCTGATGTTGTTCAATCTTCTGTTGCTCATAACAGCTTTTCCGATTTTAGTCAGCTGTTTCAGTTTTTACGATTGAGCGGCTCGCAACCACCCACAAGATCAGCAGAATTATTGCGCCAATCATGAATGGCGCCGTCGATCCCAGCCACTCGAAAATGGCACCCATGATGAGGGGTGTGATGGCATTTGAACCACTTAAAAATGCGGCCGAAATGCCCAAAGTACCCCCAACCTCCTCTGGGCTGACCCGTTGGGTAATCATACTATTGATCGAAGGTTGTAGGACCCCACCCCCAATCGCGGCGGGAATCATCGCGACCAGCAGCCAGGCCAATCCAGTCCAGCCGTTATTGTCGTCCGCTGGTAGTTCAATTTGGATGTCCTCGACGGGCGGGGTTTCACCGGGTTGGGCGACATCGGCCGTCAATTCCGCGGTGACTTCCGCTTTGGAATACCATGGGACAGGTTGTTGGGGAGTAACCGCGGATACGAGCAACCCGATCCCCAAGACCAGCAAACCCATCAACACCAGCCACCGATCCCCGAGTTTGCGGCTCCACTTTCCGACGAAATAGCCCTGAACCATTACGACAATGATTCCAATGTAGACAAATAATCCCGCGTTGCTGGAGGCGTTCATCCCCAATCGGTTGAGCGTAAACAGGGCTAAAAGCTGCTCAAAACCGCCAAAAGCAAACTGTTGGACGAACATCAAAATTAAAAGTAAGCCAATTTCCGGTTTTTTGAGGGCGGCGAGCATGGCCTGGAACCCAAAACTGGCTTTCGAGGTTCCCTGGCCCCGTTTCTCGGGGGGATGAGATTCTTCCAGCCAGAAATAAGTCAACAAGATCGAGAATAACGAAAATGCCGCCGCGACAAATGCCACCAGATTATAGTTGTTATCACTAATGGCCAGGGTGACAAAGGCAATCACCGGCCCAACGATAAAACCGAGACCAAATGCAGCTCCAATTAACCCTAAACCTTGGGTGCGAGTTTTCTCGGTCGTATTATCAGAGATGACGGCCTGGGCAGTGGCGATATTCGCCCCCGAAATCCCATCGATGATCCGAGAGATGAACATAAGCCAGAGCGTATTGGCAAAGCCCAATACCAGGAAACCCACCAGGGTCCCAATCTGGCTGATGATCAGTACCGGGCGACGCCCAAAGCGATCTGAGAGCCGTCCCAGGATGGGAGCTCCCACGAATTGCATGATGGGGTAAGCGGCTCCCAAGGCCCCGATGACGAAGGCATTGGCCCCAAAAGAAGCCGCATACAAGGGCAGCAGGGGGATAATGATTGTTAGACCAAGCAGATCGATCAGAACGATCACAAATACCGGGAAAATTTTCTTAAAATCGAGCTTTTCTTCAGTTGTAGACGCGTTTCGGGGTTGGGTTTCAGTCATCGGTATCATTTCCTCCACCAAAAATTAATGAAATAAGATCAATAATGTCTATTATAGAGCATGATCAAGGCGAGTCAATGAGTATTCGATCTAAGAAAGGGGTTTCTTATGAGGTTCTTATAAAAGAAACCCTGGCGACAATTTTGAGGTTTGTCGCCAGGGTTTCCGCTAGTCATAATGCGCCAGCGATCCGCGGCCTATTTGCGCCGCATTTCCCGCACCAACCTTTTCAACCCTAAACTTTCACTTGACAGCAGCGTATCTGCGCGGAACAATCGGGCCGCCAACATGGTAACCAAATATGCCGTCACGGCTAATCCGCCTAGACTTGCCAAAATCTGCCACAGGGGGACAGCTCCGATCGTCATGCGCGTCATCATCGAGGATGGGGCGGTCAACGGAAACAAACTCAGAAATACGGTCACCGGTCCATTAGGCGATTGGGTAAAGGTGTAGTTGAACCATAAGGGTATCAACAGGGGCAGGATGGCCACAAATGTAAATTGACCACCCTCGCGGGCGTTGGGTGCCATGACCCCAATCGCGCCTAGAATCGAGCCGTAAAGAAAATAACCGAGGATGAAGAACAGGATTGCCCAGAAAACGAATCCCTCGGGTAGACTGAAATTAGAGGCGATGGAAAATATTTCGTTGCTGCGGTCGAGAGCAAATAGCGCGCCCCCCATCCAGATGCTCATCTGGAAAAGTGCCAGGGTTCCGAGGCCAATGACTTTGCCGGTCATCAACTGGCGCGGTGCCAGGCTGACGAGCAAGGTTTCGGCGGTGCGATTCTCTTTTTCTTTGGTGACGCTGGTGAGCAGGAAGCCACCGCTGGTCGTGATCACGAAGAAGAAGATGAACAAGGTGCCCATCGGGACGGCAAAGGAGAGTGGATCATTCTCATCTGGGCCGGAGGGGGGTGCCAGGGCGTGACCGTTGATCCTGGGGGTCGGGTTATCCAATATTTTGCCCAGGGGATCTCTGGTGATCAAGGCATCTTTGATGATCTCTTCAAAGATTTCGGCATTGGCGCTGCTCCGAAACGGTTGGTAGTTCCGATCGACCAGGAAGATATCGCCCGATTCGAGAAAATCTGCTGGGATCTGGTAGAACTGGTGGATGATTCCCAACTCCAGGTCGGCTTTGGCGGTTTCGACATCGGGGTAGGCAGCCAGATATCCGGCTGGCACCCACTCAGGAAGCGGGTCCAAAATTCCGGCTTCATCCACATAGCCAATCGGCGTCGTGCTGATGGTTTGTTCTAGCGAGGAGGCGTCTGCTTCAGCCTTTTCAATTGCCCGGGTGCCAACCAATTGCATCCCGACCGATAAACCGAGGATTAAAAATGGAAAAATGAAAGTCATCACCCAAAAAGAACGTTTCCGCAGCATGGTGACGATTTCGTGTTTAATAATGATCAGTGTGTTGCGCATAGTCAATTAGTCCATTTGAAGTTGTAAGGCTTGGATGACGGCCCGCAGGGATAAACGCTGACCATACCGCAGCATCCCGATCCGGAAGATGCGGGTTGCCACCCAAATTGTCAGGATCCCCGCGCCCACCAGGATCAGCCAACTTAGCGCCACCTGCCATAGCGGAATGATCGTCAGGCCCCAGCGGAGGGTGATTGTTAGAAATGAGGTAGTCGGCCAAAAACTCAGGAAAATCAGGAACGGACTATCGGGGTCGGCAAACACCAGAGCGGTCAGGAACAGGGGGAAGGTGAACAGGAGATTGAGCACCCCCGCAATTTGCTGCCCCTCCTGGAGTTCAGTGACTGCGCCGCCGATGGCGGCCATCATCCCGCCCACTAGGGCAAAAGAGGGGATGAAGAATACGACAAAAACGAGAAAGACATCCCAGGGGAGTTGAAGTTCCTGTAGTTCGGGGAATTGCTGTTGGGCGATCATCCAGGCCAGTCCTATAGAGAGCATCCAGATTACGATTTGGGTCAGCGCTACGCCGATCAATCCGGCTGATTTTCCCGCGATGAGTTGCCAGGGTGAGACCGAGGTGATCGCAATTTCCATGGTGCGATTTTCTTTCTCATCGGTAACGGCCTGGAGAAAATAGCCGGAGGCCCCCATCACCGCAAAGATGAAAAACATCGCCACGATCATTGGGAATAGAACGACCACAAATCCAACTTCGTCATTGAAATGTCGGGTACCATCGGCTGACATCAGGGTCAGATCAGTACCTCTTATAATCCTGGATTGGAGCGGGGAAGCTCCCTCTGGGAGCAAATTGACCCGCACAAAATCATCGAAATCGCGTAAAGTCGAGCGATCGGGGTATTCGTCCCAATAGTACAGGTCAACCTGGGGTTTCTCTAGAAAGTTTTTGGGAACAATGTGAAAAGCCTGAATCTCTCCGGTTTCCAAAGCAGTCAGCGCGGCAGCCTCATCTGGAAAGGCGACCATGGCGATCATCTCTTCATCTTCTTCGAGTTCGGGGAGCACCCCGGCCGCTAAAACGCCGCTGTAATCGACATAACCAAATGGGAGGGTGTTTTGATCGCGTTCGATAATGAAGATGGTCACTCCAATGATGATGCCCAACATGAGTGGAATGAGCATCGTACCGGCAAAAAATGATTTTTTCTTGACGCGTTTGAAATATTCTTGTTTGGCGACCAACCAGAGTTTAGGCATTTTCCCCTCCGGCTTCACCCTGGACCACTGAGATGAAAATATCATCCAGGGAGGGGGCGGCAATTTCGAACTTTTCGATTTGGAAATTCGGTTGGTTAGCCAGGGCGCGGAATATTACCTGGGGTGTGGTATCAGCAGCCAGGATCAGGTGCATGGCCCCATTTTCATTACGAACTTCCAATACGCCGGGAATATCCTCGAAATTGCCTTGACCCGCAACGACCACCGCGTTGCCCGCGAAATCGCGCCTAATTTGGTCAACTTCGCCATAGAGTACCGTGCGTCCTTCATTAATGAGCACAATCCGGTTGCACATTGCTTCGACCTGGTGCATCTGGTGCGTAGACATGATGATGGTTTTCCCGGCCTCACACTCTTCCATGATGATCTGCTTGGCCAACCGCGTATTGACCGGATCGAGGCCCGAAAAGGGTTCGTCGACTACGATCAAATCTGGATCATGAATCAGGGTCGCGATAAATTGGGCCTTTTGCTGCATCCCACGGCTGAGATCCTGGATTTTTTTCTGGCGATGTTCCCACAGGTCGAAGCGTTTGAGCCAGTCTTCAAGTTGGGTTTTAGCCTCTGGCTCGGTCATCCCCTTCAAAGTCGCCAGGAAAATCAAGGTTTGGTCCAGTTTCAAATCTTTATACAATCCCCGCTCCTCGGGCAGATAGCCAATCTGATTTTTCTTCGCTTCGGTCATGGTACCGCCAAAAATCTCGATCTGACCGCGTTCCGGGCGGAAGATGTCTAACATCATCCGGATGCTGGTGGTTTTTCCGGCCCCATTAGGGCCTAATAGCCCAAAAATCTCGCCGGGATAAACATCAAATGAGACATCGTTGACGGCTTTGACCGCGCCGAAGCTTTTGCTGATATTTTTGATTCGGATCGTTGGTTTCATAGGAGTTGCCTGTATGATTATTGGTTAGTTGGATTGTTGATTGGTTCACAATATAGAAACTATGCCATTATAAAATAGGTTCACTGCAATATTCCCCATAAAAATTAGGTAAAGATCGTTTATTTTCTTTGACATGCAGGGATACATTTGCTAGAATATGCCCAGTTACTTGAAAATTGAATCCAGGAAATTAGCGGCTGGTCCCGCAGTTGGATTGCGGGCTACGAGGAGAAGGTTCCTCCCTGCAGAGGGAGTGCTAACAACCCAGCGATCGTTGGGTTGGAACATCGAATAGTTCAGCGGATGCCTTCAAGCCTGATCACGGGCTTTTATTTCCTTCCATAGAGAACTTAAACTGAAAACCAGAAAGTAATTTTTGGGCCAAAGTTTAGGTAGTGATCACAATAGACTTTTTAAGGTTGGTTGTGGTTTGTAATGGAAGGCTTGCTGCTGTACATTGTTTTATCCAGTTCTGGGCATGCCTATGCATGTCCAGTTTTTTTATATCATTTTTTAGGTCAAAGGAGTTTGGTATGGATAAGAAAGAGTTATTGGAACGAGTAGCGGCGGATGATGTAAAGTTCGTTTCGCTACAGTTTACCGATGTAACTGGGGCGGTTAAAAGTGTCGATATGCCGGTCAACCGCCTGGGTGAGGCCCTGGAAGAAGGCGTGTGGTTTGATGGCTCCTCGGTCGAGGGGTTTGCCCGCATCCAGGAGAGTGATATGCATCTCTGGATCGATACAGACACCTATGCCGTTCTGCCATGGAGTCCGGCCGAATTCAAACGGGCGCGCGTTTTCTGCGATATCTATCGTCCCAGTGGTGCGCCGTTTATGGGGGATCCCCGCGGTGCCTTGCGCCGTCAGCTCAAACGGATCGAGGAAAAAGGCTGGACCCTCAATATTGGCCCCGAACCCGAGTTTTTCCTCTTCAAACGAAACGGTCCTGATACCATTCACCCGGTCCCCCATGATGTTGGCGGCTATTTCGATTTCTCAGCCAACGACGATGCCGTTCGAGTCCGCACCGAATTGATGTCTGCCCTCGATCTCATGGGCTTGGAAATCGAAGTTGGTCATCACGAGGTTGCTCTAGGTCAGCACGAGATTGATTTCCGCTACACCGATGCGCTGCGGGCCGCTGACAACATCCTGACGATGAAATACACGGTCAAGGCGATTGCGGCCCAGCATGGGCTGATCGCTTCGTTTATGCCGAAACCGATCTTTGGGGTCAACGGTTCGGGGATGCACTGTCACCAATCCATATTTGATGCTGATGGTGAGAATCTCTTCTTCGATGCTGGCGATGATTTTAACTTATCCAGTCTGGCATATGGTTATATTGAAGGGCAATTGGTCAATGCGCGGGCCATGACGGCTGTTATCGCCCCAACGATAAACTCCTACAAGCGGCTCGTTCCGGGTTATGAAGCTCCGGTTTATGTCGGCTGGGCCCAGACCAATCGATCCGCGCTGATCCGCATCCCGCGTTATAACAAGGGCAAGGACAAAGCTGTGCGCGCCGAATTGCGCTGTCCAGATCCCTCCGCGAACCCATACCTGGCGATTGCAGCGATGCTGGCTGCCGGCCTGGATGGGGTTGAGAAGAATTTGGAATGTCGCTCGCCTCTTGTTGACGTCAATATTTACCATTTGACCCCTGAAGAGCGCAAAGCGCACAATATCGATGAGTTACCTGGTTCCCTGGCCGAAGCTATGCGTGAATTGGATGCAAATGCTGTCATGAAAGAAGCATTGGGCGATGAATTGTATGACTCCTTCTATCGGGCGAAATGGGCCGAGGTGGAGGAGCATCGGTTGAAGGTTACAGATTGGGAAGTAGAACGGTATTTAGAAGTTGCGTGATTTGATTGCTTGATACGTGAAAGCGTGAAGTGTGAGTTTTAAAAAAATTCACGTTTCACGCCTCACGTTATCCATCAGGCGGCAGAAACTGCATAATTCAGGGGCTGAAGTAGGTTGGCCACAAGATTGACAAGTACCCAAAACTTGGGGGGCGGCTTCAATGTCGGTGTTGAATAATCCTCGCTCTTTGGCTTTTAGAAAATTAAGATAGAAGTACATCTTTGCCCCCGGTCGTTCAGCTTCGAGCTGGTTGAGAAGCTCTTTGTAATAGATGGTTTTGGCACCTTTGGCATGGGGGCATTCTTCGTAGATGTATTCGATGCCACGCAGCAGCGCATAGGCGGCCATCTCCCGCTCGTAGAACCGACAAAGGGGTTTGGTCTTGCGGATTAAACCGCCGCGAGCCTCCAGCACTGGTCCCTGGCGCAGGAGATAGCCACTGAGCCAGTTGAGTGTATTCCCGAATAATACCGCGGCCTCATCATCCAAATTGTGACCAGTAACTAGGATATCAAATTTTCCATCCCTGGCGACTTTGTTCATGATGTGGCGTTTGGTCAGGCCGCAAACGGAGCAGGGTTTCCCTTTACCGCGCTGCGTTGTTTTGGCAATCTCTGGGATCGTAGCGCCATACTCCTGGCCGACAGCGACCACCCGTAAATCAAGGCCGCGTTTGGCTGCGAAAGTTTCTGATAATTTGAGCGATTCCTCAGAATAACCGATTCCTTCATCAATACCTAGCCCAATATAAAGACCAGTGGTGTTATATCCTAGTTGTTGGAGAATATCCCATAAGGCAAGTGAGTCTTTGCCACCAGACACAGCTACGAGAATCCGGTCTGTTTCGGCAAACATCTCATATAGATTGATAAAGCGTTGGGTTTGTTTAAGTACCCACTCTAAATAATGGGTTTTGCAGACCCCCAATTTGTGTTGCCGCATGTAGATGACAGCTTTCAATTCGCAGTGCCGGCAATGCATGGGTTTAACCACCTGAAATGACCCCCACCAGTTTGATCACATCATTTTCTTTGATGATATCATCATCTAATAGCAACTCCCCATTCTTGGTTGGCAGGACGGCCTCGGGTTGAATTTTCAACCGTTTCAAGGCCGTTAAGATTGTGGTCCCATGCCGGACCTCGTATTCTTTTTTGCGGAAAATTATTTTGGCAGCCATTGCGTCTCCAAAATTTGGATGAAATTTAGCTAAATTGCGCTTTGCATTCTACCGTAGCGAAATCATCAAGTCAACAAACCGGACTTTTTTCAAAAATCTCAAAGATGGATACTGGATTGATCTTTATGGAAATATCTTTATTATCGACCCAAACCCAAGCCGAAACCTGTGCTACGATGATGGCCGCTTCGGAACCCTGGATCACCTTGGGACGGGATTTTGCAGCCTCATTGGCTGTGATCACCAATCCCAGTCGCGAGATTTATGTTGTCGAAATCGGAGCTGAGATCGTAGGATTTACGATTTTATGGCTCGAGGGCCCTTTTGTGGGTTATATTCAATCGATTTGCGTCGCCCCTCAATACCACGGGCAAGGGATCGGTACACGCCTCATAACCTATGCCGAAAACCGGATATTTAAGGAATACCCCAACGTATTTATATGTGTCTCATCATTTAACCCCGGTGCCCAGCGATTATACGAAAATTTAGGGTATCAATTCATTGGTGAAATGAGAGATTACCTCATTCCAGGCGCCTCAGAATTCTTATTTCGCAAGACAATTTCCCCAATTTCGACATTTCAGCGCTAGTAAAAATTTACTCACGAACTAAGCTGAAAATCGGCCAAGAAATCCATTGAGAACCGCCTTGACACTCCTTTACTCTACGTATATAATTCCGCACGTTGTTCCTCGGTAGCTCAATCGGCAGAGCAATCGGCTGTTAACCGATGGGTTGTAGGTTCAAGTCCTACCCGAGGAGCCTATTTACCGGAAAAATCACCCAAAGTGTGTCTATGGGTGATTTTTTTGGTTCCGAAATAGTTAGCTCCCCTAAAAGGTTGGAAAAAAGAGATCTTCTGAAAAAAAACAGACACCTTAGCAACTAAGATGTCTGTTTTTTGGTGATTATTAGGAAACTTTTTGGGTTTCTATGGTGTGGGGAAATCTAATTTCATGTAATCTGGGATATCTGGGTCGGTAGGAACTGCTGAAATCCAATCGGGGGTGATATCGACCTGGGATTCGCCTCGTTTGAGGGTTAGCCACTGTTGGAAGTCAGCCTGACGTAATTGATCAATTTCAGCCTCGGTCAATTCTTGGACTTCCTTGCCAATGACCTGGATGACGTGCCAGCCGAAAGTCGTTTTCACGGGTTGGCTGTATTCACCGATTTCCAGGCCATAAGCGGCCTCTTCAAATTCGGGGACCATCATTCCTTTGCCAAACCACCCCAAATTTTCGAAGCGGACGGTCGGTTCGACTGGGATTTCTTCATCGCCAGTGGTCTGGTTGGCGGTTTCTTCAGCGGCCGTGTTAAGCTCTTCGGCGATGTCAATGAAATGTTCACCAGCGGTCAAACGATCAATAAATGCCAAGGCCTCGGCTTCACCGGTCTCTTCGCTGCGGAATAGGATGTGATGAGCCCAAACTCGCTCTTCGTCAAGGGGAACATTCATAACTACAGCATCGATCACTTCGTCTCGGAGCATTTGACTTTCGATGATCGAATAGAGTTGTTTTTTGTTAATTTTCCCAAAGGATTCCAACCCGTTATAAAAATTATCTAGATCGGTTTCGAAGGCTTCCTTGGTGTATGGGGTAGGGTTGGGAACTTCAGCAGCAGGTTCCTGCTCTGCCTCGGAGGAGACACTATCTTCTGCTTCGGGAGTGATTTGAAGTAATTCCTGTTGTAGCGCAGACAAAGTAGCCGTCGGTTGAATTTCTGGGGTGGGATCAGAAGGGGGCGCGCCATCTTCATAGTAATTGAAGATCGATTCGGCAATTTGCTTTTCAATGTCCGCAGTATTTACTTCAATGCCCAATTTTTCAGCCTCTGCCCGAATCAGTGCATCCTGAATCATATCTTCGATGACTTGAAACCCGACCACCTCAGGTTGCAATTGCGTTTGAATCTGCATCAAAGTGGATTGGAAATAGGAGGCTGAATTCGGATCTCCGAGGCCTTGAATGAATTGGTAATAATTGGCGTACTGATTGACCAGATTGTAGCGTGAGAAGCGCACGTGGGTCTGGTAATCTTTGGTGGTGACGACGGTGTCGTTGATTTTTATGATGGGTTGGCGCGGGGCAATCACCCCTTCCAGCACAAAACCAATGATAATCAAAGCGGCGACGATAGCCAGAATGCTAATCACGCCAATGGTGAGGTAGCGCTTCTGCAAAGCTTCTTGCTCGGCGCGGGCGAGGTGTTTCTTGGTGATGATTTTCTTCTTTTCGCGATTGGCCATATTGATCTCTCAGATTGTTATGGGATAAAAAGAGGGCATAGAGCCAAAAATAACCCTATGCCCGAGGTTGCACTACAACTTGGTGATCTCAGATCAGCTGAGCACAACACGATTTGATTGTTCGATTTTTGATATCTAGCGTAAAACTTCACCTGCAAAGGGAAGCAGAGCCAGATGCCGGGCGCGTTTGATAGCTTTCGCCAGTTTGCGCTGGTGTTTTGCACAGGTGCCAGTTTGGCGGCGAGCGCGAATTTTGCCATCTTCATGGACAAAACGGCGCAGCAAGTCGTAATTTTTATAATCGATTACGATGCTTTTGTCGGTGCAAAATTGGCAAGTCCGAGGCCGGTAAAAGCGTTGCTGCCGGCGGCGGAAATTGCGTCTGGGTCTTTGTTGTTGTGTATTTTCTTCAGCCACAACGATACTCCTTAATACTTGCTAATTGTTGTGAATTGCAGCCTAAAATGGGAATTCATCCTCAATTTCTTCTTCTTGAGAAGGTTTTTCAGATGATTTTCGATCTCCGAGCATGATCATCTCATTGGCAACGATTTCGACCGATGTGTGGCGTTTGCCCTGATCATCTTCCCAGCTACGGGATTGTAATCGGCCCTCAACATAAACTTGTTGGCCTTTGGTCAGGTACTGGTTGCAGATTTCGGCTAGATTGCTCCAAGCCACAACATTGAACCACTCGGTTTCAGACCGTCGCTCCCCGCTGGATGTATTCCAACTGCGAGAAGTTGCCACACTAAATGATGTGACGGGCCTGCCGGAGGGGGTGTAGCGCATTTCAGGATCACGCCCTAACCGCCCAATGATCATAACCTTGTTCAGTCCTCGGCTCATTTTAAGCTCCCTTCAATAAAACTTATTCCACAGCTGTAACCAGGAATCGCATCACCGGTTCAACGAACCGCAAATTGCGTTCCAGCTCAGCAACGAATGTTGGGGGTAACTGGACATTGCACAGGAAATACTGGCCATCGTTCTGTTTACGAATGGGATAAGCCATCTTGCGTTTTCCCCAGGGATCGACTTTGTCGACCGAACCCCCAGCTTCAGTAATCCAGCCTTTGACCCGTTCAACGATTTCGTTGGTTGCGTTTTCGTCCAGGTCGGGGTGAATGATGAAGACGAGTTCATATGCGCGCATAATTTTGCCTCCTTTCCTCGGGATTACTCCTGGTCATTGCGCCACGCCAGAAGCGGAAAGACATCCCTTTACGGGACCGGGCGCAAGGATAACACAAAGGGGATGTTTTGGGTAGGTTAAATTAAACAGGACCACAATTTCGATCGAATTATGGTCCTGTTTTGGCTACCGGAATAATTAGTTTAGAATAAGCCCCAGTCGGCACCGACTCCTTCTTCCATATACGATGGGTCCCACATTTCCATGCCCATCTCGATGGTGGTCGGTTTGCCAATCACGCCCTCTCCCTTGCCCCGGGCACTTTCCAGCAGGGCGGGGGCATACGGACAGAATGGGGTGGTCATGATCATAACAATGTGAGCAGTTTCTTCTTCAACCTGGACATCGCGGATTAACCCTAACTCCATAATATTTAATCCCACCTCTGGATCCAAAACCTGGCGAAAAGCTTCATCCAGAGGATGAACCAAATCAGGGTTGGTGGTGGTAATTTTCCAAACGGGGCGGGGACGAGTGACACTCATGCTTGACTCTCTGTAATATCGATGGATGGCACGACGTAGGTACAGTGTGAATCTCCATCGAGAATGCATTTAATTTTTTCTACCGGGACCGATAAGACATTCGAGATCAGGGTTTGATCTACGGCACAGACTTCAGGGTGGGTCTGCCCGACATGATAATAGGGGCAGCTACTCTCCCGAATGTGAATGCCGTCGTCTTTACGTTCCCATTCCATGGTGAAGCCCTCACCGCGTAACAAATCTTTTACCACGTTGAGGCGTTCTTCTATGGGCGAATTTTCAAGATCCAATTCAGCCGCGTAATCGTCGATTAAGTCATCGGCAACTTGCGAGAACAAGTCGCTGACCATGGCTTTGGGTAAGGTTTCTTTGAGTTGGGCCAATAACCGGACTGTCAGGCGTAGATACCGGGTGGGAAATTGTTCCATGCCTTTTTCGGTCAGGAAATATAACCGTCGCGGTCGCCCAACCCCATGCCGTTCCTCTTCAGAGTCAACCATACCAGTGGCCTCTAATTTGGTGACATGGTGGCGAACCGAAATTGGATTGATGCCCACAGCTTCGGCCAGTTCGTTGATCGTGCAACGCTGGCGGGTGAGCAAAGTTTTTAGGACTAAATCTCGAGTTGTAGACATGTATTTATCCAGGAAAAGTGGGGGAACTTACCAACTTTCGAGGCGAGTATACCATTCGCAAAATTTGATGTCAATAATTTATATGATATTTATCCTAAATATTTAGTAAGTCAATATTTCCGATAGGCTAATCTGCTCCGATGGTTATTTTTGCTCTTCAGGTTGCGGCCAAGTGACAATTATGGGGAGGGTGTAACCATGTTTTTCGGCCGCCATCACCTGCCCGCGAGATTCTATATTACAGCCCGGTTCATCCAGAACCTCGGCCGCGCTGCCATATGAACCAATCGGAACAAATACGATCTCGCCGGCCTGGCAGACCCAGGTTTCAACAACGTATGGAACCTGCCCCGAATCATCACCGGTTCGGAGGATGATTGGATTCCAAAAAACGGTTACTTTATCATCTGTTCGTTTGGCCGATACCCCGGTGAGAGGTGGGTAATAGGGGGACCAGGCTTGGATGATATCAACCCGTTTTGGTTCCACGGCCATAACCTCCCCTTTGATATCCATTAGTTCAGACTTGACCCAACAGGGGTTATTCCCCCCAATGGCTTGGATTAAAACCCAGGTTCCCGCTTCATTGCGGCCGATAATTTCAAGATTGCTGCCTCCCACTAATCCATATTTATAGAGGTATGGTGCTCCCGGCCCATAGCGACAATTGGCCCGTTCTGGCATAACCTGACCTCGCAAAATGGCATAGGTCGGGGTGATGGTGGACGTAGGGGTATCGGTGGTAGTGGGCGTACTCGATGGGGTCTGGGTGCCTGGTGGGGTATCCGTTTCTGTGGGAGAAGGCGCGACGATCTCGGTCGGTGGGATTTGAGTCTTGGTCGGTAAAGGGGGGGATACTGTGTTCGATTCTGGCGATTGTTCTCCAGATTCGATAGATTGAACCGCATCGGTGGGCATGGGAGTTGGGTTTTCTGCCGGTGAGTAACCGGGAAAATTACAGCCGGCTAAAAGTAGCGAAAAAATGCTAGTCCAAATTACTTTCTGAAGCGTATTCATAATAGTCCTACTGCTGGGGGGAAGATTATCGTTTCACAAATTATAGCAAATCCATTATTCCAGAAAGTTTTGAGAAAATGGTAAAAAAGACGACCCAACAAAAAAAGAGCGGTAAATCGCAAAGATTTACCGCTCTTTTTTAGAAATTAGTGTTTCGAGATTTTTCCCGATATTGGCACCAGGTACATTTCTCTCTGGCTGGGGGTGGGTCAGGTAATTCTAAGAGCGTAACAACTTTATCTAAAAAAGACATGAATTTTTGGTCGTCACGGGGAACTTCAGTCCAGGTCATATCACCCAGGTAGCCAATTTTGCCCTCCGGGGTGGCGATCATGTCATTGGGTTCGACCACCAACAACCCTAATTTAGTTATCGGAGATAGAGAAAATTTATTGGGCGCAGGATTCTCCAGGCAATGCGCATAGGCATGAAGTTGGCGGCCGTAGAATCGAATATGATATGGTTTTGGCTGTGAAGTCTTAAAATCAATGACGCCGTAACTGCCATCATCAAAAGCTACAACGGTATCAAATTTGCCGCGGATGAAAACTCCGGTTTCATGTCCAGGGAGGTTGATAATGTCAGATTGGACCCATTTCTCACCGTAGGCCACATGCCCAGCGGGGAGTTCAGGGGAGAGCTTTTCAGTGGGCTGAGCCTCGAAAAAATTTTTCATCAACAAATCGATTCGTGAGAAAATGGAAGGGAAGGGCATCCGCGGTCGGTTAAATTTGAGTTTGACCTTTAAGTAAAAACAGCGAGGGCATTCATCCCATAAAAAAGTTAATTCTGAGGGGGTTAGTTTGATTACTTCAGTCATCATTATCCTCACAATCCAATATCTGCCACTCCTGGGTCAGGGCGAAGGTGCGGAGTTCCTTATCTGGGCACACGGCGATGGGTTTGGGACTTAATTCCAGCATAGCCAGGTCGGAGGCCGTATCCCCATAAGCAGCCAGGTATGGGCCGTCTCCGAACCGAGCGCGCACCGCGTTAGCTTTATGTTGGTAGGCGTTTACGGGAGATTGAACTCCGGAAAGTTTCTTTTGGGTAAAAATAAGCGGGGAACCAATGGGAATCGCATCCAACCGCCGGGCAAAAGCAGCCACGATCGGCTGGTAGGCGCTTGAAACGACTGCAATTTGGGTCTCGCTGGTACGTTCATTTTCAAGGTGGGTAATAATTCTAGGGCGGCGTTTTGGCCACATTTCATGGGTCACGATCCATTCTGCAATCTCATCGAATTGCTGCGGTGAGAGGCCCCGAAAGAGTTGAATTTCGTCCTCCATCCAGGCCTGGATAGCCCATTGACGAGTTAAAACCCCAACCGAGACCAGAAAATACCGCAGGATCCAACGGATGAAAAACCGATTATATTCCCAGGAGTCAAGATTGGCCTTAAAATAAGTCCGCAAAGCGCGCCAACTACAGCCAGACGTTAGGGTGCCCTCGATATCTGAAAGGATGAAGTTCATTTATCCCGGTGATGTGCTCATCCGCATAATAATGGCGTTGACTTCCCGCAGTGCGGTGGATAAATAGGTCCGGGCGGCCTCGAAATTGCCGGTAGACCGCATTTGATTTTCAGGATTACGGT
Organism: uncultured Anaerolineales bacterium; assembly: GCA_964453155.1. Taxonomy (GTDB): domain Bacteria; phylum Chloroflexota; class Anaerolineae; order Anaerolineales; family UBA11858; genus CAYVQU01. The sequence continues at coordinate 43,818 of CAYVQU010000009.1, read as the reverse complement.
AGTTTCTCTCGAGGTTTACCCATTCATTATGCAGTAAGGTATCCGTGATATTTTGAGCCAATTGCCGCCCATCACCTAGTGCTTTCTCCAATTCCAGTCGCAATTTTTCGATTTGTTGGATTTGGTTTTCAAGTTGTTTTGATTTCCGCTGGGCCTCGTCCTTGGCTTTTAATGCGGTGGGATAAATCTTATTTTCAAGATCATCAATTGCATTTTGGCTGGTAGATTTTCGTTTGGGGTTATCCAATTCTTCCAAATCAATTTTTACTCGCCGGAGGAACCATCGGGCATTGGCCAATTCGTCGTCCTGATCTTCCTCTGGGCGGCTGCGATCAAGGGGCAGGATGACCCATTGCCGGTCGCGTAAAGTTTGGATAGCGGCCTGCAAGGCAGCATCAGCTGACTCGATGGCTGCCTCTGACTTGGCTCTTGTCCGTTGATATTCTTCAAAACGTTCCAGAATTTCGCTATATGTTGATTGCGCGCTGGTCTGGATGGGTAAACCCTGCCGGTACAAACCCCGAATGGCAGCCAGCGATTCTTTCTGGATATCGATGTACATCGCCTTCCAGGTAGAAATTTCGTTGATTGGCTCCATCACAGTCAAACGCAAATCTTCAAGCTTATGTTGTTGAAATTCTTGCAGTTTATGTTGTAGGTCTGTGAGGCCTTCCTCCAGGGCTGTATATTGTTGGTTTTGTTGATTGAGTTCCCGTTGATATTCAGTAGCCAATTTTTGCATCTGACTCAATAGCGATTTGGCCTCTCTTTCAAGGGTGGGATAGTATCTTTCCTTTTGAGTGACTCCGCTTTGGATTTCGCCGGCCTCAGATAAGAGTTGGCTTGCGGTTTGAGCCAGGGTTCCAGGGGCAAAGGTAACAATTTTTTGAACTTGATCCTGGGCGTTTTGATATGAATCACTCTGGATAAAATCTGTGGCTGACTGTTGATCGTTTTCAATTTTTTGCCAGGCAATAGAAGCCGATTCGCAATTGCGATCTAAAGCCGCGTGCTGTTTCCCGATCCGCTGCATCGTCTTGATAAGCCCTGGGATCTTGCTTTCAAGAATAACGGATTGGTCAGTGATTTTTTTCCATTGATCTTGAATTTCCGCATTTTGAGTCCTGAGTTGGTTAAGATTTAACCCCTGCAGGTAGCGGTTATTGCGAACGGTTAAGTCGGGCACAATTGCTTCGATTATCTGATCCAATGTGCTGATTTGCACGGTCAGTTTGGTATAAAGTTGTTCAAAATCCTGGCGGTTTTTATCAAAATTTTCGCGAGCGATGACGAGTTCTTGCGGCTCAGGTAAATCGGTAGATTGTAATTCACTCAAGTCATTGGAGCGCAAGGTTTCATTGGTGGTACTTAACTGATTACGGGCTGAATTGAGAATACCCTGGATGATATCTGCTTCGTAGCGAGTGGGGATATTTGCTAGCCAGGTGTTAGTGGTTTGGATTTCCTTCGCAGTAGCCCCATATTTATTGCGCAGATTTTGCCGGGCAGTCGATATTTGATCTAAACTTTTCGATTTAACAGTTATTTTTTTATTGAGAAAAGTATGAAGTTCGAGGGCCCCTTTATAGTTTCCCATGGCAAATTCATGCTTGATTTTTACTAATTCCTCCGAAATTTCGGGCAATTCCTCTCGGATGGAATCGACGCGGGCCTCGCGGGCTTCTTCGGTAATAATTTTGGCATGGTAGGCTTGGATATTTTGCTCAAGGGTGTCAATCTGCTGAGTAGCTCTTTTACGTTCGCGTTTTGTTTTTTGAACAATTCTTTCCAACCTGGTAATTTGGGATTCGACTTCTTCTAATTGGGGATAGGCTTCGATAACTTTCTGATGGGAAGGGGCATCAGTTGGTAAATAATTGTGAATAATGGATCCCATTCGTTCGGCAACTTTTTCTACATGCCGCCGTTCTTCTTCAAAGGGTATCTCCGTGCGGCGTTCGGTTTCCAGATCGTCCCGTAACGCCTCGACTTCGGTCAACATTCGTTGGCTGCGCTGTTTGATTAATTTCCCTTGCGTTTTTAGGTCGGTGCTTAACTTTTGCGCTTTCTCATTGAGGGGTGGAATATCTTCAAAATCGACCAGTATTTCTTGGGTGTCTTGCCACCATTCATTGCGTGCCCGCATCTCATTGAAAATGGGTAAAAAAAGTAATGCGCCCAAGAAAGATATTTGGTCAATTTCGCTGGCAGAAATCCGGCCGCGGTCTAATAATATCTTTTCACATTCTTTATCTAGCTTAGAAAAGGTTTTGTTGGCTGACTTTCGCAGGCCCTCATATGGTGGGCCATACGATCCAAATTTAGACTTGATTTCGCCTAATTCTGCGCGGGCTTCTTTTTGGATGCTTGCCACCTCTTTGAACATTTTATCCCGCTTGAGATCGCGTTCTGGTGATTTATCTCGCAGTTTATTCAACTGCATGATCCAATAAACCATCATCCCCATTATCGCCGCGACAATAACCACGAGAAGAATTAATAAGTTTTGTGTTGATGAGAACAGGTCCATAAGAGATTTTTGTGTCAGATATTTTGGGGATACTAATAAATCCAGATTAAGCGTAAAAGCGATTATGGCGTTCCACCGAGGTAAATGTAACGGGCCTTCAAGGCATTATAAATATAATTTTGCCACATCCTGACGATCCGATCTTGCCCATAGCTGTGCGTTGAATAAGTCTGAATAATCAACTGTCCATCCAGGCAGACGACCGCGGTGCCGTAAGCATCCTTGACATTGGTCCGGGCGCCCCACAATAGTTGAGCCTTGCTGCCGGGAACCAATCGCATCAGATCACCTTGATCGGTCCAATCCCAATAATCGTTGGGATTGGTTAGCGAGATTCCTTCGTTGGGGAAATGGTGAATGGGGTGGGTGCCGTTAATGGCGTAGAGTAGTTGCTCATCGATGGGCTCATCGAACCAATCCCGATGAAATTCCACCCCACAGCGGGATAGGATAGTGGATAACTTGCCAGCCCCAATACCATCCATATCCCATTCCTCGATAATGACCGAACTCCCTAAGTTAAGAGAATCGTTGAGATAAACGTAGAATTCACCTTGAACCGCAGTTCGCAGTTCCTTCCCTGAAATAATCAAATCCCAACCCTGCCCACCGGGCCCACCGGACAATAATTGCTGCTTGTAAATTCCCAAGGCGTCCCGGACATCCGTAGGTTGCAGACTCATGCCCTCCAGCGCCAGGGAAATAAAACGATAAACCGAAAAATCCGCGGCCATATCTTCAAACAGGAGGATACTCGCCGACCGCATCCAGGTATCGAAATCGGGTAAATTGCTGGCCGGTTGCGCGGGTTGGGCCGGTTGTTGTTCCTGAGATTGGTTTTGATTATTTTCTGGAGCTTGGGCGACCTGAGTCAACTGGATGGCGTTGGTTGTGGCTTGAATATCCAGGGCAATTTGGGTCGCTTCTAAGGCTGCTTTTGTGGCTTCAAGACCTAAACCGGGGTCATCTTCGGATTGTTGCGGTTGATCAACCTGGTTTTGATCACCGGCCGCGACCTCAGTTTGTTTTATGGCAAGCTGGGTCGATTGGACATCTAACGCGACTTGGGTTCCACTGGTATCAGCCCCCCCGGTTGGCATGGCGCAGGCCAGCCCAACCAGCGCAACAAATAACACGCCTGCAAGTATGATACCGAGTGGTAATGTTGTCCATTTATGATGATCAACGTGCGGTTTCATTTTCTGCTCCTTAGAATCAGATTCTGGGCTTATTCAAAGTATACCAGTATCACCCAAATGATGTGACTGGATATGGATCATAACGCACTTAAATAATTTATATGAATAATATCTAAAATATTGACTGAAATCTACTAATCTGCTATAATCCCGACCGCAAAAGTACGATTTACAATTGTCAAAAAAATCCCTCACAGGAGTGCTTTAATGTCCGAACTGGTAATCAAAAATCTGCATGTCAATGTAGAAGAAAACGAAATATTAAAAGGCTTCAATTTAACTGTTCGCCCAGGTGAAATCCATGCCATAATGGGGCCGAACGGCACTGGCAAATCGACCCTGGCGTATGCCCTGATGGGGCACCCCAACTACGAGGTGGTAGATGGTGAAGCGCTATTTAAAGAAGAAGACCTCCTCGAGCTGGATCCCAACGAACGTTCCCATAAAGGGTTGTTCTTAGCTTTTCAATATCCAGTTGCGGTCCCGGGTGTGACGGTTGCCAACTTCTTACGGACTGCATTGAATTCCCACCGTAAAGCAGTTGACTCTGAAGATAAGGGTATTCCGATCCCCGAATTCCGAAACTTACTTAAAGAACGCATGGATATGCTGAAAATGGATCACTCCTTTGCCGGCCGCTACTTAAATGATGGCTTTTCGGGCGGAGAGAAAAAACGCGCTGAGATTTTGCAAATGGCAACCCTCAAACCCGAGATTGCCATCCTCGATGAAACCGACTCCGGCCTCGATATCGATGCCCTCCGGATCGTCTCCGAAGGTGTCAACGCTCTGCGTGGCCCCGAATTCGGTGCGGTGGTCATCACCCACTACCAGCGAATTCTCAATTACATCAAACCCGATTACGTGCACATCATGCTCGACGGCCGCATCGTAGAATCTGGTGGTCCTGAACTAGCAGTTCAGCTCGAAGAGCAAGGTTACGATTGGGTTCGGGAAAAGCATGGGGCAGTAGTAGCCTAAATATTCAAACTTAAGTCTAAGCAAATTTCGGAATTCTTCTTTTTTAGATTTCAACCCAAACCAAAATTTGCTAACGTTGTGCGGAAAAGGTTATTCGTTTATTGGTCGTTCAAACCGCACACCACGGAGATAAATTTTATGACAACCGACGCCCAAATATTAGAAGGTATTGGTGATTATAAGTACGGTTTCAGTGACCCCGAAACCTATGTTTTTAAAGCCCGCAAAGGGTTAGATGCCGAAATTGTCCGCCAAATTTCTGAAATGAAGGGCGAACCCGAGTGGATGTTGGATTTTCGCCTGAAGGCCTTGGCCCATTTCGAACAGCGTCCCATGCCCAACTGGGGTGGCGACGTTGCTAAACTCGACTTGGACGACATCTACTATTATGTCAAACCGACGGATGAAGAGGGGAAAACCTGGGACGATGTCCCCGACACGATTAAAGAAACCTTCGATAAATTAGGCATCCCCGAAGCTGAACAGAAATTCCTGGCTGGAGTGGGCGCCCAATACGAATCGGAGATGGTTTACCATAACATCCAGGAACATCTCGAAGAACAAGGCGTGATCTTCTTATCCATTGAAGATGGATTACGCAAGCATCCCGAATTGTTCGAAGAATATTTCAGCACCGTTGTGCCAATTGAAGATAATAAATTTGCGGCCCTCAATAGCGCAGTTTGGTCTGGCGGATCTTTTGTTTACATCCCCAAAGGTGTCAAAGTGGATTTGCCCCTCCAGGCCTATTTCCGCCTGAACGTGGCCAACATCGGTCAATTTGAGCGCTCCCTGATCATCGCTGATGAAGGTGCTCAGGTGCACTATGTTGAAGGGTGTACGGCCCCGGCCTACACTACCGATAGTTTCCACTCCGGTGTGATCGAAATCGTCGTTAAGAAAAATGCCCGGGTGCGTTATACGACCATTCAAAACTGGTCGAACAATGTTTATAACTTGGTCACCCAACGGGCCATTGTCGAAGAAGGCGGCACGATGGAATGGGTTGACTCCAACCTGGGGTCCAAACTGACCATGAAATACCCCTCTTGCTATCTGATGGGTCCTGGCGCCCACGGCGAAATCCTCTCGATGGCTTTTGCTGGCCAAGGTCAGCACCAGGATACGGGCGGCAAGATTATTCACTTCGCCCCCAACACCAGCAGCAAAATCATTTCGAAATCGATCAGCAAAGATAATGGGCGGGCTTCATATCGCGGTTTACTCAAGGTTTATCCCGAAGCCGGAGAAGTCAAATCCAATGTGGTTTGTGACGCCCTGCTGCTTGATGATCAATCTCGCTCGGATACCTATCCTTACATCGAGATCGACAACGAAGATGTTACGATCGGCCATGAGGCCTCAGTCTCCAAAGTTGGTGAGAATCAGCTTTTCTATCTGATGAGCCGCGGCTTGACTGAAGAGGAAGCGACCACCATGGTTGTTTCTGGCTTTATCGAACCCCTTGTCAAAGAACTCCCGATGGAATACGCGATCGAAATGAATCGCTTGATCCAACTTCAGATGGAAGGATCGATCGGCTAACGTTCAACGTTGGCACGTTCAAAAGTTCAACGTTCTTACGAGAAAAATATGACCACAAAGAAAGTAGTAACTACTTCCCGTCGCCGTCGAGACCGCGGCTTTACCGGTTTCAATTTCACTGCCGAAATGGTTGCTGACGCCCCTGGATTTTTGGGTGAATATCGGGCCAATGCCTGGGCGACCTTCGAAAATCTCCCTTATCCGACCACCAAAGATGAACCCTGGCGGCGAACGGATTTACGCGGCTTGGATGGTTCCGTGCAAATCCCCGTGCAAAACGCTTTTCAAGATTTACCGCCCGTCCCGGCCCATTTACTGCACCCCTTAGTTGGTGACCAACCTGGCGGTCAGATTGTGTTGCTGCCCGGTGGCATGGAAACCCAAGTCGAAGCTGCTGATTTGCCAGAAGGTGTCATCTTTACTGATTTTGTCACTGCGGCTCAAAAATATCCAGAGCAGTTTGAGAAGGTCTTATCCAGTGTTGTCAAACCCGAAGACGGAAAATTTGCCGCTATGACCGCGGCTTTGGCCCCAAATGGCGTCTTCGTCTATGTGCCTCGTGGGGTACAAGTGGAGCAGCCCTTGCACAGCGTCCAATGGGCGGTTGGGGTCGGATTGGCACATTTCTCTCACCTGATAATTTGGGTCGAAGATGGGGCGGCCTTGACCTATGTTCACGAGAATGCTTCTCCAAACGAGGTCGGTCAGACTTTCCACGGCGGAATTGTGGAAATTCATGTGGGCGCTAATGCCAATTTGCGGTTCGTTGAATTGCAATCGCTCGGCGATAATGTTTGGAATTTTACTCACGAGCGGGCTCGTGTTGAACGCGATGGCAACCTCGATTGGATTTTTGGGGCCATTGGCTCGAAGATGACCAAAAACTTCTCTGACTTAGACCTGGCTGGACCGGGCTCTGTGGGCCGCATGTCGGGGTTCTATTTCACCGATGGCCGCCAGCACCTCGACCACGATACCCAGCAAAACCATCTCGCACCGCACACCAACAGTGATTTGCTGTTCAAAGGCGCGCTGAAGGGCAATAGCCGGTCGGTCTGGCAGGGGATGATTTATGTCGCCCCCGGTGCCCAAGAAACCGATGGTTACCAGGCCAATCGCAACTTACTGTTAAGTTCAGATGCCCGCGCTGATTCAATTCCGGGGTTGGAAATTTTGGCAGACGATGTCCGCTGTACACATGGGGCAACTGTGGGTAAAATTGACCCCGATTTAGTGTTCTACCTCCAAAGTCGAGGAGTTTCCACCGACGAGGCTGAACGCCTGGTTGTAGAAGGCTTTTTCGAACCTATTATGCAACGGATTCCCTTTGAAGGTGTTCGGGAGCGATTCCAACAGGCCATTGAAGCGAAAATGGCGTAAAAATTTAAACCTGCAAGTTGGCAAATCTGCAAGTCTACCAGCGAATTAGGCTCGCTTATTTGCACATTTACCTTGCTAGGCTTTTGTGAGATCAAAAATTTAGAGCAGATTTCGGAAAGAAGTTTGAAGATAAATCATGTCAAACCGAAATCTGCTTAGGTGTGGTGGTAAGTCATGCCAGCGTTTTACGGAGGAAAACTACCGCACCCTTAGGAGGCTCAATTGTCAAGTATTCCTTTTGCTGCTCCGCCCGAACAAGATCGAGATTATCGGGTTGGTGATTTAGTTGAAGTTAATTGTGACCACGACGAGGATGGGGAACGAACTCGTGGGTGGTTGGAAGGCGTCATAGTCCAGGTGGATCCCAAAATGGTCGCTGTCCAGTTTCATGAGAACGTCTACCTGACCAATGGGTGGATGGTGCCCGACCACGTTTTATGGTGTCCCAAAGAATCCACCAATATGCGGCGGCCCAAAAAACAACGCCGTTCCCGCTAAGTAAAAGAGTTTTCCGTGCTAAAAACCCAAACGCTCGATGTTGCCAAGATCCGGGCCGATTTTCCAGCACTTTTCCGGGAAGTCCGGCCAGGTGTGCCGTTAATCTATTTGGATTCAACTGCTACCAGCCAGAAACCCACCCAGGTGATCACCGCTCTTGAGGAAATGTACCGTGAACACACGGCCAATATTCATCGTGGGATCCATACCCTCGCGGAAGAAGCCACCGCTGCTTATGAGGGCGCCCGCGTAAAGATTGCAGAATTTATCAATGCTCCCTCGGCCAAACAAATCATCTATACCCGCAACGCGACCGAAGCCATTAACTTAGTCGCTTATTCCTGGGGCCGGGAGAATCTCAATGCCGGGGACGTCATCTTATTAACCGAGATGGAACACCATTCCAACATCATTCCCTGGCAGATGTTGACGGCCGAGCGTAATCTGCGGCTGGAATATATCCCGGTTACTCCCGACGGTCTTCTGGACCTGGAGGTATACCAGGAACTCCTAAACCTGAATCCCAAATTGGTGGCTTTTACCCACATGTCGAATGTCTTGGGGACGATTACCCCGGCGAAAGAGATTATTCGGTTGGCGCAGGCCGCGGGCGCTATCACAGTGGTGGATGGAGCCCAATCGGTGCCCCATATCCCCGTAGATGTCCAGGATTTGAATGTTGATTTCCTGGCCTTTTCTGGTCACAAGATGTGCGGCCCCAGCGGGATCGGAATCCTGTATGGTCGCAAATCGTTACTTGAGGAAATGCCCCCTTTCTTAGGCGGTGGTGATATGATCAAGCGAGTGGAGTTACACTCCTTCAAGACCAATTCGCTGCCCCATAAATTTGAAGCTGGCACCCCCGCGATTGCTGAAGCCGTTGGTTTAGGCGCGGCAGTCGATTATCTCAATGCGATTGGGATGGACGCCGTGGCGCAGCACGAACATGATATCGGCGAATATGCCTTGGAACGGTTAGTTGAAATCCCCGGCTTGGAGATTTTTGGCCCTGAAATGGAACATAAAGGCGCGGTATTCTCCTTTATGTTGGCTGGGGTCCACGCCCATGATGCTTCTCAAATTTTAGATAGTTCTGGGATTGCGGTACGCGCCGGGCATCACTGTGCCATGCCACTGCACGATAAATTTGGTATCCCCGCGACCGCCCGGGCCAGTTTTTACCTGTATAATACAAAAGAAGAAGTTGATCGGTTGGTTGAAGGAATTTACAAGGTTAAGGAAATTTTCGTTTAATGGATGATCTTTATCGCGAACAAATTATTGATCGGTATAAAAACCCGCTTTATCGGGGCGAATTAGACCCCAACGATATTACGTTCGAAGATGATAACCCTCTTTGTGGTGACCATATTCGAATCGATGTCCGCTTGGATGACAAAGATACTGTCACCGAAGTAGGCTTCAGCGGCGAAGGCTGTTCGATTTCTCAAGCTGCCGCCGACTTGTTAGTTGAATCGATTGTTGGTAAACACCTGGACGATGTCAAAGCATTGAAGAAAGATCACGTTCTGGATTTATTAGGTATTGATCTTGGCCCCGTTCGCTTGAAATGTGCCCTTTTATCCTTGAAAGTCCTCAAAGCCGGGGCCTATGGTCTCGGAGAAGCCAGCGATGATTTGGTAGAATAACTTTTGGCTCGACCCGATAACCCCGACTCCCCATGGACTACACCCACCTCCCCCCTGGAAAATGCGATTTCTACGCCGTCGCGGCCGAAGGTGATTTGCCGCCCGGTGACCGCCTCTTCATCGAGATCGATGAAGCGTTCATCGTAATCTTCAATATTGCGGGAGATGTTTATGCTATCGCCGATGTCTGTTCGCACGATGACGGTCCCCTTGGTGATGGGGAGGTTGATGGTCACGCCATTGCCTGCCCCCGTCATGGAGCAAAATTCGATCTAAAAAACGGGAAAGCTCTTACTTTCCCAGCTGTGGAAAATATTCCGGCCTATCCAGTCCGGATTCAGGACGGCTTCATCGAAATTGGTTTGCCAAAAGAAGGATAGTTATCAGAGTTATCAGGAGTTCTGCATCCTGAGTTGTGCGAACATAGTGAGCACATAACGAAGAGTGCGGATTTACATAGAATATGCTCAATTTCCGTCAAATGATGATCGACAGTTTTGTCGAAAAACTCCATGAGGCTTACCGCCAAAATTACAATCTCATGGAACCCCAGTTCGCCAATATTATTGAGTGGACCGGGCGTTTAGCATTGGAAAATATCGCTAATTCCGACAATCTGTACCACGATGTTGAACACACTATTTTGGTTACCCTGGTTGGTCAGACCATTTTAAAAGGCAAACATATCCTCGAAGGGGGGGTGACTCCTCAGGATTGGCTCCACTACACGATGGCCTTATTGTGCCATGATATTGGGTATGTTCGAGGCGTATGCCGTAACGATTCTCCCGGTGAATATGCGACCGGTATGAACGGGGAAACCGCTCTCATTGATGATAATTGGACCGATTCGGTTCTCACCCCCTATCATGTTGATCGCAGCAAACTATTTGTATTGGAACGTTTTGGGGGCCAGCGATTGACCGACATGGTGGATGCTGCCAAAATTGCCGATTTTATCGAAATGACCCGGTTCCCGATCCCAGATGACCCCTATTATGAGGATACGACCAGTCTAGCTGGTTTACTCCGGGCCGCAGATTTCATTGGTCAACTCGGTGACCCAAATTATCTCCAAAAAATCCCGGCACTTTATTATGAATTTGAAGAAAATGGGGTCAATGATCAGATCGGATATAAAAGTCCTGGGCATATGCGCCGCAACTTCACCAAGTTTTACTTTAATGTGGTGGTGCCCTATATCGGTGAAGCGATCGAATTTATGAATGTGACCCAAGATGGCAAGCAGTGGATTGCTAATCTATACGCCCATGTTCACGAGGTGGAACATAATTTAGTCCCTCAGGAGACTCTCCCCCAGGCATAAAAAGTCGGGACGAATAAAACCCGCTCTCCATTTTGGTAGGCGGTTCGATCTAACGCTTTCAAAGCCTTCAGGTTCATAAATTCCTGAGGGCTTTTTTCATTTAAATCTGCCTCTAATACTGCCCATTCTAGCTCCCACGCCTCCCAGTCGGGCGGCCCGGACCATTGACCACCTAGAACCCCGGTTTCGACTGATTCCACGCCTGCTTGTTGAAAAAGACCTGCTAATTTCCGCCCCATGCCAGGGTCAGCTCCTTGCGATTTTAAAGCTTCCGTTTGCCATTTGCCAAGTACAGTCAAATCATTGGGAAAATCGACCCGGCCACCATAATCGGGTTCGGCCAAAGCTAAAATAGTTCCTCCTGGCCGGGTTATCCGGACCATCTCTGTGACTACCGCGTTGGGATCTCGAACCCACAATAGGAAAAAATGGCAAAAAGTGACGGAAAAGTAATCATCTGGGAAGGGGAGGACATGCGCGTCTGCTTGCGAAAGTAAAGTATCTGGGGAGTTGCGCATTGCCAGATCAAGATGAGCATGTTCAAGGTCCAGGCCGTAATGGAGATAGGGTCCAGTTGGCAAGGCTGCCAAAATTGCTCCGGTACCACAGCCAACTTCCAAAACTCGTTCAGCATTCGCGAGATTAGCGCGCTTAAACAAGTAATGACGTAAATCTTGAGTCCAACGGGCTTGTTGGGTGAATCGGGCGTGCCAATCAGCCGGTTTCATGGCAAAATTGTAGCATGGAAAGGAGAATCCCATGAATATTTTCGCTCGGATGCGTGAACGGATTGGCAGTGCAGTCGCTGCGGTGATTGGTTCGGTTGCCCTGTTGGGGTGTGGGTTGTTTTTTGCCCTGTTTTTAGCTCCCCAGCAAAAATTGGAAGCCCGGCGGATCGAACGTTTACCGGTGCTGGATGCCGCCAATTTGGATCAATCTGCGCCAGGGGACGAAGTGTTATTCACTGGACACTTAGAGGACAATCCATCGATCCTGGAAGATGAAAATTTTGTGGCCTATTTCCTCGAAGAATGGCAGGTGACTGTCCCAGATTATGATCCCGAAGAACCAGATCGAGAACCGGAAGGCGATTGGGTCACACTTGAAACTCGAATTCCTGATTTACAAGCAGAAATCTCAGGGGGATCAGTTACGATCCTGAAATCGGATTCGGCGACTTTGACCGGTCCCTTGCACGAAGTTATTTCTTATGGGCAAAGTAACTTAACGGCCCCCTACGAAGATCAATGGCTACCCGACGGCTCTCAGCGCATACGGGGTTTTTATGATCGGGATTTGATCACGGTTTTGGGACAAAAGGCAACGGTTTCAGGTGTCATCCCCACAGAATTATTTGCGGGAGATCGGGTGGCCTTTGTTGAGAGTAAACATGCGGCTGCCAAAGGCCTGCTCATCGCTGGTATTGCGATGATCGGGTGTGCGCCAGTCGTTTTAATCGGTGGTGGCTTAGCTGCCCTATTTGGAAGACGCCGGAGGTAAAAATGGCAAAAGAAATTCGTTTGTTCAAAAGCAAAGAACGCAAAACCCGATCCATGGTCTCCGCGTTCTTACGACAGATTGCTGACAAAATCGAAACGGGGCAGGTTGTATTGCGGCAGGGGTCTGAAGAACTGACCCTCGAAATTCCCGAAAACCTGATTCTCGAACTTCAGGTGGAGGACGAAGACAAGCGCCGTAAAGGTGTTGAACACAGCCTGGAAATCGAAATCAAATGGTATGACAACGATACGGTCGCTGGTCCTGTGGAGTTGGGATAAATTACCCCCCAGACCTTCCAGGTTTATTACATCAAGAAGATATAGATTTTCGACAAAACCTGGAAGGTCTAAGTCTGAAACTATTCGACTACTCTACTTATCCCAGATCGTTTTCCACTCATCCCGCAAGAGATTACCCTGCACCTCATTAATGCCCTGGGCAGGGAGGACATCGCCATCGGGTTCGACATACAGCCAGGCCCTTCCGGCGCCATCGGGGTGTTCATCTTCGTCAGTTTCCAGTGCGACTGGGTTGCGCGGCGAGTAGGGCACCGGTAAATCCCATACCAGGGGGAGATCCAATTCGGCTACAAAATCGCGGGCCGCGTTCATGTCTTCATCGCATTCGGGGCCGACATCGCTGAGGGAGATGGCATTGACGCCAAAATCGGCCAGTTTTTGAATCAAACTGGGAATTTGATCGGCGCCTTCGGGCGTGACTGTCAGATGGACGGTTGTGAATAAGTCGTCGGGTAAAACAATTTCCAGGGCGGCCCAAACCCTTTCATCCTCGGGATGTAAACTGATCATCAAATGGTCTAACCCGGTTTGCAGCAGAGCGTTGAAATATTCGGCATCACCTAACTGAACGCCATCGGTTAATAATCCGGTGACTTGTCCATTCTTTTCGGCATGTTCGATTAATTCCGGCAGGTCAGCCCGGAGCGTCGGTTCGCCGCCGGTGAAGACCACATGGGGAATACCCGCGGCCCAGGCCTTATCCAGAATGGCCTTCCATTCGGCGGTGGTGAGTTCCCGGTCAACCCGTTTGGTGGGGGCGATATCGGGGTCAACGCCCTCGGGGAGTTGATATGTCAGAGCGCAGTCTAGCCGGTAAGGAGCAGTTATATCCCCCGAATAAGGCGTATCTCGCTCCAATTCCAGGAAAGAAACCGGGTCCAGATCGGGGAGATCAATCAAGGCAAAAATCCGATCCTTAAAATCCTGGTAATCCTGTCCGATTCGTTCTTTCGAAATGTCATAACGCCGGGCCATTTGCCGTACCGCGTTATCGGCGCCAGTTTCAGTGACGATATGATAGGCATACTCCGTCGCGGTCTGGTTTAGGTGCAGCACCGTGGACGCATCCAAGATCAAAATGCCCTCGCCATTCCCCTCAATCCGCAGATGCATTCGGTAGGGAAATTCAGCATGGGGTGGCGCCTGGTAATGAAAAATACCCGGTGAAATAGGTTTAGCGGGGGTAAACCGACGGCGGATAAATTCTCGAATGCTGGTCATGGGGACCTCCTGATGAATGGTGAATAATGGATTTTTAAAGCATGAAGACGGATGACTGCAGACTGATGACGGTTGCACTTGTGGCGATCAGGCCCAAACCGGTGCCACCCAGGACATCGAGGGGGTAGTGGACGCCGAGGGCGATCCGGCCCAGGGATAGGGTTGTCGCGATTAAGCCAGTTGCTACATATACCGGCCAGGATAATCCGAAAACGGCCGGGATCAAGATGGCCAGGAACCAAACTCGCAGCGCATCCCCACTGGGATAGGAGGGGTCATGGGGGCGGCTGGGCTGCTGTATATTCACGTTTGACAGAGTTTCGAACGGCCGGGCGCGCTTGACGCTCATCTTAATGGTTCGTTCGATCACCGCGGCGATCAGATACGCACCGCTGGCAAGCCACCCCGCCCGTGAGCTGGTGACAAACACCAGTGCGATCAAAATCACCGTGACCGGCGTGGTGCCCAGCGGCCAGATGTAACGGAAAAACCCGGCGTATCGACTCAAACGGTGGTGTAAGAATTCAAAGGTGCGCGCGTCCCAGAATTCTACACTCGGAATTTGATGCAGCCAGCCAATAACGGCCAGAGCAATCCCGATGATTAGAATAGTGAATGGTGAATTGGTAATTGCGAATTGTGAAGTTATCATTAACCATTCCCCATTAACCGTTCACTATTCACAATTACTTCCGGCCACACCGGGTAGTACATCATCCACTGCTCTGGTGCTTCGCGGATGAAACTTTCAATTACCTGGAGCACAGCTTCGCCATTTTTACGGATTTCTACCTCTCGATCAGCATCCCGCTGCATTTCGATGGGGTCAGCCCAATGCAGTTCGTATTTACCATCTGAACGGCCGTAGGGCGCAATCACGATGATGGGGACCTCCGCTTTGAGCGCCATCCGAATGTGTCCGGCTGGCATCGGGGCTGGATAGCCGCAGAAATTGAGCATATGGGCTTTACGCCGGATTGGGCGATCGACGGCAGTGACGACGATGCCACCATTTTTCATGGTTTGGACCGCTTTATGATGGGTTTCAGCACTAACCGGCGTAATTTCCAGCCCGGTTGAAGCGCGAATATCATTTTGGATTTCGTAACCGCCAGTGGGGTTCCCAAAGGTTAGAACTTGACCTTCCAGGCCACGGTAAGCCAAAGCCAGTAAAACCATGTCAAAATTACTAAGGTGTGGTGCAACGACAAACGCCCCGCGGGATTTATCCTGACTGTATTGGATCAATTTTTGTGAGGCTTCATTGTCGGCCACCATTTCCAACAAGCCCTCCCGATTTTGAAGATGCTTGTAAAGGTCCACAAAACAGCGCCCGGCATGGGCAAAAACTGCCGTGATGGCAGCCTCCAATTCGGCCGGAGATGAATCCTCGCCGCGTACCACCCACTGATTTTGGCGGACAGCCTGGACCATGGGTGAATCTCCGCGGCGACTAATGCGGTGAGCCACGAAATCGGCCAACCGATATCCCAACCTGGAGGGGAGTACTCGACCGAGGGCTAATCCTAGCCGGACGCCTAATCGGCTGGTAGTAAATTTCTGCAAGTCCATCTTAGTTGATTGCCATTGGCGGGTTTTTAAACAGGCGGTAACTTTCGATAAGTACTGGCAGCCCACGTACGATTGTCATGGTAATTGTTAACCAAGATATTACCAACGCGGTGATATGAACCCATTTCGCCCAGGGGTGCTGCAGGGTTTGAAAACCTAGAGCTGCGGTCACAAATCCGAACGCAAACCCTTTGGCAATGCCGTAAAATTCCCGCATAAACCGGGAAGAGACGATAAACCGGCTAACCGGGTGTTTAACCTGATCAAAGGCCGCTTCGCCAGTGCTTAATCCTACGGCCCGGACAGCATCCGTCAAGGTGCCGCGGGTGATCACGATGAGTGGAATAATGATGGGGATTAAACCCAAATGCGCATAAACCACCCACAAAATGATCTCAAAAGCCCGGTCTACAGCAATATCGAGGGTGCTTCCTAACAGGCTGACTTCCCCAAATTTACGCGCAACTAAACCATCGAGCATGTCCATTAGAATGATGATCACTATAAAGGGAATACACCACAATTGTGCCACCCCATTACCATAGTAAAGCAATGCAATGTAAATGAACAGCAGAGGAAATCGGGAAAGGGTGATGATATTGGCCATAATAGTTGGTTTATTGGCTGGTTTGATAGTTTGTTAGTCGCTGCTAATCTGAAACCTGTAACTTGACACCTGACACTCTATGCCCCGAACCGTTTCAATGCTTCCAGCATCGCATTCGTACCAAATTCCATTGCCGCGACTGGGATTCGTTCGTTGGCGGCGTGAACTGAACTGGCAAATTTGAAGTCGGCGGGGAGCTGCATGGGAGTGAACCCGTAGGTTTGAATGCCTAACTTTGAGAAGAAACGCGCATCGGTGACACCCATCATGACAAACGGAATGGGATGTCCACTTGAATCTTGATCGGTGAGGATATCGGCCAGAACCGGGAAGAGACCCATATTGAGTTGGGTGGGACCGGTGTCGTGGCGGACGATTTCGATCTCGAAGTCATGACCTAACAGGGCGCGCAGCTCGCGGGTCATATCCGCTGGGGTTTGGCCGGGGAGTAGGCGGCCGTCTAGCTCTAACTTCACCTGGGCGGGGATGACGTTGACTTTGTCACTGGCACTGACAATGGTGGCATTGATGGTGTTGTGGAACAAGGGTTCGAAAAGTTTTCCTGGCGCGCCCATCAAGCCTAGCATCCGATCAGTGAAGGCCGGGTTGAGCATTTGTTTGACCAGGAAATTCGCGGGGAAGGATAAAGCTGACGAAATGCCGGTGAACATATCCCGAACCGGTTTACAGATGTTGACTGGTAACCGGTTATCGTTTAAGGTCTGCAATATTTCTCCCAACTGGGCCATGGTGCCATCCCGATGAATCATCGAGCCATGCCCGCCCGGCCCTTTGATGATGAACTTTGTCCAGCAGATTTGCTTCTCGGCAACCATAATGGGGTAGAAAGTTTTACCCATAATGTCAAGGGAGAATCCCCCGGCTTCGCCGAGTGCATATTGCACACCCTCGAATATTTCGGGATGTTCTTCGACCAGGAATTTGGCGCCATAATTGCCACCGGCTTCCTCGTCGGCTAGCAGACATAAAATCACATCGCCGGGCAGCGGGATATTTTCCTGATGAGCCTGCAAAACCGCGGACATCATCATGGCCACCGCCCCCTTCATGTCCAGGGTGCCGCGGCCCCAGATATAGTCGTCGATGATGTCGCCGCTGAAGGGTGGGTGGTCCCAATCCTGGCCTGCGGTTGTGACGACGTCCACATGGCCTTGCAGCAGGAGCGGCGGAGCTTTCCCTTCGCCCTTTATCCGGGCGATGAGATTGCCGCGGTTGGGGTCTTTGGCGTAAATCTGACTCTCGATGCCGGCTGATGCTAAGATGTCTTTGGCCCAGTTGATGCACTCCATCTCATTTCCGGGCGGATTGGTGGTATCGAACCGAACTAAGGTTTGGAGCAGTGTGGTTGGATTGGTATCAATTGTCATTTTTTGAGTTCCTTTTGTCGGGTAATGAAATCTTGGATGATGGGTTTGACAGGGGGACTGATATTTTCAGGCAAGTCGTTCAGATTAAAAAATTGATAATCGCTATGTTCCTGTAACGTGATTTGAGGTTGTGAACCATTCAGCCGGGCAACATAGCTGATGGAGACATTGTAAACCTGGTCGCCGTTGGGATATTGATAAAAAAATTCGGGTCCAGAAAAAACATCGAAAAGCGTAATTTTATCCAATTCCAGGCCAGTTTCTTCGTAAGTTTCTCTTAAGGCCGTCTCGTTGGGATTTTCTCCAGGTTCCAAAGCGCCTCCGGGCAATCCCCAGCAGAGATTATCTGACCTGCGGAGCAGTAGTAGTTGATTTTTCTCGTTTAGCACCAAAATCCCCGCCCCGACCAATATGATCGGATAGTTCCCTATTTTTTGACGCAGGTCTTCAATGTAGCCCATATCAACTGACGGGTATTCTCTCAATGGATATCAAATTTTGACCTTGGGCTTCCAAAGCTAATGGACAGCCGCCGCCGCACTCCGCCAGTAAATCGCATTCCAGGCAAATCAGGGGGACATAATCTCTTTCACGCAGGTTTACGGATAAATCATGCTCCCAAATTGAATCCCACGAATCATTGAGAATATGTCCCAACTGCTCATAATAGGATTGACAGGGGATGACCCCGCCATCAGGCTCGACACACATATTGTAGAGCGCGGCCGTGCAGCCCTTAACGCCCAATTCGAGCTGTTGGGGGTCGAATTGGCAATATTGGGTCGGGGTGTACCAGATCAGTCGTTGGCCATGTTGCTCCGTTTTCTCTCGGGCTAATTCGAGCAACGGGGGCAGATCGCTTTCGCGCAGACCGGTCCCCACCGTCAGGCCATGGCCAGAGTAAATCAGGGCGTTTAGACCAATCGTAGGAACACCTAACTCTGCCAGGAAATCGAGCGTGTTCGCCAACGTAGAGCTGTTAGCCTGGAGCATGGTGGTATTGGTCATCACATACAGCCGGGTCGCTAAAACGTTTTTTAGTCCGGCGATTGTCTGCCGCCAAGCCCCGCGTTTGCCGACCATTTCATCATGGATTTCCGGATCGTGCGATTCAACCGTGATTTGGATATGATCTAACCCCGCGGCGACGAGTTCAGCTACAAAATTTTGATCATGCAGCCGTCGGGCATTGGTATTGACCCCAGTGATCTGCCCATTGGCTTCCGCATGGGCGATCAACTCCGGGAGATCGTTCCGCAGAGTCGGCTCGCCGCCCGTGAAAACAATGTGAGGGATGCCCAGTTCCCAGGTTTTATCAATCACCATTTTCCAGTCCGCGGTGGACATTTCGGGGTAATCCCGCGGCCGGGCGTTGTAGCAATGGGCACATGCGTCGTTGCAGCGATAAGTCAGGGCCAAATCCATCCGATAGGGGGCTGTTGGCCGGGCGCTGAATGGGGTTGTCAATTCAAGATTGTCCACCGCGCAGACCGGGCAGCCATCCGGTTGAGTCACCGCGTCAAAATCGACCAAAAATTGCTCATAATCGTCCCGCGCCTGTGATTTAGAGACCCGGTACGTTTTTCTCAATTGGCGAATGATGTGATCAACGGGCTGCTCTTCCAGACTCAGATAGGCCATCAACGCCGCGGTCGGATTGAAATGTACTACTCGATTGGCATTGACAATTAAGGTGCCATGTCCGTCCGGATCAACGCGCAGATGCAGCCGAGAGCGGTAGCCATTTTCGCTGCGCTCATAGTGATGCAAACCAGTGAGTGCGGCGTGCGGCGTGCGGAATGCGGTCTTTAGTTTTCCAAACATAGGTGGCCTATAAACGCCTCATTTACTATTCATCATTTCCGTTTCACCATTCACAATTATCTCCCGCCGCCCGCGCAGGCACAGGCGCATCCGGCACAGGCGCAAGCGCAGGCACAACTGGAACCGCCACCGCTGCTGCGATAGCCGCCGCTCCGACTAGATGATTTGGGAACGGGGTTGGTTTTATTTGTGATTCCACCGGCGAAATCGGTGACATTGCCGACTACATCTCCAGCGAAGTTTTCCATCCCAGTGACGACAGAGGCCGCGAAGGAACCGCCTGGTAGCGTTGGCATCGACACCGATGGCCGGGAACCGCCAGCAACGGGCGTGCTGGGGACCACTTTGCCAGCCGACTTCAATGAGCGGCCAAAACCGGGGTCATAGCGGTGCCACCACATCGGGACGTAGACCGGCCCGGTGCGGAACACATCGGTGGTGCGACGGTCGAAATCACGGTCGAGCATGGTCCAGCCCATGTGTTCGTCGAATTTCTCACTCTTGACTTCGGGGGTATCGGCGGCCTCAACCTGCTGCCAGGCCCGTTCCATGATCTTTTTGTAATAGGCTACAGTCTCTTTATGGCTGAAGCCCTTCATTTTCTTGCTGACACTCTTGATGAGGTCAATTGTCATATTTTGCAGGATTTTCTTACGATCCCGGCTTTTCTTGGCTTTGAAAGCGTTCAAGAATTTTGTTTCATAGGGGCGTAATCCTGATGGAATTGGATCCACTACATCAAGTTTCAAGGGATCGCGTTTGATGACGCTAGCAGCCTCTTTTTTGATGACCGAGAACAAGATCATTGTCAGGATTTTGTCGGGAGGATGTTCCATCAAAATAGCGGCTTCGACCGCGGTCAGGCCGCGTTTGATCCCGTGGCCCTCGATCCGGATTTTGGGTGGGAGATATTTTAGTTTACGCCGTTTCTCACTCGCAATCCCAATCCAGGTGATCAAAACGATAAACCCACCTACTGATCCGCAGCATAGGAACCCCATGATGGTGTCCTCGTCAATGCCGGTTCGGTCCGTAATTGTTGGCCTTGCGACGGTTTCGGCAGGGACGTAGCTCGCGGGGAAAGAAGCTCCAAATTTATACCGGCTGTGGCCGTCGGCAGTCGGATTATGCCAGGTGTAGGTGATCCGGCCTTGTTGGTCATGACCGGTCAATGGTTCTTCTGGGAAACCCTTAGGCGCTGAATGCCAGCGGGGTTCATCCGGTTGGACGCCGGGCGGCAGGTGGTAGATTACAGTCAGATCAGTTTCACCGTAAACGTATTGCGATCCGAAATAATTGGGCATGAAAACGGCGCTGGCAAAGGTATCATCGGTATCTTCAACGAAAAGGATGTTTTTAACCGTCCCAACCCAAACATGGACCGTTCCCGATTGTCCTGGCTGGATGGTTTGGTTGCCCAAAACCACGGCCACCCCACTGCCATCGCCATAGTATTCTCCGCTGTCGATCCCCACCCGAACGCCGTTGACATCGGCCTGGATGCTGGATTCGACATACGAATAATTGGGCAGCCCTAAATCCACAAACTCAATGGGGTGGCCTGATGGATCGTTAAAAAACACCAGGGTGTAATCCAGCGATAGTGTGCCATCCTCATTCCAGATCACATGCACAACTTCTTTGTCTAGGCGGAAATAATAATCCTGGGCGTAAGCCGGTCGTGCAAACGATAGCAGCAAGGTAACTAGAATCAGAACATTGAGTATTCTTGTCTTCATAGGCATTCTCCAAGAAAGTTACAGGTTTCTAGTCATAGATTTCAGGTTGGGAGCAGTAAACTGAAACCTGTAACTTGATACTTTCAACCCGTTACCATTTCGGTTCTTCGTTCATTTGATAGGTTGTATTGCAATATGGACAGCTTACCACCGGAGCCCCGGCGACCATCTTGATATTATCCATGGTTAATGCTCCCCCACACGATTGACATTGAACCGTTTCGAGATTGACGTCACCAGGGAGATCGACATTTAGCGTGACGTTACCACCAGTTTCTCCCGGCGCAGTTTTCGAGCGACCGGCCAGCCAGATAACCCCAAATCCGATTCCCACACTGATCACGCCAATTACGAGCCACCCCAGGCTTCCTTCCGGGCTAAATGTGGCCCAAATAAACAAAACCCCGAAAAATATCAAAATCGCAGCAAAAATATATGCAATTACTTTCCCAGCCGACATAAAAGCCTCCGTTTATTTTGATCTACGGAAAAATACTAAATTGGTTTCTGCGATCAGATTACAGAAATAGCGTTGAGATAAAAACCTGGTTCAACCTGAAATTTGCTCAGGTGTTGCAGCAATTTTGTAAGTCAAACTTCAAAAACGAATCGCAACACACTTAGTTTAGCACTGATTAGAGACCACTACAACTGAATTTTATCCTGGAAATTATGCGTTTGTCAGAAATAGAAAGAACTCAGTTCCATCTTGAAACTGAGTTCTTCGGAATTGAATTAAAATCTGGGCGATCACCCCTGATCATCACCGGGATTCATCAATCGCTTTACGTTTTTCTTCTTCATTTCGTCATCGGTGGATTTGACTTCGAACATCTCACCAGTGACTACAAATTGAACTCGCTCACAAATATTCGTGACGCGGTCAGCAGCCCTTTCCAAGTTGTGGGCTACCCACAACAGATATGTTGCCCGGTCGATCGTAGCAGGATCATTGATCATGAAGCTTAGGAGCTCCTGATAAACCTGGTTATAAAGATCGTCCACGACATCATCATCGGTGGGAATTGCTGCGGCGGAATCAGCATCTTTGTTGACAAAGGCTTCTAATGCTCGGTGAAGCATATCGGCCGTGATGCGCGCCATTTCGGGGACGTCGATCAAGGGCTTCAACAGTGGTTCATCACCCATCCGGACATTGATCAGAGCGATTCCTTTGGCGTAATCACCCATTCGCTCCAATTCTTTGGTGACATCTAAAATTGAAGCCAAAACCCGCAAATCGCCGGCCATCGGGGCTTGGGTCGCAATCGTGATCAGGGTGTTTTCTTCAATCTCGAACCGTTTTCTATTGATCTTCTTGTCTTCCTTGTAAATCTGGCGAGCCCGCATAAAATCCCGGGTTTTTAAGGTTTCAACCGATTCAAGGATCATTTCGCCCACCATGCTGCCTAACAGCAGGGTTTCATCCAATAAGTCTTTAATTTGTTGTTCGTAAGATTCTCTAATGGTCATATTTGGAGTCCTTTTCTGGAGTCACCACATTATAGCATTTCTGATAAAAAGCAAAGCTTTCATTTCAGACAATTTCGGATAAGAATTTGACTTGCATTTACGCTCAAACCCAAACCTGTTAATGCGGTACTGTAAACCGTTCTAATTCATTCAAAATCCAAAACCGCACTACGCTTAACACCTTTTCGAAAAAACGGTGCCGATTGATGCCCCGAAAGGGTATGTCGAAATCCGGTTGGATTAAATTTCCGGATAGATGCTTAGTCACCTGTCTCGTCCCAGCCAAAGCTGACCGAAGTTTTGTTTTCGCCCGAAGCTAATTCAACGGTCAGGCTGCCACCGGCAGGGAAACTCCATTTGCCGGTGGGTAGTATCCTATTATTTGGGGCCGTATGCCCTTCAACATCGATACAGTAAGTACCGGGCATAATATTATCGAATTTGTAAGACCCATCGGCGGCGGTGGTTGTCGTTTGCGAGACGCCAACTGGGCAAGCCCCAACCCCTAAAGTGACTTCAATGCCCTCGTAAACCTCTTCACCGGCATCAAAGGTGCCATTTGCCGGATAGGGATCACCATCATTTTCGGGCTTAACACAGCCTTCAGGTGGATCGCCGCTTCCACCCTGTTCGCATTTATCCTCCCAGACGATCCCGCCAATCGATCCGGGGACCGGGGTCGGCGTCGCAGGGATTTCCCACTGGGGCAGCCCGGCAATATCACCCGTCACCGTGGCATACTCCAGCCACAGCCAACAGCGCCCGCCATCTGGGTCTTTGATGACCACATAATCGCGCGGATCCATTGGTACCGCAATGACATCCGCAACTTCGCCCACCACTAAGGCTCCAACCCAATCATATATTTGCCCGGGCCCAGTACGGCAGTTGGTATCAACCGAAACCGATACTTGTGGCACAGCTACCGTAAACGTTGGGGTCGGTTCGGGTGTATTAGTTGGCGAGGGGGTGGGGGTTGGTTCTTCAGGTGCTGGTTGCGCCTCCTCGTTCGTTTGCTCTTCAGCTGCGGCCGGCTGTTCTGCTGGGGCTTGTACTTCCGCTTCCGTGGTGAGTTTGATCTCTGCTAATAGGGTGGCAGCCACCTCGGTTTTAAGAGCATCGAGATCGATTTCTTCGCTGCCGGTGGTGCCGGTTCCACTGCCAGGCATAAGACAACTGGTAAGTCCCAACGCTATTATGATCAAAACGAGCCAAATGCTTAATTGTCGGTTGTTCATATGACCTCCTCGGGCGTTGACGCCCCAGAAACGTGCTCAGATGATTCAGGTTGAATTGAAAACTTGTCTGGATGGATATCGATCATGTAGATTTGACCGTGATATTTAATTTTGAAAGTTATTCTTTCCCAATGCGACGGCAGACGGGGGTTTATGGTGGGCTGCCCATCAACAAAGTTTAAACCCGCGAACCCAAAGGTGATGGCCTGCCACAACCCGCCCGCCGAGGCCGCGTGGATCCCATCGTTGGCATTCCCTCGGACGTCGAATAGATCGGCCCGCGCCGCCCGCATGAAATGTTCGTAGGCCATATCCGGTTCGCCCATTTCACACGCAGCCCAGGCTTGCATGGCGGGGCCCAGAGATGAGCCATAGCTGTGATCGGTGCGCGGATTATAGTAATCCCAATTGACCTGCCAGGTTTCTTTGGAAAATTCATTGCGCAGCAGGCAGAGCAGCATGATGATATCGGCTTGCTTAATCACCTGAGACTGGTTGGCGCCCTCAATTGTCAGGAGTTCCTGCATCGATTTAGTCCGGCCGGTGTATTCAGACCAGTCCAAATCCTCAAGTTCGAAAAATCCTTCAAACTGCTCAAAAAGTCCCGATTCAAGGTCTTGCAGAATCACTAGTTTGTCCCGCACATTAGCCCAATGCCCACGGCGTTCATAGGTGATATCAAGTTTAGCTACTAACTCGGCCAGTTTCTCGGGTGTATTTTCACGCAGCCATTCCAACGAGTTTAGTGCCAAATCCAAATGCCATTGGGCCATCCGGTTGGTGAAGGGGTTGTTATCAACGTGTTCGTGATATTCGTCGGGGCCGATGATGTCTCGAATAGAGAAGCGTTCTTCGACTTCACCTTCAGTTTCGCTCTGAACTTGTTCTGGTTCAGCCCGGTCGCCCCAAAAGATAGCAGTTTCTAATACAATCGGAATTCCGATATTGATCCAGAAATCATCATCGCCCGTCATCTGCCAATACTGGTGCAGGGCATAGGCCACATCGGATGAAATATGAACTTCGATATCCCCTGTCCAAATGCGGACGAGTTTGCCGGGGTCGTAAAAATCGGGCACAAATTTGGGTGTAACTTCATCACCCGTTTCAGCCGATTCCCAGGAGAACTGCGCGCCACCGTAACCATTCTCCGATGCTTTCCGCCGCGCCCCATCTAAAGTATGGTAACGGTACATTAGCATGTTCTGTGATATTTCAGGTTGGGTAAGCGTGAAAAACGGCAGAATGAAAATCTCCGTATCCCAAAAGACATGACCTTTATAGCCGAAGCCGCTCAGCGTTTTCGCCCCAATGCTAACTCGTTCATCATGTGTCGGGGCCGCGATCCGTAGTTGGAATAGGGCGTGCCGCACCGCCAGTTGGGCTTCGTGGTCGCCCACAATGCGGACGTCACTGATTTTCCAAAAGTCCGCCCAGGCCTTTTGATTTGCAAAACGGACGGCTTCATAGCCCGTTTTCGAGGCGCCAAAAGCTTTGTCTTGAGCCATTGTCAGCGGAGTGTCCAGGTCGCGGGAGGTCGCGATCCCGACAAATTTCTGGACAATTAGGGCTTGATCTTGAGGCTGTTCCGAGACGCGGGCCTCGATGCCGGGGCAGCCGCGGGCATCAGAGAAAGTTTTTTGGGTTTCTCCACCGCTAACAATCAGGCGGGTACTCAAGGCCAATTTCTTCTCAGTATGCTTGGTTTGGACTACCAGATCGGCCTGATGCGGTGTGCTGTGTTGATAGTGGGTTTGCCAGTGAAGATACCCCTCATTGTTTACATGGCTATCCAATGTAGAACGGACTCGAATATCCACCTGTCCCGTCAAAGGCGTAATCGTCGCTTGAACGACCAATACATGTTGATCGGCCAGGCTGGCAAACCGTTCAAATGTCAACATTACCCAAGTTTCCCCTTCATCTGGGGACCATTCTAGCGAACGGTAGAGCACTCCGGTGCGTAGATCGAGATAACGTTGATAGACTCGTACCTCCCCTTTGTTCATCGCAAATCGCAAGCCGTTGATCCAGATTTCGAGCCCCGTCCAATCGGGGGCGTTGGCTAACTGGGTGAAGGAAATCGGGATGTCAGCCCACATTCCATGGACCAGGGTTGCCTGCCGGTCACCGGGGTAACGTTCATCAAAGGTGCCGCGAGTGGCCAGATACCCATTTCCCAGCGTAAAAATCGTTTCCTTATGGTGCTGGCGGGATTCTTCAAACCGTTCTTCCTGAACCTGCCAGTTTTTTGGATTGGAAGCCGTAATTTCCATGCTTAAATGTTTCCTTTGTGCTACTTTGTGTCCTTTGCGGTTTTTCCTACCTCGTCAGACTGGTTCTCTTCTCCCGGCTTCGACTTCCAATTGTCGTAATCAAGTCCATCAGCATCATAGCCTCCCCATTTGGTATCTGTTGAGGCTGCAAACAAGACCGCGTTCCGAAAATCGATTTGGTCGCGAGTTTCTATGAGATTCGCTGCGCGCTGTTCTTGAGCAGATTCGTCCGCTTTGCGAGTCGATTCGGCCACTGTCAGCATTTCGATCGCCTGGAGCTCATCTGTGAAATAGGGTATCAGGGTTCCAGCAGATTCTCCTAAAATGGCTTTTGCCAGATGAGTGGAGATGCCCAAAAATCCGGCTGCGTAGTCGGCCTGTTCGTCGGGAACCAGGTCGAACGTCAGCGTTTCTCGCCTGCCGCCGCGATGAATGAGCGCAATCTCAACATTATGACCCAATTGGGCTCTGATTTTGGGGGAAGATGGTTCCAAGAAGGCAGCCTCAGGTGGATGGTTGGTAATGCCCCAAACTATAATCCACTGAAGATACTTCGTCAATGAAAAATTCGGACGCGCTAATGTTGATTAAAGATCATTATTAGCGCGCGTTGATCTCCGGCTGCCAGAAAAAACTAAGTTTAAAAATTTTCCCAATAACTAAGGTTTCCGTCGTGCGAATTCCTGGGATGTTTTGAATTTGGTCGGTAATCAAATTAGTTAGATGATCTCGATCACGGCAGAAAACTTCTACCACCAAGTCATATCCCCCGAGGGTCAAAACCAGATAGCTGACTTCCGGCATTTGCTCGAGCGTATCAGCGACAGCATTGATCGTCCCTGATTCAGTCGAAATTCCGATCAAGGCCGGGGCGTTGTAGCCCACTGAGAAAGGATCAACTACCGCGATGGTTTGTACGATACCGCTTTCAACCAAACTGGCATACCGCGCCCGAATGGTGGACTCAGACACCCCTGTCTGTTTAGCGATGGTTGTAAAAGGTGTCCGGCCATCTGTTTGCAGCATTTCAAGAATTTGGAGATCTATTTCGTCCATTGGTTTACTCTATGTAGTACGGAATATGTGATACATGACGAATTCTAGCACGAATATCGGGTTGACTCAAGTCATTTGTCATGATATTAGCGGAAAAAGTTGACTTGGACTGCGATTAACGCTAAAATTCGGAACATTAAATCCGAAATAAGCTGCGTATATGATATTAGCCTCGCGCAAAGCCGCTAAGGTGCAAAAATGATTACACTTGGCGACTTTGCGTCTTGGCGTGAGATAAAGAAAAAGGAGATAAGCATGAGCGAAAATTTATTTGCAGCGATGGCCGAATCGATTGTGGACGGTGAAGACGATGTCGCCGTGGAATTGGCTGAAAAAGCCATTGCCGAAGGCATTGACCCCCTGGAGGCGATCAACCAAGGTTTTATCATTGGCGTCAATCAGGTCGGTGATGCCTTTAGTAGCGGCGAGGCATTTCTGCCCGAATTGGTGATGGCTGGTGAAGCGATGAAAGCGGCCGTTGGCGTGTTGGAACCTGAACTGACCCGGCGGGGTACGAAACGCGAGATGTTGGGCAAGGTGGTGATTGGCACCGTAGAGGGTGATATCCATGACATTGGTAAAACCCTGGTCGCCACCATGATGGCGGCCTCCGGATTTGAGGTCTACGACATGGGCGTGGATGTTGGCATCACCGAAATGGCTGGTAAAGCCCGCGAGGTTGGGGCCGATATCGTTGCCGTTAGCGCCCTCCTGACCACCACCATGGTCAAACAAAAAGATGTCATCGAAGCCCTTGATGACATGGGTATGGGCGACGTCAAAGTCATGGTCGGCGGCGCCCCCGTCACCCGCAGTTGGATGGAAGAAATCGGTGCCGATGGCTATTCCGAAGATGCCATTGGGGCCGTCGCTGTCGCCAAAGAGCTCTTAGGTGTAGGCTAAATAATTGGGACGCAGATGAACGCTGAAAATGCAGATTTATGATTTTTTTCTACGTTTATTTGCGTAATCTTGTAATTATCAACAGAAGGTTGAACACATCAAAATTTAACGTCACTGCCAGACAGCTTTACCGCCGAAGCATTCTCTGACATGCCAATCTTCAGATTGCCGCACTACGCTCCGCTTCGTTCGCAATGACGTTAATGTTCAAGGTTCTATTGGCCACTACATTATCTGTGTAATCTGCGTCCAATATAGTAAATCTCATGACTAAAAAAATAAAATCCGTCACCAATCCCCGGCTGAAACTCGACATTCTCACCGCTGATGATGTCCAGCAGATCCATGCTGCAACACTGGAGATTATCGAAAAGACCGGGGTGCGCTTCCCATCGAAGAACGCCCTAAAAGTTTGGGAAAAAAATGGCGCCACTGTCGATCATGACACTATGGTCGTCAAGGCCCCGCCTGAATTGATCGAAGCCGCGATAAAAAATTGTCCCCCAGAGTATGTCTTGGCAGCCCGCGATGAAACCCAGGATTTACCCATGGACGGCAATCACGTTTTTGTCGGAACCGATGGCTGTGGCGTCCAAATCCTGGATATGTACACCAACGAACTCCGCCGCACTCGCCTGCAAGATGTGGCCGATATCGCCAAGATTGCCGATGCCACCGCAGAGATCGGTTTCCACTGGGTGCCGGTTTCGGCCCAGGATAAACCCGCTGAAAGCCGCGGCCTCCACGAACTCAAAGCCGTTTGGGAAAACTCAACCAAACACGTCCAGACTGAAAGCGTCTACAACGAAGCCGAGGCCCACGCCGCGGTTGAGATGGCGACCCTCATCGCCGGAGATGCTGAATCGCTGCGTAAACGCCCCCCGCTCTCCATCATGCAATGCACCGCGCCGCCTTTGGGTCACGATGGGGGCAGCCTCGATGCCGCGCTGATCGTCGCCGCGGCCGGAATCCCGGTCGGTTTCATGACCATGACCTCCTGCCTGACCACGGCTCCCGCCACCCTGGCTGGGAACCTGGCGGTTGGCAATGCCGAGGTCATCAGTGCCGCGGCTCTAATTCAGTTGGCCCATCCTGGCGCGCCCTTCTTCTACGCTGCCGCCCAAACGGCCTCCGATTTGCGGACCGGAGCCTACACCGGTGGCGGGCCCGAAGATTTCCTCTTTGGGGCCGCAACCAATGTCCTGGCCGATTTCTACAACATGCCGCTCTCGATGGGTTCCTTCGCCACCGGAGCCAAAGAACCCAACTGGCAGGCCGGCATCGACAACAGCCTTTCCACCTTCATGGCCTCGATCTCCATGTCCGATATGCTTTTAGGCGCCGGATTACTCCATGGCAGCCGCATTTGGTCGTACGAGCAGATGATGATGGATTGCGAAATCTTCGACATCATCGTCCGGGTGCTGAATGGGATCGAAGTTACCCCCGACACCCTGGCCCTCGACACTGTCCACGCGGTGGGACCCCATGGTAACTTTCTGACCCAAAAACATACTCGCAAAAATATGCGTCAGATTTGGGTTCCTAAGTATATGGACCGCCGTCCTTATGAAGTCTGGCAAGAAAAAGGTGATGGACCCCGCGATTGGGCTAAAGCCCGCGCCCTCGAAATTTACGAAACCCACCAACCCGATCCCCTCAATCCAGCCATCAGCCGTGAATTTGAAAAGATCATCGCTTCTGTTGAGAAATAAATTTCAATATGTCGGATTACTTACCGCTAATCTCGCGAATATTCGCTAATCTAAGTGCAATTCGTGGAGATTAGCGAAATTCGCGGTTTGTTTTCTCTTGAAAGGGAAAAATTATGCAACCTAAACTCGAACTATTATCACCCGAACTGATTCCCCAAATTATCGCCGAAGCCTTTGAGCTGATGATGAATCCGGGGATCAAAGTTCAGCTCCCGGAAGCGCGGGAATTGTTGGCCGCCGCGGGTGCCGCGGTGGATGAAGCCAATGAAGTCGTTCGTATTCCCGAAGAGGTGGCCCGGAAAGCCCTGGAAACCGTTCCGCGGGAATTTTGGCTTTATGATCAGGATGGTAACCCGACTGTCCATTATGGGGGGGACGCGGTCCATTTTGACCCCGGCTCCTCGGGAGTCAACGTCCTCGATCCCGACACGCTGGAACATCGCCCGGCGACCACCCCCGATTTTGTCAAACACATTAAAGTGGCCGACAGCCTGCCCCAATACGCCGCTCAATCGACCGCGGTGGTCTGCTCCGAAATCCCTAAAGAGATCGGTGATCTTTACCGGCTCTATCTGATCCTGCTGCATTCCAAGAAACCGATCGTCACTGGAGCCTTCAGCTCCAAGACCACGAATGTCATGATCGATATGTTGGCGATTTTAGCAGGCGGTCGCGAAGCACTGGCCGAGAAACCCACCGCGGTATTTGACGTTTGTCCCTCGCCCCCCCTGATTTGGAGCGAGTTTGGTTCCCAAAATTTAATCGATCTCGCTCGCGCCGGGATTCCGGCCGAAATGGTATCTATGCCTCTGGCCGGAGTCGCTGCGCCGGTGACCCTGGTTGGGTCGGTGGTCCAACACGCAGCCGAATGTATCAGTGGAATGACGATCCATCAACTGGCTCAGCCTGGTTCCCCGATCGTTTGGGGCGGCGCGCCGGCCATCATGGATATGCGTCAGGGAACGACCCCGATGGGGGCGGTCGAAACCGCCATGATCGATGCCGCCTATGCCCAGGTTGGCAAATCCTTTGGCTTCCCAACCCACACCTATCTCGGAGCCAGCGACGCCAAAATTATCGATGCCCAGGCGGGGATGGAAAGCAGCACCACCGCCATGATCGGGGCACTCGCCGGGATCAACATGATCTCCGGGGCCGGAATGCTCG
This sequence comes from uncultured Anaerolineales bacterium, assembly GCA_964453155.1. GTDB lineage: Bacteria > Chloroflexota > Anaerolineae > Anaerolineales > UBA11858 > CAYVQU01. Next base: position 12,731 of record CAYVQU010000009.1, on the reverse strand, counting down.
ATTTCCTGGCTTGCATCAGCTCTGAAAAACTGGTCATTGATGCCGAAGCGATTGGAATGGCCCTACGGATGACGCAAGGAATCCAGGTTCACACCGAAACCCTGGCAACCGAGATGTTTGAAGGGATCAACTTCAAAGGTGAATTCCTTAAACAACGCACCACCCGTAAATTGATCAAAAAAGAGCAATTTATGCCGTCCCCCGTCATCGACCGCGGCTCAATCCGTACCTGGCAAGAGCAGGGCAGCACCGACATATTTGAACGGGCCAAAGTCCGCACTGCCGAAATCCTGGCCGCCTACCAACCCCCGGATTTACCCGCGGACAAAGTCGCCGCGCTCAAAGCAATGGTCACCCGCCTCGCCAAAGATGCGGGGATGGATGAACTGCCACCTTTGGATAAATGATAATTACCGCGGAGTTCGCTGAGCACTCGGAGACAAGCTGATTAAATTCTGTGCTTTTTGCGTTCTCTGCGGTTAATCTCTTCGAATTAGGAAGGCCACATGAACCCTTGGAAAATTATTTCTGATCAAGAAGTTCGTTCCATTCACGATGCTACTTTACGCGTTTTATCAGAAGTGGGGATTATCCTCGATCATCCTGAAATCTGCGCGCAATTACAGGATGCCGGTGCCACCCTCGATGGCGACCGGGTCTATCTCCCGCCGGCGTTGGTGGAGAAATCCATAGAAACTACGGCTAAAACCGTCACCACCCGCGGGCGCAGCGGAGAATCAATCACCCTGGGTGATGGCAAACTCCACTGGCACAACGTCGGTGGGGCCCGTGATGTTTTTGATCCCACAACCGGGAAAGCCCGGCAAGCCATTGTTCAGGATGTGATCGACAGCACCCGGCTGTTGGACGCTCTCGATCAGGCCACTACAATCACCCCATTTTTTACTCCCGTTGACGTTCCCGGCGAGCTGATGTCGTTGGCGATGTATCGGCACGCGCTGCCAAATACGACCAAACCATTACAAGGCCCCGGTGTTCAAACTGCGGCCGAAGTCCAGGTCGCGATTGATATGGCGGCTGTGATTGGGCCGCCCCCAGAAGTCTTGACAATGAGCGTCTCCCCCGTCAGCCCCTTGATGTTCCCCGCGGATTTAGTGTCGGCCATGGTGGAGATCGCTCGACAGGGAATTCCTTTTGCCCCATTACCCTGTCCCACTGCCGGGACGACGGCGCCGCTTTCGTTGGCCGGTTCACTGACTCAGCAAAATGCCGAGGTCTTGGCCTCTCTGGTGATTGTCCAGTTGGTCAACCCGGGATTGCCGGTGGTCTATTGCGGCCGATTGGCAATGATGGAGCCGCGCACGGGTGTTTCGGTCTGGGGAGGGGTTGAGATGGGAATGGCCTCCGCGGGGACCGTCCAGATTGGACATCATTATGGGCTGCCCGTCAACGTGTATGGGCTCTCCACCAACGCGTTGAGCCTCGAAATTCAGAACGGTTATGAACGAGCCTTGAACGCGTTGGTCCCGGCGCTGGCCGGAGCCGACGAGTTATCCGGCATTGGAGAGATGGGGGCTGGGGTGATGGGTTCTTATGCCCAGATGGTTTGCGACAACGATATCGCCGCCAGTGTTCGCCGCATTGTGCGCGGCTTTGCGGTTGATGAGGATTCTCTGGCCGTAGATGTTATGCAGACAGTGATGGCCGATCAACGCAATTACATGGCCCAACCCCATACGATCAAATATCTGCGGGGTGGTGAAATTCTGCACCAGACTTTAGGGGTCCGGACCTCCTTCGATGAGTGGGACCGACACGGACAGGTTGATCTAGCTCAAAAAGCCCAGGTCGAAGCCAACCGCTTGATCGCTGAGCATGAAGTACCGCCGCTCAGTGCCGCTCAGGAAGCCGAACTCGACAAAATTATGGTTGCGGCTGAGAAATCATTGGTTGCCAGTTAATCCCAGGTTTTGATGCAATGATCCATTTACCCGCAGAGATCGCTGAGAACGCAGAGAAAAAAATGAAATCTGCGAACTTTGCGTACTCTGCGGTTTAATACCTGAGACTTGCAGGTGAATTGATTCTAAATCTGCAATTCGTCACTGGTTTTGTATCCCAAATGATGTAGAATCAAAATGAACGAAAATTCTAGTAGGGGGTATTTAAATTGACTGAGAATCGTTCACGGAGATGGAAAGGAGGTTTTCCCCAAAAAGTACCGATCAAAAAAATAAAAGGAATTTGAATTCCAACAGTGGTTTATTTCCCGTTAAACCACCCCATTTCAGCAGATTTTGGGAGGGACTCCGAATAGATTTCTTTTCGAAAACCAAAATTTGCTCAGGTTATGCGGTATACATTGTTGATTTATTCTAAGAGCCCATACTGCACAACACACTTAGGAGGATGACTACATGAAACACAAATGGTTATTAGCCTTATTAACCTTGCTGGTCGTATTTTCACTGGCCCTGACAGCCTGTGGTACGGCTCCTGCTGAAGAACCCGCCCCCGAAGAACCTGCGGCAGAAGAACCAGCCGAAGAACCCGCCGCTGAAGAACCGGCCGAAGAACCTGCGGCCGAAGAACCAGCCGAAGAACCTGCGGCGGAAGAACCCGCTGGTCCTAAAATCATCACCATCGCCTGGACCCAGGAACCTGATTCGTTGAACATGCTCTATTCCAACATGTGGTATGCCTCGGCTATGACGGAGATTTTTGGTTGTAAGCCGTGGTATTACGACGAGAACAATGAACCGTTCCCCTACCTGGCGGCTGAACTGCCTACCGTTTCAGATGACGGGCTAGAGGTGACGATTAAACTGCGGGATGACATCGTCTGGTCAGATGGCACACCGATCACTTCGGAGGACTTCGCGTTCTCTTATGAGATGATTAACAGTGAAACCAATGCGGTTGATTCGGTATACCCCTATGATCTGTTCATGCTCGCCACCCCCGATCCGCAGACCGTGGTGCTAACCTTTGATGCCCCCTTCACCCCCTGGATGTCCAATCTGTGGGTGAGTTTGATGCCAGCGCATATCCTGCGGCCCGAATTTGAGGCCAATGGCAGCATCGATGAGGCGGCCTGGAACTTGGCCCCCACTGTGGGCTGTGGTCCCTTCGTATTCTCGGAGTGGGAATCTGGCAGCTACATCCGCTTTGATCGCAACGAAAATTTCTGGGGCGAACCCGCCAAGTTGGACTCGATTTTCTTCCAATTTGTACCGGATGATGCGGCTCAAACAGCCGCGACCCTGGCCGGAGACACCGACATCGCTTTCTGGCCGCCCTATGAAGACATTCCTGCTTTCCGAGATGCTGGTTTCGAAGTTGTGACTCAGGCTTCTGGTTATAACGAGGGCTGGTTCTTCAACTTGCGCGATATGGCCTCCCCCGGGATCAAAGATGTGGTCGTCCGCCAGGCGATTGCAATGGGCCTCAACCGCGAGTCCAACACCGATATCCGCCTGGGCGTTGTTTCCCCGAACAAGACTTTCTTCGATGCCCTGCCGGCCTATGTCTCACCGAACATTGAACCCTGGGAATACAATCCTGATGCCGCCAAGCAATTGCTCGAAGATAACGGCTACGTCGACAGCGATGGCGATGGTATTCGTGAAGATAAAGACGGAAACCCCCTGACGATCACCCAAGGTAATACCACCAAGGAAGAGCGCCAGAACTACCAGGCTGTGGCTCAACAGCAGCTTCTGGAAATCGGGATCGACCTGCAGATCATCGCCTATGATGCCGACATTCTCTTTGCCAGCTATGCCGATGCTGGCCCGGCCGCGGTTGGTGAGTTGGACATTATGGAATGGTCGGATGCGCCGGCGTTCCCCGATCCGGATACCCCCTACTGGCTGTGCAGTGAGATGGCCAATGATGAATACCCTTGGGGTTACAACTACTTCGTTTGTGACGAAGATTTGGACGCCCTCTTCTTGCAACAACTCGAGACTGTGGATCCGCAAGCCCGCGCCGAAATCTTCCACAAGATCACCGAACTCATGCACCAAAAAGTGTATTACCTCGGTATTTGGGATGATCCTGATGTCTGGATCATCAATCCCGCAATCACGGGTTACAAATTCTCCGGTGTGACTGCCTTCTTCAACATCGGCGAATGGGACCTGAATCAATAATCTCGTAACTTTCAACCCAATCATTGGCTGGGTCAGCACCATCGGCCCAGCCATTTTCTATCTCTATGGAACGCTACTGCTAAACAGCATTCTGAGTGACCGGTTCTTTCCCGGTTGTATCGCCTGTACTGAGCAAGTCGAAGTGAAGGGTGTGGCAAGAGAAGTTTGTTCCGGTTTATTCGCACCCCTCGATACGATCTCACTCCGTTCGAACTACTCGGGATGCGAACTGGAAAATGATCCGCGTTAGCGTAGCAGTATCTGCGTTCTGTTTTCAATATTTGCAAGACAAGAAAAGGAGCATATCATGACTCGATATGTGATCCGTCGATTGCTGCAGGCAATCCCGCTATTATTTATCATCAGCTTGATGTTGTTTGTGCTCTTACAGAGCAGCGGCGATCCCCTGGCGACCATGGGGGGGCGTAAGGCCACGCGACCGGAAGACCGGGCTCGGTTAGCTCGGATTTTGGGGGTCGATAAACCCATTCATATCCAGTATTTGTATTGGTTGGTCGGCAACGATTGGACCAGCGTTGACGTCGATGGGGATGGGGTTCCGGAAACCCCCGGAACCCGGAAGGGTGTTTTGCGCGGGGATTTTGGGAAATCTTTGGTGACCCGCGGCAAACCCGCTATGGAAATCATAATGGATCGCTTGCCGAACACCCTGATCTTGATGATCCCCGCGGAGATCTTTATTCTGACGGTTTCTTTATCGGTGGGAATCTATTCGGCCCTGCGCCAATATTCGGTTGTGGATCAAATTGTGACCGCGGGGTCTTTCATCGGGTATTCGATGCCGATCTTTTTTATCGCCCTGGCCTCGATGTATTTGTTCGCCGTCAATTTCAAAAAATGGGGGCTGCCCTATCTCCCGACGGTGGGGATGTTTGACCCCAAAATTGGCAAGACCACCGGACAGATTGCCCTCCACATGATCCTACCGATTTTTAGCATGTCGGTGATCAGCATTTCTGGATACAGCCGCTATATTCGCTCTCAGATGTTGGAAGTCATTAGTCAGGATTACATCCGGACGGCCTATGCCAAGGGCCTTTCGGAGCGGATGGTCTTGCTGGGACACGCCCTCAAGAACGCGGCCCTGCCCATTGTGACCTTGATTGGGATCGATATTCCTTTCCTGCTCGGAGGTGCAGTGGTGACCGAAACCATCTTTGGCTGGCCAGGGATGGGACGGCTCTTCATCGACCATCTCACCCGCTACGATACCCCGGTGGTGATGGGCATCTTGATGATGATCTCTCTAGCGGTGATCATCTCCCAGTTGTTGACCGATATGGTTTACGCCTGGCTTGATCCCCGGATCCGGTACAGTTAGGAGGGCGCCATGGAAACCACATATAACGAAATTCCCTCCTTAGTAGATGAAACTGATAAACCGCCTCTGACCTTAAGTCAATTGATCTGGCTGCGCTTCAAACGGCATAAAATGGCCGTCTTTGGCGCCATAATGCTGGTCGTGTTGATCTTGTATTCGACGGTGGGGGCCGTATTTTATACCGAAGCTGAAGCCAACTATACTGATACAAAAATTCGGTTGGAAGCCCCCTCGGCTGAACATCCCTTCGGCACCGATGTCATCGGGCGCGATATTCTGGCCCGGACGATCTATGGGGGCCAAATCTCACTGATGATCGGGCTGACCGCCGTGATCGTCCAGGTGTTTGTGGGGGTGTTGATCGGAGCCGTCGCCGGATACTACGGCGGCTGGATTGAAAGTGTCTTGATGCGCTTCACAGAAGCGATGTTTAATATTCCCTCCTTGCCACTGCTCCTGGTATTGAGCAAAATGCTGGCTGACAAAATTCCGACGGTTTCGGTTTTGGGCCGCGAGTTCAGCGGCAGCGTGGTCGTCATCATCGCCGTGATCGGTTTGACGAGTTGGATGTCCCTGGCCCGCATCGTCCGGGCCAATTTCCTCTCGCTGCGGGAGCAGGAGTTTGTGACCGCCGCCCACTGCATTGGGGCCAACAACCGCTCGATCATTTTCGAGCACATCTTACCGAATACGATGGCCCCGATCATCGTGGCGGCCACCCTCGGGGTGGCAAACGCCATCATCAGCGAAGCCTATGTCAGCTTTTTGGGCGTGGGCGTTTTGCCGCCAACGGCCACCTGGGGCAATATGCTCAATGGGGCCTATAACTATATCGATCGCGCCCCTTGGTTGTGGATTTTCCCCGGCCTGTTGATCGTGCTGACGGTTTTGTCGATCAACTTTGTCGGTGATGGGCTGCGCGATGCCCTTGATCCCCGGGCCCTGACCCAAGAGTAGGAGTGGATATGGAACCTTTACTTGATGTCAAAAATCTCGAGGTCCGTTTTACGACCTTCGAAGGCACCGTCCACGCTGTGAATGGGGTCTCATTCCAGGTCAATCCTGGTGAGACCCTCGGCATTGTGGGTGAGAGTGGTTGTGGAAAGAGTGTGACTGTCCTGTCGGTCATGCGCCTGATCCCCGAACCGCCCGGAAAAATATCTAATGGGACGGTCGACTATAGTGGGGTTGATTTAATGGAGACAGATGATCTCCAAATGCAGAAAATCCGCGGGGCCGAGATTGCGATGGTTTTTCAGGACCCAATGACGTCCCTCAACCCGGTTTTGACGATTGGCCGCCAGATCAGCGAGGCTCAGATGCTTCATTTGGGCCTCAGCAAGGAGGAAGCCCGCGGCAAAACCATCGAATTATTGGAGTTGGTCGGCATCCCGAAGGCGGCTGAACGGTTTGGGGATTATCCGCATCAATTTTCGGGCGGGATGCGCCAGCGGGTAATGATCGCCATGGCCCTCTCTTGTGCGCCTAAAATTTTGATCGCCGACGAACCGACCACCGCCTTAGACGTCACCATCCAGGCCCAAATTGTGGAACTGACCAAACGGCTCCAGGAAGAACTGGGAATGTCGGTGGTCTGGATCACCCATGATTTAGGCGTGGTGGCCGATATCGCCGACAAAATCGTCGTTATGTATGCCGGTTACATCATCGAATCGGCTGACGTTTTCCAGACATTTGAAAACCCCCAACACCCCTATACCCTGTCGCTGCTGAAATCCCTGCCGCGCGTCGATAGTACCAGTCATGAACGGCTGGCCACCATCCCCGGCTCACCCCCCGATTGTGTTCAGATGCCGCCGGGTTGTCCGTTCCGGCCGCGCTGCTCGTACGCGGTGGAACGCTGTGCTGAAGAAAATCCCACCCTGGTAACGATCGAAGACGGTCATCAAGCGGCCTGCTGGGTCGATGTTGAGTCAGGAGAGCTGCGATGAGTGAACAACAAGTTTTGATCCAGGTGGCTGGCCTGAAAAAATATTTCCCCATCACCCAAGGTATTTTGATCCAACGGGAGATCGGGGCTGTCAAAGCGGTTGATGATGTTTCGTTCAACATCTATCGCGGCGAAACCTTAGGATTAGTGGGTGAAAGCGGCTGCGGCAAAACCACCACCGGCCGGACCCTGCTCCAACTCTACGAACCTACCGCCGGGAAGGTGGTTTACGATGGAATTGATCTAGTCGCTGCGAAGAAAGAAACTTTACGGAAGATGCGCCAGAAGTTGCAGATGATTTTTCAGGACCCCTACGCCTCCCTTAATTCCCGCTGGACGATCTCGCGGATCATTGGGGAACCGCTGCGGGTGCACAAACTCCTCCAAGGGGATGCGCAGCAAGAGCATGTCCAGGAATTGCTTCAACTGGTGCAGTTGAACCCCTCTCATCTCAACCGGTATCCCCACGAATTTTCCGGCGGCCAACGCCAACGGATCGGGATCGCCCGGGCCCTGGCCTCCAACCCCGAATTCATCGTCTGCGATGAGCCGATTTCGGCGCTAGACGTCTCTATTCAGGCCCAGGTCGTCAACCTGCTCGAAGAACTGCAGGAGCAATTTGGCCTGACGTACCTGTTCATCGCCCACGATTTGAGTATGGTCCGGCACATTTGCAACCGGGTGGCAGTTATGTACCTGGGTGTCATTTTCGAACTGGCTGGTCGGGATGACCTTTACACCAACCCGCAGCACCCCTACACCCAGGCCTTGCTTTCCGCCGTCCCTATCCCTGATCCGCGCGCCACCCGTGCCCGGAAACGGATCATTTTGGAAGGTGATCCCCCCAGTCCGTCCAACCCCCCGGACGGCTGCCGCTTCCACCCGCGCTGCCCGATCGCAAAGGACCATTGCAAAAGCGAGGTTCCAGAATGGCGGGAAATTGAGCCGGATCATTGGATCGCATGTCATGAGGTTTGATGGTTTGTTCGGTAAATAGTTGGATTGAGTACCGCGCAGGTAGAATCTAACCGCGGATAACGCGAATTTCCGCCAATAAAGATTAGCGATAATTCGCGTTTTTCGCGGTTTGAAAAAAATATAAATAGGAGTTAAAACAAGAACAATGTTAACAAAAGCTGAATCAGCTAAAAGTGAAATGATCGCCTGGCGGCGGGATTTTCATATGCACCCCGAACTGGGATTTGAAGAGGTTCGGACGGCCCAGAAAGTTGCCGCGGTGATGGAAGAATTAGGGTATCGTGTCCGAACTGAAGTTGGGAAAACGGGCGTGGTGGCTGAAATTGGAGCCGGGTCACCGGTGGTCGCCATCCGAGCGGATATGGACGCCTTGCCGATTATTGATGCCAAAGATGTGGCCTACAAATCCCAACGAGAAGGGTTATTGCACGCTTGCGGGCATGATGCGCATGTTGCCATTGCCATGGGCGTTGCCAAATTGCTGGCCGCCGAAGAATTGCCCGGCACGGTGCGGTTTTTATTCCAACCAGCAGAAGAAATGCAAGATGATGAAGGCCTCAGTGGTGCGCCGTGCATGATCAATGATGGCGCCATCGATGGAGCCGACTATGCCCTGGCTTTGCACGTCGATTCGAGTACGCCAACGGGTCAAATCATCATCGGTGAGTTTGGTTCGGCTGGGGTCGATATGGTTCAAGCCAAAATAAAAGGTAAGGGCGGGCATGGGGCCATGCCGCATACCACCGTGGATCCGATTTTCATCACCGGGCATGTGATCCTGGCGCTCAACGGGATCGTCTCGCGGCGTTTGTGGCCGTTTGATCCTGCGGTTGTCACGATCGGTTCAATCCATGGCGGCATCGCCGAAAATGTGATCCCTGAAGAAGTCACCCTGGGTATTACGATGCGCTATATGACCACTGAAGTTCAGGAACAAATCCATGCCGAAATCGAACGCGCCTTAGGAATTGCCAAATCCTTGGGTGGTGACTACGAGTTGGAGATCACCCCCGGTTATCCGCCCGCGACCAATTCGCCCTCGTTGGTGAAATTAATCGAAAACGTAGCAGTCGATTTAATCGGAGAAGAAAATTTGGCCGAAGATCAGCCCGAAATGGGGTCTGAAGACTTTGGCTATTTTGCCCAAGACATTCCCGGCGCGATGTTCATCTTGGGGGCCGAAATTGAAGGGGATACTCGGCGACATCATGATCCAATGTTTGATATCGACGAGGATTGTCTGCCTATCGGGGCCGCGATCATGGCGGAGACAGCGCTGCGATTGTTAAATGGGGAAAAATGAATTGTGAATGGTGAACGGTTAATTTTGAATTTTGAATGAGGGGGGATTGCAGGTTGCATGTTTATGGTTGAAAGAGTGGTTGATGGGGGGAATCAACCGCTCTTTGAATTCCAGAAGCCAGATGACTGTCACCATCTATTCAGGAACAATTCTAGATATTTAAATTCGGGCTTACGCACCTGATGGCAGAACCCCCTCTAAATCAGTAATAAAAAGGGAACGACTGCAGTGGTTGCAAGCCTTACTCATCTAACGGGCTACGGACAGCCATTGGGCCACGGTTCAAAACATGAGTGTAAATCATGGTTGTTTTGACATCTTTATGCCCAAGTAATTCCTGGACCGTGCGGATATCATGCCCAGATTCAAGCAAATGAGTAGCAAAAGAATGGCGCAAGGTATGTGATGTGACGCGTTTGTCGATTTCGGCCAGAAGAGCCGCGCGTTTGATGGCGCGCTGTAAACTGGATGAACTGGCGTGGTGGCGGCGGTGGATTCCTGACCGGGGATCAACAGAAATGCGGCCAGCAGGGAAAATATATTGCCACTTCCATTCATGATTGGTTTGGGGGTACTTTCTTTCCAATGCGCCGGGTAAATAAACGGATCCAAATCCTTTTTCTAAGTAAATTTGGTGCAATCGTTGAACCCTAATCATGTGTTCCCTAAGTTGTTCATGGACATTGCGGGGTAATACAGTGACCCGATCTTGTCCCCCTTTTCCATCTCGAATGATGATTTGTTGGTTTTCGAAATCGATATCCTTAATCCGTAAGCGCAAACATTCCATTATCCGCATTCCACTGCCGTACATCATTTGGGCCATGAGTTTGTATTTCCCCGTCAGGTGAGTAAATAGGGATTTTATCTCAGCTTTGGTTAATACAGTTGGCAGCCGTTTAGGGTTTTTAGCCCTAACCGCATTGATACTGTTGGGATCAATATCAATTTTTAATACATTTTGATATAGAAATAAAATCGCGCTTAGGGCCTGATTCTGGGTAGCTGCGGCCACATTCTGATCCACCGCTAAATAGGTTAGGAAACATTCGATTTCCGCTGGACCTAAGTCCCGGGGATGGGTTTTATGGTTGAAAATGATAAACCTGCGCACCCACTCCGTGTAGGTTTTCTCTGTACGAATGGAATAACCTTTGACCCGGATGGCATCTCGGAGTTGATCAAGTAATTTCTTCGGTTGGGGCAGTGGGGATGGGGTGAAAATCGGCGGGGGTTCGAGAATATGAAAACGAAAACTATTTATGGTTCGGTTCCTCATGGATGAAAAAGAAAAGGGTCAGAATATGTAAAGGGAATCCATGGTGTTAGTAATTTTGTTGTTTGGATTATAGTTGTAAACCTGGAGTTGTGTCAAGATATTTAGAATATACATTCTAGTAATTCGGGTTGCTCTCACTTAAGATGGGCAGTTCTTGAATTTTCCCCTTTGGTATCGTTAATTCTGGCTTGTGGGCCAAACTTTCCAAATTGCCAAGTCATTAGGGCGGCAGGATGTTTTTTGAATGATAAAATCGGAATTGCCGTTTTCTGAAGAAATTCGTGTGATTTTATGAAATTGTCTCGGTTACTTATTTTTCTCCCCTTCCTATTTTGGGTTACAAGTTGTACTACTACGGATGTGACTCCCGAAGAACGCGTGTTTCTCATTACTGTGGAAGATCTGAAAAATCATGGAGTCGCGGTTGGGTCAGCTTCAGCGGCTGGAGAAAAATATGCGGCCCGGCGTTTCATCAATGGTACTACTGAGATTGAATATGAGTATGATGCCGAGAAAGATCCAGCCAATTCGACCGTAATCTTATTTTTTTCAGAAGCTGATTTTTTGCGGAATGAAACCCTGGCAATTACGGCATATGATGATGCGATTGAGGCTTATCATTTTGGGGCCACTTTAAATAATAACGATGTTGAATTTGTTGAAGTCCCGGAGGCTTTTACTTTAGGTGAGCAAAACTATACTGCGATTCTGAAAACGAATGGCGTTCCTTTTGGAAACTTAATCGTTACTCGTAAAGGCAATATGGTTTACAGTTTTATTTTAGCCGGACCATATATTAATTCTAAAAATACTTTAAACTCATTAATTGGCCCTAAACTTGCTTTTTTTAACGAGTAGATTTTTGAGAGGATTGTAATGTTGCTTCTTGATGAACCTGTTAGGGGATGTGATTAGGAGTGATTGTCCTCTATAATTATTTCGATTATTGTATTCGAATACTCAGGTAGCCCAATGTCAATTAAAAATGGTCAGCAATTTTCGCTGGCAAAAGCAGTATTATCGTTACCGCTTAGATTTAAAATTTCTATACCTTATCTTATTGTAGCCTCACTTTTTGCGGGTTTGGCTACTTTTATGGTTGGGCGTTCTTTTGTTAGCACCCTTGAAGATCGTTTTCGACGTCAACTAGAGGAAGCATATTTTCGGGCAGTTGATGAAGTAATCAATATTGAAGCCGCGCAGTTAAAAATTTTTAGGACAATTTCGTTTACATTGGGGGTACCAGAGGCGGTAACAAACCACGATGTTGATCAATTGTCTAGTTTAGTGTATCCCCAGATTGCCAACAATCAACTCCATAATGTGATGATTTTAGATGAAACTGGCAAATTGATTATTTCATGGCAGCGCCAGGAGGGAACGGCTAACTATTCCACTAATCTCAATTCCCAGGTAATTAATTGGGCCGTGGTAAACAGGGTTGTCGCGGCGGATTTTGATGAAAAAGGGGATAAATTTGTACAACTTATAGACACCCCTCAGGGATTAATTTTATACACAGTTGGCCCCATTCGTACAACAGATGATCAGCTTGGAATTTTAATGATCGGCTCACCGATAACCAAGGTTGTTCAAAATCTTGCTTTGACCAGTCTGGCAAATGTCACATTTTACGATGACGCGGGAGAGGTTGTATTTTCATCTTTTGGTAATCGGAATTTGTCAACTGTAGAGTCAACGATTAGAGGTAATACCAATTGCTTATTGAGACGCCATGAATGGAACGACTGCGTTATGAACGG